>CAYURR010000029.1:0-21684 GCA_964446745.1 uncultured Defluviitaleaceae bacterium | reverse complement strand
CGTACTTGGTGTAGCAGATTGGTAAGAAAAGGAATTAGATTTTCAAAGTCTTTTGCGGAATTCAATTGTAAAAAAGAGCCACCGGATGTCGGTAGCTCTTTTTTTGTTATTTTACTGATAAATTCTTACTGTACGGTCTGTTGCGTCCCACACAACATTAGCTCCGAGCTTTTCTGCCACATAACGCAGAGGCACAAATGTGCGGTCATTTACAATAATTGCTGTTCCCAAATCTCCGGGTAATGTCTCGTTAATTGTGAGTGATACCGTGGCACCATTCTTTGTGATAATGACTGTTCGTGTTTCGGCTATCCAATTTACCTCAGCACCTAAACCTTCGGCAACCACACGTAAAGGCATCATCGTTTTGTTGTCGGTACTGATAAACGGCGCTATGTCGTTTTCGAATACGGTGTTGTTTTTAGTATACGACGACTTATCAATGGCAAAATGAAGCTTTAATAACTTGCCAGATACAATTACGCTATGAACACCGCCTTCATAGGTATGGAAGGTAAAGGTTTTACCGTCAGCTGAAAATTCGCCGCCTAACTGTTGATAGTTTTGTGTCTCACTATCAAAATGAATGCCTGTAAAGTTTGGTTTCTGTTTAGCATTTAAGTTTAAGCCGCTGACATCAACAGTTATCATGTAAGGATTCTTCGTTTTTCCGATGTCTCTGTCTCCTACAGTAACAGCTATTTCGCGTGCTACTTTGAACAACGAGTTATTGATACCTGCTGTACGTACAAGACGATCAACAACATCCTTGTTAATATCAAGGTTGGCTTGTTGTTTTAGCGTCAGCGTTACTTTGGCTTCTGCAGCTACCGCCCATTCCTTAATCAACGCTGATGTGCATGTTACGCTAAATGATCCGTTATTTACAAGTAAAACACCATCTGCATGCACTAACGTCAGCAAGTCTTTGCCGGTAATGATAGCACCAATTGCGTCCCCTTTAATGTTAATAACAGCTACGGGTTTTGTACTATCGGCTTTTCCCTTTTTGATAGCATCTTTGATTATGTTGGATGTATCGTTTTCGGGTACTAATACATTTTTACTTACCGGTATGTTAGCAGGTTCGTTTGTATCAGATGAACTCTGTGTTGATGACGGCTTTGACGGCGGTATTGTTCCGGGCGATGAAGTACCGGCGGCTTCAATTCTAAATACACTTGTCATTACCGAGCTGTCAATCATACCGGATTTTATTGCAAACGCTTTTAAGGTTTTTGTGTTTGTAATAGCGATTGCACCTGTATACAGCGTGCTGCTTCTTGTTGGCGTACTTCCGTCAAGCGTATAGAATATTTCGGCACCCGGTGTTGCACACGATAATGTTACCCATTGGCTCGTTGTAAACTGCCCGCCATTTGGATTGGCAACAGGTGTTGCGACAGTCTCTTGAGTTGTGTTGAGGTCAAGTACCTCGACGCCATAGGCTGAAATTTCGTGGCTTGTACCATCCAATGTTAAGTTAATGGTTTGGCTGGTCTTGTTAATAACATACGCGCATTGATCGGAAGCAAGGATTTCGAGCATGTCTCCGATGTTATTCTGCTCAACATCCGGTGATGATATCTGCACATCATGCAGCATGGTGCCCATGGGGAAGTTGTCCAACAGCTTTTTCATCGCGTAGTAGTGCGGTGTTGGTTGACCGCCACCCGCATCGGTGTTTGTAAATATTGAGTGGCGCACCAAATCATGATCCCACTCTATCCAAAGCAACGCAGAGAGATCACGTCCGCCGGCACCCTTGATCATATTATACAGGATGGAGGCATAGTGCGCGCCGATATAAGGCGAGTTAATCGGCATGAATTCACTGTTGTTATCGCCATATGTGCCGTAGTATTCAGACCATACAATCGGCAAGTCGGTCAGCTCTGCCAGTTCTTTAGTTGCTTTGGCAAAATATTTGGTTAACTGCATCGCCTGATCACGCGTTGGACGGAATAGATTAGTCTGCCATTCCCAGTAACCATCGTTGTGATAGTCTACGTTAGCCCTGTCAACCAAGAGGTAATCCACGGCTATGGCATTATCTAAGAAGTATCTTAAAGCCTCTTTGGCATTGCTATCCAACGGCTCATAATTATGCTTCCCATTAACACCGAGCGATATGGAACCGTCGCCTTCTACAACGAGGTAGAAGCCGCCTATTTTTGCATCGGGTCTAACGGCTTTAACTGCTGTGTACACCTTATTATACAAACGGGTGTAACGCTCATAATCAACAATGCCGCCTTCTTTCCACATACCCTTAAACTCATTCCATACCTGAAATGTTGTAACCTCGGGAAAGGCTTTGGCGATTTGGGCGCAGAGATATGCGAAGTCGTCCTCAAACTCCGGCAGCGGAGCTTCATGCATCTCCCAATCAAGCGAATGCCCACCGTTTACGTATGTGCCTTCGCCCTTCATCCAACCGGGTGCCGTACAGAATGTCATCCACTTTTCACCACCCAGGCTGTCGAATAGATCGACGCGATGCCTGAGGTCGCTAAAATCGAATGCTGCATTCTTCGACGGCCACGGGTTTTTTGCACCCCAACCCATGATATGCGTGTTATTAATTGATGAGACTGATGTTAACAAATCTGCCGCTCGTGCGGATGCATCGGGGTCCTGCACGTCCCACCAATAATGTGTATGAGTAACGCCCCAGTGTAGGTTTGCTTCAAATAAATCCGTTGCCCTGTTTGTGGTAGCCGTAAAACTTACCCTGGGCTTTGCGGCCACAAGCGCATTATAAGCTATCCTGAGTGCGGATTCGGCTGCGCCGATCTCTACCTGTGTTGGGTTTGCGGCAGCCAACACGGCTTTTGCGGCGTTTAGTGCGGCTATAAAGGCTTGCCAGCTCTCGGGTGTGTAATCACTTTCTTTAAGGTCTTCGAGCGAAGCAACCAACGCTGCCAGCTCGGCTTTAAAATCTGGGGGCACGGAACCGGGAAGGAACGGTGCGCCGGTTTCTCTGACCTGTAGATGGTCGAGATAGAAGAACGAGCCTGTCATTGGTTTACTGACATAAAACTCAAACATCAGGTTGGGATTGTTTTGTTCTATTGCATAACCCTGTTCAGGGTTTTTGTATGACGCAAATGAAACACTGACATATCCACGGAAGCCCGATGGGATTACCAATTCACCCTTGCCTGCCATACCGTTTTGATTGGGTTTGCTCTCGTCCTCAAAAATAAGGGTATACGCAGTGGTTTCCCAATATTTGCTCGAGCCGTCAGACAGGTTTGCCTTTATTCTGGTAACTTCGGTGCAGTTTGACATATCAACCCAGAATGATATTTCTTTAAAGTTGTCTTCAACCGCGCCTACCTTGATTTGAGATACATTTTCCCACCAAGAAGATGTGGCGGTTAAGTTGCCTGTGGGGTTGCTCAGCATACCCTTAAGCACCTTGTTATTGTTTAAATCAACAATGGAAAGGTTTCCTCTGTTATATATAGTATCATCTTGGAAAAAGCCGCCGCCGACATCGCCTCTGCCCCATGCCCAGCTGACGACGGAGTTGACGTTGCCCATCTCAAAATCTTGTATCATCTTTGCACCGGGGACATTGCCGCCACCTTCAGATTGATCAAAGCTGGTCTCTGTTTTTCCGGTTCTTACTACACCGATGATAAAGCTATTCTGTGCTCCGCTTGCGGCCGTTACGGTAACGGTAAATTGATCTTTTGTATTGTCGTAGCTGATCGATTTGCTGCTGCCGACAACGATTGCAGTCATCTTGTTAACATCCATGCTCTCGCTGTTTGTTGCAATCACATAATACTCACCCAGCACACTTTTATGTACTGAAGTGCCGTTATAGGTTGCGCTAAGCAAATCTGCCGTATTGGATGCGCCCGCAGTCGATATCCAAATGGGATTTGAGAAAGCAAATCCAGATTTAAACGCTGGTGCGTAACCGCTGCCAGATCCAAATTTCGCGCCTGCGCTTTGAACCTCAACGCGATAAAAATCATTGTCGTTAGCGGTGATTGGATATGTAGTTTCCCAAGCATGCAGGTTCTGCCCCGATAAGTCCCATGTGTTAACAACCTGCATGGCACCTCGATCATTCGCGGATGCCGGTGTCCAGGTGTTCACGATATCCCATGTGGGTGGGTTTTGCCCGGTTACATTGCCTTTTAACAATGTAACCTTTGTTAAATATGAATAATCATCCACAGCGTGCAGTTTAATAGTATGTTGGCCTGTAGCACCGGTTACTACAGCACCCATGGGCACACCGTCTATGCTAAAACGCAAATCCGGCCCGTTGGTGCCATAGTAATTACCGCTATTGAATACGTTTTTCAAGACCGCTCCGTTGTCACTCGAATACGGCTTGGGGTATTCAGGGAAATAACCCACTGTGTGTGGACCCGCGATATTACCGGCGTTATGCGCGTCGGAGCTGGCTAAAGCATATACCTTGCCGTTAATACCATTGTTTGCTTGCCCACGGATATTTAAATCATCCCAACTTCTGAGTGCACGTGCGCCGATGGGGCTAAGCGGGTGGTGTCCGCCGTTCCATCCTTCAACGCCAAAGTAACCTGCGACATCGTAGTATGTCTTCATTTGTGAGCCGTCGTCGCGGTACGGGTGGTTTAAGAGGCTCAGAGCGCCCAGTGCCTTATATGTATTAAAATGATCTGTCCATGTGGCGGCGGAGTTTTGTTGGTAAGGTGGCACGGCATCGTTATTTAGGAAATAGATATTGGAATGCCCATGACTACCTGTTGTTACCTCCGTGCCCGGGTATACCACCAAGGCCCCGTTAAACTTTTTAGTCTGTGCTGCGGTCTGTTCTGTGGGAACCTTATTCGCATTGGTGTTGGCTAAGCCATTTGAATGGTCAGTGCTGTACAGCCAGCTCAAACCTTTGTCATATGCCATATTTGCATTCTCTCGTATGGCACTGCCGCCGTCTGACCATTTGGAATGGGAATGCTGATCGCCGCGGAGCCAGCCCGCACCCATTACGGTAAAGTCATCTGAAAATGTAAATGTTGTACCGGATGGCAATACAACACGCGCATTTACTTTTCCGCGACCTGCGGATAAGGCTTTGAAAAAAAACGTAATTTCAGCTTTTTTACCTGCTTGCAGTGCCTGCACCGTAAACTCATTGCTATCGCTGTTTATGAGGAAAGGCGGTGTGTCGGTGTAAACTTTAATGTTGCTGACATCATTTGATCCGAAGTTATCAATGCTCATTTTTGCTTTTACATAATCACCAACCTGTGGAAAGCTCGTTTCTGCTGCTACCTTAAAGTCCACAGTAATGTTGGATTTGGTCTGTGCCGTCGGTCCCTTTGGCAGGTCAGTACCCTCTGAAGGAGGCGAAGGAGGCGAAGGAGGTGTAGGTGGTGTTACATCAATGTCCTCTCCCGTTTGACCATCTAAGTAGATCGGCATTTTTGTTATATCAGGCACAAACTGTATATCATCTAACAAAAATGATTTTGCACCTTGTATAATCTTATACATAAAGAGTTGGAGCTTTGCTTCTTCTGTAGAGGTTCCCAAAACCTCATTTGAATCTGTTGCGGTATAGCTGCTAAATGGTATGACTATCCATCCCTTAAATCCGAATAGATTACCGATGCGCCCGTTGGTGGACGATGCCCTATTTGTAACAGTACCATCAGCATGGTCTATCGTAAAGAATACATCGGGCGTAGTGGAATAGCGCATGTCAAATGTTGTTCCGTCGGGGAATAACAAGGTTGGCTGAAGGCGCATATTGCTATGGTAATTTGTAAAATCCACCCAAAATGCAATTCCTTGATGGCCTGCTGTTGTACCCAGATCAACAATGACCATTTCATCATATTCACTTAATACATTTACTTTTAATGATTTATTACCCGGCTCTGTGAACCCTGAGCGTTCGTTAGAGACCAGTTCGTAATATGTTCCGATGCTTGGGTCAGTATCGGTTATATCTACCTTTGTGGTCCCGCTTGCACTGTTCATTCCGGTAATCTTACGGTTACTCTGCTGATAGGTGCCCGGGCCGGCGCCAAGCGTATCGGCACTAAGGACCGCCGTGGCATGCGATATGCGCTGCAAACCGGATATATTTGTTAATTCTTGGTTAAAGTTTTGGCGTATTGGCTTTGTACTGTCTACCCAACCTGGCGAAGGGGGCTCGGGTTCAAGCGCTCCCAAAGGTTTTTTATTGCCCGCCAAAATATCACTGTAATCGGCGGCGTTTAAAAATTGTATGTCGTCAAGATAGAAGTACTTGCCATCATGGCCCGCAGACCCTCGCACACTGAACGCAAATGTAATAACGTCATCCGTGGTTCCGAGAGTCGTTGCGCCAACGCTTGAGACCGAACCTGCAACTCCGCTTCCGTACGATGAGAACGGAATGATAACCCATCCGGGATCCCCATAGAAGGAAAAACGGCCACTGCTTGAGGTATCTATCGCTGTCGGAGCAGAACCGTTAAGGGCGTTGTCTCTTAATGTATACACCCCGCTTGGAAGAGCCGTATTTGGCATGTTGTATGTTTGACCGTCAGCGACGAGGGTTGGTTCCCAACGTGTGCTTGAAGTAAAAGCACTGTCTGACGCATCAAGGTGAAATGCGACGGCTGTATAACCGTTAGCCGAAATAGTCGGAATAGATGCTCTTACATCATTCGATCTTGCTGTTACACGCAGTTGATTCCCGCTTTTGCCATCATCCACTAAAGCTATACGCGTATTATAGCTTGGGTCGTTTTTGTCATATGTAGTTGAAGACACAGAAACCGGAATATCATATTCGTTAATATCGCCGGATAAGCTAAAGTCCTCTGCCATAACAGAGCCGGCAGTGTATACGCTCACGTTATTCGATACAGAGTAATCAACCGGATCGGACTGGTTTTGATCGTCCGGCTCGGCTTCTGTCTCCGTTTCGGTATCCTCAACTTCATCAGCATTCTCAGATGGTTCGACATTGTCATCGGCTTCGTCAATGACATCTATAATATCCTCGGCTATTATTGTGTCAACATCCGAATCGGCTGCCATTGCCAAAGAAATGCCATGTGGCATATTGAGAAGCATACATAACGTAAGCAATAAAGAAACATGCTTCAAGAACCTTTTTCTCATTGTTGTAACTCCCTCCCGTTGATAAAGTTTTCAAATGATAAAGATTTCAAAACTAAAAATTTGGTACAAAACAAATTATCTTGTTAATCACCGCCATTCATGTTTATTCTTATGCAACCGCCATTCATAACAAGGCAAGACATTAATCATCTTGGTATGAATGTTGTTACCGAGTATGATTAGTTTAGCAATTACTACATATATTAACTATCACAATAGGGATCGTTATTTGCACAATATTGATTAGTGAGAAGCGTGCTCAATCCGAAGCACACATCCATGAACAAACGACGGCAGATGCACAACATCATCAATAACATCCAAGCTGCCGGGTACTTCGTCCATAAGCCAGAACGCTTTTGCATTTGTAACTTTTATCCCATCAAGCGACAGGCAAAATCCATCTACAGGTCGCGGCACAATACCGTCACGCAACACATAATCCCAACGATCAGCTTTATTACGCACCAACACTAATGTGTGCTTGCTGCCGACGAGCATTAAAATCCAAGCGTGATCGTTGTTAACGATTTTATTTACAAAGCCTTCTTCATCCATTTGAATCCCTTCGATTGCTTGTGCCATTGGCTTAAAATGCCGCCACAGGTTTTTCGGCTCTATATAGGAATCCCAATGCCATGCATGACCCGATCCTGCCGCACCGGCAAACAACGCAGGATATGTCACATCATGAAAAATGAGACCGTTGTGGTCACTTCTGTAATAACGAAATGGCCCTATATGGCAGTCGTTTACCGCGCCTGTTTCCGTCAGAATGATCGGCTTGTCTGCGCGTCGAGAGCGAACCACTGCATCTATGGAGAATTTGACAGGATCGGTATGGCATATGGCAAGAGGAGCGCCCTGATCTAAATAACGGTGCACCTGTTGGAAGTCCATCGCCTCCATCTCACAAAAGCGATTTTGTTTATGTTGGCAATATTCTTCGTCATAACTGCCGAGCGAGTTCACAACCAAATTTTTTGGTGAGAGGCGCTTAACCGCCGGTAGCATCCGTTCGGTAAACGCAGACACAACCTCGAAGCTTGCTTCACCGCATTCGTTTTCATTCCAAAGCTCCCATGCAAACACAACAGGATCGTTCTGACAACGCGCCAAATATGGCTCAATGTCACGCAGCCATTGCTCATTCCAGTATGGGCTTTCAAACCATTGGTTTTCATCCTTTAGTTGAAAGCCTGTATTGGGGTCTGTGTAATACCTGTAAGCGAAATGCTTTTCATCTGAAAACGTACGCCAATGCTCAAGACATAGCTTTAAGCGCAGTTCGTATTTTCGTGCGAGCTCTATCAGTGCATCAAATCGTGCCAAGGCAACGGGATTGTGTATACCCATAAGGCTTGTACGTGCCTCTGTATAACGATTGGAAAGCCAAATGCGTGTATAGTTGGCACCCGCATCCTTAAGTGCGGCAAACCAGCGTTCCCATTCCTTCAAGCCTGTAGTGACAAGTGTAGAGGATCGCTTAAAGTGACCTTCTCCGGAGGGCAGGTGGTCATATGTGCATCCTACTAAATTTAAGCCTATGGGCACATATGAACTGCCATCCGACAAAGCAAAATAGCGCGGGTCGCGGCGAGATACCTCAACAAAACCGCCTTTTCCGGGTAACGCATCAAACTCCGTCTCCGACAACAACTCACCGCATTTATACGCCTTTAGGGTATGGCGACCTTCGTACGTGGCTGTAAACGCAACCTGCTTACGCGGCTCGCCACGTAGGGTCGCAGTTTCATAGCCATGGTTATCATAGCTAAAATCCGCATCATTATGCGTATACACTAACAGGGGATGTGTTTCGCCGTTTTGGGTCGTTATCTCTGCGCAATCTGTTCCTTCGGGAAGTGTCAGACGAATACGGCCGTATACTTCGGTTGTGATCATGACTGTCTCCTTTATTTATGAATTAATAACCGCCTTGAAAAGCAATGAAACTATTGTATAATTGTTAAGAGAGAAGGTTTTAATTTTGTATACAGAAGTTGAACAGATTCATATCTCCGATGTTCATTTGCCTATAAAAACACTTGTAACAGATACAAGTGAGCGGCGGCTCCATAGCGAGCCACATTTGCATGACATGGTTGAGATGATATATATGATGGCCGGCGAAATGGAGTTTGTGATTGAAGACGAAAAACACATTTTAAAAACCGGGGAAATCATTATTATCAACAGCCTCGTGGTGCATTGGAGCAATAAGATCAATAACAATTACACACAGATATGTCTTCTACAGTTTGATTTAAATTTGCTGCACAGCGGCGGGTTAAACGCGGACAAATACTTAGTCAGTTTTATTCATGAGCAAAGCTTCAAATATATCGTTTACAATACCAACGAAAAGGCAATACATGCCGAGTTTGCGCGTCAACTGCTTATGATCGCCGATGAATTTAAATATAAGCGCATTGTTTACGACATGGCGATCATTGCCGGTATATATCGGCTGCTCGTCATAATATATCGCGAGGGTTCGTTGGCTAAGCCCGAAGCTGTAGATATGCTAAGAAGTGTATCAAAGGCATTAAGTTATATAAAAATGCACTACGGCAGCATAATAAGGCTTGAAGAAATCTCAAGCATGTTAAACATCAGCCATCACCATTTTTGCCGTTTATTTAAGAAAGCGACCGGACGAACCTTCATAGAGTATTTAAATTATTTTCGTATATCGGTGGCAAAGAAGAAGCTGTTGCAGACGGATCTGACCGTTTCGGAAATTCTTATTAGCGTCGGGTTCACAAGCATCAGTTACTTTAATAGGATATTTAAAAAACAAACAGGATTTTCGCCTACAGAATATCGTAAAAAGTACAGTGTGATAAATGACACTTATAATCAATAGGGAGGAAAACAATTGTTTTCCTCCCTACCTCTTTTGCCCGTATTAGTTATTTGTTATAGGTGTTTAAATAAGCCGCTAACTGCTTCTCATATTCCGCTAAAACCGCGGGCCTTCCGGCTACTTCGTATTGCTTTTGGACATCTGCAATTGTGGCCTCCCAATTTGCTTCAAAGCCAAAATTCAATGTCTTTTCATATCTTTCCTTAATATTGCTCATTGCGGCGATTTCGTTCTTTACTTCACTGTCATCAAAGAGGAAGTAGTATGCGGGGTTACTGACCGCACGAGCTTCATAACTCTTGTATACATCTTGAAGACCCGGCCACTCGTCAACAGAGAACCGTCTGAGATTGCGAGTAATGAAACCCCAATTAGAATACCCGCCATAATCGCCAAAGTTTGGACCGGCGGCGGACTTGCCTGGGCCTGCGTCAATCCAGTGCTTGCCTTCAATGCCATTCATTGTCAAGTCATACAGCTCTTGGTTAGAGCGTATCAGGTTGATGTACATGATGGCGCGCTCAGGGTGTTTTGTTGTGGCACGTAATGCCATGCCGTTACCCAGATATGATGTAGGTATAGTCGTATATTTACCGAACATGGAGTCATATACTTCCGCTTCCCACTCGGGGTGGTTCTTGTTGGCTTCCTGCCATGCTGCTGTGATTGTGCCGATGTTGTGTACAGCAAGTCCGCTTCTGCCATTGTTAAAGCTGTCGTCGTTGCGGGTAGGGTTGTTCAATGCGTTTTTGCTCCAGAAGCCTAATTCGTTGTACTCGCGCATCTTAGAAAGATAGTCTTTGTACTCCTGTGTATCGGCCATCGCAAAGAGCTTACCGCTTGGGTCGTCGAGGCGATATGCATAACCGGGTAATGCATCCATGATCACCCAGCCATTAGGTTGCAACAGCCAGAGACTCGGTGAAACCCACTGATCAAAATCAGATCCGCCGTCAAACGGTATAATTGATGATTCGTTTTCAGCAAGTGCCTTGAGATACAACTCTAAGTTCTCAAGAGAGTTGATTTCGGGCACATTGTACTTTTTCCTTAAATCGCCGCGGACCAACAAGCCTAAATGGTTCCACTCGTCATTGATGTTTGGAAGCATGTATACCTTGTTGTTGATACGCGCTTGACGCAAAGCGTCTTCGGGCATAACAGCCATGAGCTCGGGAGCGTATTGGTTTAACAAATCATCTGTGAGCTCGTAAAAGCTACCTCTCATCGATTGATCCGCATAATGACTCCATGAGGATGTGTAGATAATGTCGAACTGCTCGCCCGAGGCAAAAACCAATGGATACTTTGTGTCAAATTCAGCCCAAGAAATAAACTGTGGCTTAATGGTTGTGTTTATCAACTCGGAAGTTTTTTGGTTAATAAGATCAAAAACCTCTTGGTTGTCTACCGCACCATCACCCAGATGGTATACGACCAGCTCTACAGGTTCTAATGCTTGTGAAGCTTCGGCTTCGCCGACCTCATCTGTTGTGCTTGTCGCATCGGCTTCGTTCTTCGCTACATCTTCTGTACCGGAAACTGCAGGGGTAGGTTGAGAATTGTCGGTCTTTGCCGCATTTCCTGCAGTACCGCAAGCCGTAAGTAACACACCGAAACAAAGCATGACACATAACATACGTTTCATTCTGATGCCTCCTCATAAAATGTTTATGTTAAGGAAATAACATTCCGAAACATCGATAATGGATCAACCCTTTACTGCACCAATAGTGATGCCTTTGATAAAATACCGCTGCACAAAGGGATATAGCAGAAGAATCGGCCCCGTTGCCACTACTGTCATGACCAGCTTAAAGGATTCGGTAGGCATTTTGGGCATGGGAATATTCGCTTCCTTAGCTGCTTGGGCAGCGAAATTCATGGAATTGAGTACACGGTAGAGGTAATACTGCAGCGGGTAAAATTTTTCGTCATTAAGGAACAACATGGCGCTATACCATTCGTTCCAATAATTGAGAGCGATGAATAGCCCCACTGTCGCTAACGACGGCTTTGATAGCGGTAATATAATGCGATAGTAAATCTTGAAATCACCGGCGCCGTCTATCTTGGCGGCTTCTACAAGTGAGTCGGGTATGCCTTTCATAAAACTCCGCATAATCAGTATGTTGAATACGCTGAGAAGGGATGGTAATACAAGCACGATGGGGTTGTCTTTAAGTTGCAGGTATCTGACCATCATTATGTACCACGGTACCAAGCCGCCCGAAAACAACGTTGTGAAAAATAAATAAAAGGATATGGCTCCGCGCCATGGAAAGTCTTTTCGATAGAGGACATAAGCTGTCATGCTGGTCAATATCAAGCCGCAAGCAGAGCCGATGACCGTAATAATAATGGTAACCCTGTACGCGCGAAAAAGAGTAGTGGGTGCATTAAACAGGATTTGATAGGCTTTTGTAGACCATTCCGCAGGAATTAAACGATAACCATCGCGGAAAATCGCTTGTTCAGATGTAAACGAACCAGTCAATATCATCATAAACGGAAGAAAGCACGCAACGGAGAGTATTATGATTAGCACATATGAAAATAACATCAGAGCAATACGGTCGCCCGATAGCTTACGTATGCCGCTTCTCATCTTTTTCATATTTTCACCCTTTCTAAAATAACGCGTATTCAGAATGCACTTTGCGGATAATGCCGTTGATGGTTAAAATAATGACGAGGTTTAATACCGATTGATAGGCACCAACGGCTGCCGACATACCGAATTCTTGTACTCGTATTAGAGAACGAAATACATAAGTATCAATAACGTCTGTTGCGTTAAATAACATACCGTTATTGCCGACGACATTATAAAACATTTGAAAATCGCCACGGCATATATAGCTGACTGCAAGCAGCGTAAGTATGATAATCGTCGGAACTAAGCAAGGGATAGTGATAGCTCTTATTTTTTGAAAAATATTCGCGCCATCTATGTCAGCTGCTTCGTACATTTCTTGATCAATGCTCATAATAGCCGCTAAGTACAGCACAATGCCATACCCCAAATCCTTCCATGCTCGGCAGATAATCAAGATATACTTCCACACACCCGGATTACCGTATACATCGACAGGCTCTTGCCCAAGGCTGCGTAGCATAGTGTTTAACGCGCCAAACTCGTAATTGAGGATGTTGTATACAAATGCCCCAACAACGACCCACGAAATGAAATAGGGCAGGAACATAAGGGTTTGTGTTACTTTCTTAAATAACTTGTTGTGTATTTCAGAAAGCAGAATAGCAACGCCGCATTGTAATACTGTGTTAACCACCAAAAAAGTGAGGTTAAACAATATAGTGTTTGTGGTAACACGTAATGCATCGCCGGAAACGAAGAAAAACCGAAAGTTATTGAAGCCTGCCCACGGGCTGCCAAAAATACCGCCTTCATAGGTATAGCGTTTAAAGGCTAATATGATGCCGGGCATAGGCACATACGAAAACAGCGTAAAAAACAATAATGCAGGCAAGATCATTAACAACAGCGTACGGTTTTCTACTACTTGCCTCCAAAAACCCCTTCTGCGCAATTTGGTGGCAACCATTTTCTTTTCTGTCAACTCTCCCCAGCCTCCTTCTTCTTCACAATTAACACAACCGCATCACAGCCGGGAATGGTAAGGCGTCCATCAACCGGTGCGGTGCCATACAGACATCCTGTTAAAAACCAATTGTTGTCAATCGTAACGGCAATATCTTTTTTTTCAGGCGTTTGATTTATCAGCACAACATAGCCATCACTGTCTTTTATGTGTTCTGTGATCCCAATGTATGGTTCGTCGCATATGCATAAGCGTTTAATATCTGTTGCAAACGCCGAATAAATCTTATAGTAGGGTTCGGCGTAGTTTGAATGGAAGGCACCGGGCTGGTGGGCAAGCATATGCTCCAACGGAAAGTCCAAGAAAAAGACCTTGCCACGCCCATATGTGTATGCATAAAAGCAAGTGTTGCCGTTTTCGTCCCATGCAAGTGCTTGTCCATCGGTGCTTTGGGCATGCAGCGTATATTGAGCCTGCAAATGTAAGCGGAACTTATCGCCATCCAAATGCAAATCTATGCCGGTGCTTGTGCTGCGTTTGTATCGTGAAGCAATAGTGACACCTGTAATCTTTGCAAACGGTGAAATAATGGCGCCATCGGTGGATATGTAGAGTGTAGCCCCATTTTCGACCTTCTCCATAAGCTTAGTAAGATGCCTCTTACTAATAGACTGGTCGCCAATGACACTCGGCAGTAGGTAGATAGGCGCATCCGGTAAAGGTTGATCGCAATAGCGGAATTCCATCTCTATGTCGACCTGCTTTGCCAGTACAAAACTGGAGTACGCCGCCGCCCATTGATCTTGACCATGTGTGAGTATACATATGGCATCGGTGCGACGCGATGGAAGTTTATGTAACCCAGTCGACTGTAAAAATTTAGCAAACCGGCTCATGCTGTCTAACGCAGGCTTGATGCTATGATCTGAACGAACCAAACCGAGCTCCCGCTCGCATCCATGCCAGTCATAAGGCGCATTTGTCAGTAAGTCTTGATCATTGGCACACCACCATAAATACCCCGGTATGTTGTGCACCCAAGCAGAAAACAATGTCGCTCGTACAAAATCCGCTGCTACCTCTTCGCTAGCCAGCGATGGGCCGAGCGTTCCGATTTCTTCTATAATGCAAGGCTTTCCGCCTATACCGCGATAGAACAGGGATTCGCATGCCGAGTGCAGTATCGTGCGTATTGTATTTGCTGGATCTTGATCGCAGTGCGGCGTAAAGCATGGATATGGATGTGTGGTAAGGATATCGGTGTTTTCGGCTTGGTCTTGTATAGTCCAAACGCCTGATGGGGACAAGCTGTGCATACCTGATATTACAGGGCGTGTTGGGTCTGTCGCGCGTATTGTGTTTGATGTTGCTGAGGTCCATGTCCATGCAGATTCTCTATCATCTACATTGCCCATCACATTGCATTCGTTGCCCAGATCCCAGGCAATCACAGAAGGCTCATGTTTAAATCGATTGACAAAATAACGAATAAAGCGGGTTTCCCAAATAAGGCAAAGCGGGTCGGTCAATACATTTCTGCCTTGTAACCCATTGGGTACAAACAACCTTCCGCTCATCCAGCCGGTTAATAAGCCGACAATAATCTTTAAGCCGTATTTTTCACTTATACGTAGAAACTCCTCGAAACGCTTTATGGCTTCTATCGAAACACCGGCACGCCCTTCTTCGGTATCGGGCAAAGGTGTTTCGCCAAAACGAAATTCTTTTAACATGCCGCTGGCTGTATATAGTGCTTCGATTGGTTGGAAATCCGGCCATAACGGAAATACACGTAAAATATTCATACCGCAACTTGCAAAGATCGCCAAATCTCTTTCAACAATTGTCGGGTTCCAGTCAGACCACATGGCGGTACCCGCATGTGAAGCCCAGTAGTTACAGCCGATTAAAAAGCCATTTAACATATGTTTACTCCCAATCATGAATCTGTATATTAAAATATAACCAATTGCTTAGGTTTTGTTATCATATTATAACGTGAGTAGCATTTGGCTACTAACCATATCTTGACGAGTTATTGTACAATTTTGATTTAACGTGTTTTAATCATTACAGCAGCGCTTTGTATTTGGCCACTGCCATACAGCATATAATCTAATGATTGGCTAAACGAAAGCGAGGTACCGGTATGGCAAAAGAAAAACAAAATTTGAAACTGACAATAGACATGAAGCTGTGTGACTGGCAAGAGCATCGATATACAGAATGAAAAGTGTATTGCGTTAGCGCGTGCCCAATTTGAAATTACAGCAGAGGATATTTTTAATTTATGAGGACGAAGGACGAAGTGGCTTCTATGCCGACAGACCGCAATATAAAAGGATGCTGCGCGACATTGAAGGGAACAAAATCAAGGCTGTGATCTGTTTTAAGATCGACCGTATCTCTCGCCGAACGGTCGATCTACTAAACCTTGTTCAACAGATAGATCAACAAAGAATTGCTTTTGTATCTGTGAGTGACAGGGAATTGTATACAGGCTCTAGGACAGGTAAGATAATGATCTCGCTACTCAGTGCCATTGCAGATGCGGACATGATGAGCTACTTCGCATCCTTTGATGTGACTGTATGGGCGGAGGAAAAGGATTTTGACGGTAAACACGGCATAATGGCATACAACAAAACAGAGCAAACCAAGCAAATGGATACGGCTTCGACGGCTCTTGATCCCAAGTATTCCCAGAGGACAAGCCGCAGAGAGATAAGAGAATGGATAATACCTGTGGGTAAGCATATAGGCATAATCAGCGGTGCAGACTGGATTAAGACGCAGAATATCTTAAATGATATCTCAGAGATGAGCTCGACGCGTCCGAAAGAGGTATCAAAAACATACCCTTATGGTAAAAGCCAGAGAGACGGAAAAGGAACTCGACAATTTAAAAAGGCGCGTTTCGCAAATTGATTCAGACATACAAAAGCAGACGGCAAACTTACGCACAGCGCCGGATGTTGTTAAGCAATCCATATATGCAGACATTGAGGCATTAGACAATGAACGTGAGATGAGTCGGCAACAGATAAATCACATACTTGCCTACAGCAAAGTACAGGATGGCCGCATAGCCGACATAGATAAAGCCAAGCAAACAATTATGGATCTTCCACAGCTGTTACAGTTGGTTGACTATGAAGGTAAGCTACAATTGTTGCGGAAGGTTTTGGAGTACGTAATAGTCGATGGTGATATGGTGCAAATCTTTTAAAGGGGCTAAGTGTGCCACACAGAACAGTATAGCATTCTCTATACAACGTGCCGCATATGTGGCGAGCCTTGTCCCTTTTTCGGGTTTGTACGTGCTTATCGCCTTTATTAAACCGATAGTACCTATCGAGATCATGTCCTCATTTTCTTTGCCGTGCTGCGAATATTTTTTCACCACATGGGCCACGAGCCTCAGGTTCCGCTCGATCAGTATGTCCTTGGCCTCGTCTTTGCCTGCAGCATATTCCGTCAGTAACCGGCTTTCCTCTTCCTGAGTGAGTGGTTTTGGAAATGTGTTGCCTCCGCTTATATATCCGACCATATTATCGCCTCCGTTGTCCCAAACGGACCGCTCTGCCCATCAGCGGTCCGTTTTATTTTATGCATGGGACATTTACGATGTGCCTGTGTATATTTCGCCATATTATGTTATAATGCTTGGAAGGGTTCACATCATTTATTAGAAATGGGTGTTTGCATGCCACGCTACGCCGTTTTTGCCGATATTCATGGGAATTATCCGGCCCTTCGCGCCGCACTCACTGATGCCGACAACAGAGGTGTCGACGGTTATTTGTTCGTCGGTGACTATTGCTTCGCCTTGCCGTACGAAAATGAGGTTGCAAACACGTTGCGTACATTACCCAACGCGCGTCTCATCGCGGGTAACGGTGAGGACTATGTCCACTGGCTGGCTTCACGCGACCCGTCAACGTTTACGGATGGTCAGTTTACCTGCCTCTACTACCAATACCAGGCACTTACCCCACAAAATAAAGAGTTCCTGATGAACCTACCTGAACGAGATACACTAAATACTGGGCATAATCAATGTAACATCCCCATACATATGTGTCATTGGAACGGCCACCGTTTTCCGGACACCGCCTTCAATCAAATCACCTCCGGACGTATGTGCAAGCATCTGCAAAGTGGGCAATCCCACTCGTCCTTTTTAGAGCAAAAAGTAGCCTCACTCGCTGATGATCAACGCCTTGCGGATATGCTGCCCGATACACCAGCGATATATTTGGACGGGCATAACCACATTCAATATCATGCGTTCATCGGCAATACGCTGTTTCTAAATCCGGGCTCTTGCGGAGATCCATTGGACGGCATACATGGAGCCCCGTATACAATCATAGACATTACCGATACCGTGACCGTATCCGAACACCGTGCAGTATACGATATAGATAGCCTGATCGACTATACCCGCGCGTCCGATTTATATAAGGCCGCTCCGGAATTGACCGAGGTCGTACTGCGCTCGTTAAAGACATCTACCGACACGACCAGCATTTTTTTTGCGTGCATGAATGAATACGCCGAACGTATCGGCGACAGCACGAGACCGTTTCAAACGGATACCTGGCGTGGCGGCTTCAAATATTGGTTGGAATGTGTAGGCGCTATTGATTAAGAGGAGGAAGCACATGGATTACAAGATTTTGGGCAGGACCGGGGCAAAGGTCAGCGAGGTAGGTTTAGGCGGAGAGCATCTGATTACGCCGGATGGGGTTGTCGACGATGCGAATACGCATGCGGTCATTAACGCTGCGCTCGATGCGGGTGTAAATATCATCGATGTCTTTATGCCGCAGGACAATATTCGCAAATGCATCGGCGATGCGCTCGGAACCAGGCGTAAAGACGTGCTGTTGCAAGGGCATCTCGGGGCTTGCCTCGACGAATCGGGTCAGTATAAGAAAAACACCGCTCTCGACGAGGTTGAGAAATACTTCTCACGTTTCATGTCATTGATGAACACGGACTATGTAGATATCGGCATGCTGCATTTTGTGGACAGTGAAGAGGATTATAAGAATTACATAGAAGGTGGCGTGCTCGACTACGCGCTATCATTGAAAAAGAAGGGCATCATCCGCTATATAGGTATGAGCTCACATGTGCCTCAGACAGCTTTGAAGGCCGTCAACACGGATCAGATCGACGTGCTGATGTTTTCGTTAAACCCGGTGTTTGACATGTACCCGTCCGATACTGACATAGACAGCCTGTTTGATGGCAAGAGCTTTGGCAATCTGTCCGGTCTCGATCCCTCACGTAATGCGTTGTACCTCGCTTGCGAAAGCCATGGCACAGCGATCACCGTTATGAAGACATTGGGTGCCGGTATGCTGTTAAACGGGGAACGTTCCCCATTCAAGGCCGCTATGACCGTACCGCAACTCGTTAATTACGCGCTCTCACGTCCGGCAGTAGCTTCGGCACTGATCGGCTGCCGTAACGTCGACGAGGTAAAGGCCGCAGTAGCCTATTCGGCTTCGACCGCCGAGGAACGCGATTACATGAATGTCATCGGCGGTTTCGACCCGCTTAAGGCCACCGGACACTGTATGTATTGCAACCACTGCCTCCCCTGCCCCAACAACATCGACATCGCGGCTGTAACGAAATATTTGGATCTCGCGCGCTCGTCGGTAACAGGTGGGCTGGATACTCTCAAGGCGCATTACGCGGCACTCAAGGCCAATGCCAAGGATTGCATCGAGTGCGGCGCATGTGAGGCGCGCTGTCCGTTCTCCGTATCCGTTACAAAGAACATGCAAGCTGCCCTCGAAGTATTTAACTAAATAACCACGGATTTCGAATAAAAAACGGATTCGCACGGATAAACCCTTAATAGGTAGTATCCATGTGAATCCGTTTATAATTTATTCCACTTCCGTAATGGCTACTTGTTCGGGGAACAAAGAGCTGTCTATCTCATGCGTAGAAGCCACGGTTACAAAGCCTCTAATCTTTGCACCCTCGTCCACTACAATCTTCGTCGCGTTGATGTCTCCCAATATAATCGAATCTGCATCGAGCTCAGCCTTGCCGTCTACATGCAAATTACCCTTGACCTTGCCGTTTATACGCAGGTTCAGCGCTGAGAGATCGCCGAGCAACAGGCTGTTCTGATCCATACCAACCGCACCGTTGGATACCAAGTCCCCTTGGATCGCTGCGCCGACCATATCTGCATTGCTACATTCGAGATTTCCCACAACCTTGCCCGATATGCTCGCGTTCTTGGTTGTACGCACATTGCCCTTAATGTTGCCCTCTACATTTATATTGGCGTATGAGCGAATGCCGCCCTCTACTATTGTGTTCTTTGAAATGATTGTGACCTCGTTGCCCAGTCCACTCGACGGCGTCTTTCCATCTCTGATCATATCCCTGGGCACATCGCGGAACAGCTCTCTGCTGTCGTCCAACGGGGACGCCTTACTCCCGGTAGCGTCTACCTCTTTGACCGCCTCCCGGACAGCCTCCTTGACGGCCAGCCTGACAGGCTCCGATACGGCCTGCTCCGTGGCGTACAGATTGCCCAGACGCACACCGGTCAATTCCTTGTCGGATACATTTTCCTTCGGCGTTATGGGTTCCCGTTTAGGCTCGCCGCTTGCGGATGCCGATTTATCTGAAGTTCTGCCAAACAACTCTTTCCATGCTTGGATAAAATTATCGCGAATACCCATTGTATATTTCCCCGCTATCTTTTATTCGTAAGCAAAAGTGACCGGCTTGACCCATTCAGAGAGCTTGTCAAACGCATAACCCCGATCCCTGAGATTTTCTATTACATACTTAACCGCAAACGGCATATTTGTCTTGTCCGGGCCGTCCTGCATCTGGATGATGACACTCTCCCTGCTCTCGGCATTGTGCAGGCTGTTGTTATACGAGGCGGTATCGCCCGAGTTATCAATCGTTACATTCCAGTCGAAATACACAAATCCTCTGCGCAATACCTCTGCGGCAAGCTGTTCATATATGGGCTTGTCATAGGCATTTATACTACCGCCCGGAAAGCGCATCATGGCAGGCTTCATGCCCGTCTGCATATATATCTCCGTAAATATCCCGTTCATATCCTCAAGATAGGCGGGTACGGATTTATATATCTTTTTATAATCGTGGGTCATCGAATGCATTCCTACCGCGTGACCCTCCGAGAGTATCTTTGCCAATATTTCGCGTTTCTTTTCGGTGTCCGGATTATTTATAAAAAATGTCGCCTTTACATCGTATCTGCGCAACACGTCCATTATATCCGCAGTCACCTCAGATGGGCCGTCGTCAAAGGTCAGATATGCGATCTTTTTATCTGCATCTGCATTTTTACTCGACGCGCTGCTCTGGTAGCCCTCGCCCTTTACATATATCTCGGACGGCTCCGCATACAGTTCAGGAAACAGCGTAGCATAGTCCACGAGCTCCACGCGTTTTGCAGCCGAACCCGCCGATGAATTAGATGCCGATGTAGTTAAAGCCGCCGTCTTTGTGTCCGCAGGCTTGTCCGATGTCGGATTGTCATTAGAGGGCTCAGACACATCAAGCGTATCCCCGTCTTTCGTGTCTGAATCCGTGAATGTAGAGCTTGTCCTGTCATCGACCCAGCTGTCGCCAATCTCACCGTTCTCCGCTTCGTCACCTGTCTCATCTGCCGTGTAGCCCTCAGTGTCATTCGCTTTAACCTCCGCGTCACCGAGCCGGACACTAGTACCGCCCTGCGTGCCTTTCGCCGTTTTGGTTGCGGATGCACCGGTGCCCGTATTGGCGGCTATAAAGCTGGTGCCTAAATACACTGCTACTGATAAGCCCCCAACCACTGCAAGAGACAGCGCCGCTATGATCAGGTGTTTAAAAAAGCGAACGCTCCCAAAGTACATACTAACACCTCGCTAACACCTCGAAAACTATATGAAAATATCTTAATTAAAATATCTATAACGCTTCATAATACTTTGCAATTGAGTATACATCACGTTATAGCAAAAATCAACAACAGTTTTAGTATGCTTGCTTATTCGGGCAACATTTGATATAATCGTTCAGGTTAAGGATTCATAACATATATGTTAGGAAAGTTTCGAAAGG
>CAYURR010000028.1:0-22415 GCA_964446745.1 uncultured Defluviitaleaceae bacterium | reverse complement strand
ACTGTCTCAAAGCGAAATTGACGCATTGCTTAAATCCTACGCGGAAACAGGCTCGGCAGGTACTAATACCGAAACCGTGAAATCCGGCTCAGAACCAAAGCTCTACGATTTTAAGATACCCGCTAAATTCAATAAGGATCATCTGAGAACCTTAGAGATCATATTTGATAATTTCGGGCGTATTGCAACATCGTTTTTGACCGCCTATCTACGCACATCCGTGTCTATAGAGGTAGCCAACGCGCAGCAGATACCATACAAGGAATTTAGTAATTCAATTATCAATCCGGCTATCTTGGCCATAATAAATCTGCATCCGCTCAAGGGCTCTATATTAATGGACATGTCATCAGCGATAGGCTATTCGATCATTGATAGGATACTCGGTGGCCCAGGTCTGACGCTAAAAAAGATCAGAGACTTTTCGGAGATAGAAAAGGTCCTACTACAGCGTATAGTCTCGCAGATACTCGGATACCTTGTGGAGCCGTTTGAAAATGTAGTAGAAATCAACCCGCAACTGCAAGAGATAGAAACAAACCCTCAGTTCGCGCAGGTAATAGCGCCTACGGAAATCATCGCGCTTGTGACGCTCAGCATAAAGGTAGGCACCACAGAGGGCTTTCTAAATTTCTGTATACCTCATATCGTAATCGAACCGGTCATAGAGCGCTTAAATACGCGCCTATGGTTTGATATGCCGGCAGAAGATACGAAGGAAAACTATGAAGAGAATATTGAGTTGCAGTTAGAGAAGGCCAATATCGGCATCAGTGCCGTAGTAGGTAAGACCTACATCACGGTGCGAGACTTTGTGCATCTACAGGTAGGGGATACGATTACACTCGACTCATATATCAATTCTGATTTGCATGTTATGGTGGGCAATTTGCTAAAGTTCCAAGCCAAGCCCGGTATTAGCAGAGGACACAATGCCATTCAGATAACATCGTTAGTAGAAAAGGAGGATGATATTTAATGGGAGATGTGTTGTCTCAGGAAGAGATCAATGCTTTGTTGGGCGGAGGCGCTACGGAAACCATAGATAGCAGCTCGTTTGACGATACGGATTCAGAGATTGATCAGTCAGCGTTGACCAACGAACAGATAGACGTTATCGGCGAGATAGGCAATATCAGTATGGGAACGTCTGCCACAACCCTCTTTGCTCTGCTGAATCAAAAGGTAGAAATAACCACACCTAAAGTAAAGTTATCAAATTTTAAAGAGATATCCTCAAGCTATGACAGGCCTTGTGTCGGCATCCGCGTGGAATACACAGTGGGTATCCGCGGTGCTAACGTATTGATATTAAAGCAGGATGATGTCAAGATCATAGCCAACCTCATGATGGGTGGTAATGGTGAGATAGAGCCTGGCACACCGCTCACAGAGCTTGATATGAGCGCTATAAGCGAGGCTATGAACCAGATGGTCGGCTCATCGTCTACATCGATGTCATCCCTTATCAAGAGAAAGATAGATATAGATACACCTCAGGCATTCGTTCTGGATTTCTCAGATGATTCGTTTTTTGAAAACCTAGGCTTTGGCCTTACGGAGACGGTTGTTTGTTCGTCGTTTAGGATGCAGATCGGCACGTTAATAGATAGTGAAATTATGCAAATATTGCCTATTCAATTCGCTTATGATATAGTAGAGACGCTTACGGGTGGTATGAACGATTCACAACCTGCGGCTTCATCTACTGCCGCATCGTCTACACCCGCAGCGGCACCCCAGCCATCGGCTCCACAAACGCCGACACAGGCTGCGGCTCCGCCACCGCAATACGCACAGCAGCAGGCATACCAGCAAATGCCGCCTCCGCAATATGGACCGCAGATGTATTCAAATCCACAGATGGGAGTGCAAGGCATGACGCAGCAGGGTATGTATCCGCCTCCGAATTCTTATTCGTATTCTCAACCCACGGGTAATCCTCAAGTCGTTTCTCCGGCTCAGTTTCAAAACTTTGACGCGGGATCGGTGTACCAGCAAAAGGAAAATATTGAGATCATTATGGATGTACCGCTCGAGGTTACTGTTGAGCTCGGTAGGACATCAAAGAAGATCAAGGAGATATTGGAGTTTTCGCCGGGTACTATCGTTGAGCTTGATAAGCTCGCGGGTGAGCATATTGACATAATGGTAAACGGCAAGTTTGTCGCTAAAGGCGAGGTAGTCGTGATAGAAGAGAATTATGCTGTTCGTATTACCGATATAATAAGCGTCGAAAAACGAATTTGATAACTTTTAAGGAGTGAATGATTTATGGGTAAGAGGATACTTTTGGTAGACGATGCTGCTTTTATGAGGATGTTGTTAAAAGACATTCTTACCAAAAGTGGTTACGAGGTCGTCGGTGAAGCTGAAAACGGCCTTAAGGCTATCGAGAGGTACAATGAACTGAGACCTGATTTAGTTATCATGGATATCACCATGCCCGAGATGAACGGAATTGATGCTGCCAAAGGTATCCGTGCGGTCGACGGGAACGCTCTTATTATCATGTGTTCTGCAATGGGCCAGCAAGCGATGGTTATCGAAGCTATTCAAGCCGGTGCAAGGGACTTTATCGTAAAGCCTTTTGCAAACGACAGGGTTCTCGAAGCAGTACAGAAGGTAATAGGCTAATACAAAACAGCTATCTTATAAGAGCTGCTTTATAGTAGGAAGGTTTTCCGATGGGCTCCTTATCTATGCAGTTGTTTCTTGCAACAAAAACCACAGAACAAAGCAACTGGTCTAATTCATTTGGTATGATAGACCAGTTTTTTTACATCAAGTTTATCGCGGCGTTTGTACTTATATTGGTCTTGGCGTATGCGTCTACAAAGTGGCTCGCCTCATCACGATACAAGCGTATGGGTGCGAATATACGTGTCATCGATACGTATACATTAAATATCACTAGTAGCATTCAGCTCGTGCAGGTCGGTAAGCGCGTTGTTTTGCTGGGGGTCTCGAAAGACAGGGTACAGTTTCTGGCCGATGTAGACCCCTCGGATATCAATATCCCGCCTGAGAGGGTAGAAGTAACAAATGTTTTTGAAAAGTACCTCAACCGGCATTTGTTTCCGATCAATAACAAACCGGAGGAAAAGGACAATACAGATGAAAATAAATAGGCTGTTCGCGTTTTTGGTTATCTGCGGCTTATTATGTGTGTTCACGGTTAATACCGCCTATGCGGCCAATATACCTATCCCCTCTGTGAATGTAAGTCTAAACGGTACGGATGACCCACAGCAGGTAGTTTCGACACTGCAGATATTCTTCCTGATTAGCATCATCACATTGGCGCCGTCACTGCTGATTATGCTTACGAGCTTCACGCGTTTTATCATGTCGTTGCACTTTCTACGCGCAGCGCTCGGTACTCAGCAGATGCCGCCTAATCAGGTACTTATAGGGCTTGCATTGTTCATGACATTATTTGTCATGGGCCCTACGTTTACGCGTATAAATGATGATGCTATAAAGCCATATTCGGCGGGTGCGCTATCACAGCGTCAGGCGTATGAGGCAGGTATGCAGCCGATACGTGAGTTCATGGATGCACAGGCAGAGGATCGCGATATAGCTTTGTTTGCGGAATTGGCCAACTACACATATGTCGAGGGTGAACAGGTGCCGGATCGGGTTTTGATACCCGCGTTTATTGTTGGTGAGCTCACGAAGGGCTTCAAGATAGGCTTTTTGGTTTACCTGCCGTTTATTGTCATCGATATGGTCGTAGCCTCCGTGCTTATGGCTATGGGTATGATGATGCTGCCTCCGGCTATGATCTCGATGCCGTTTAAGATTATGTTATTTATAATGGGCGGTGGCTGGTCATTATTTATCGAGACGATAGTCAGAACCTTCAAATAGCTTACTCCATACAAAAGGGGTTGATTGAATGACACAGGAAGCTGTAATCGATTTGGTCAGGGACGGATTGTTCACGATCGTGACCTGTGCGGCACCACCGCTTCTAATGGGGCTTGCGGTTGGCGTATTAGTTAGTATCTTTCAGACGGTGACATCCATTCAGGAGCCTACGCTTGCGTTTATCCCTAAGATAGTTGCGGTGTTGCTATCATTGGTCATTTTCGGACCGTTTATATTGACAACATTGACTGATTATATGCAACGCCTATATGCAAGCATTCCAATGATGCTGATACCAAAGTAATGACTGCATATACACTGATTGAGCTTTATAACAGTATAGATGTGTTGTTATTAATATTTATCCGCTTTTTGGCTTTTACGATTATTTTTCCAGTTTTCTCCGGGCAAAATTTCAATTCTACTCTGCGAATGGGCTTTTCTATTGGCTTTGCGGTCTTGGTTTATAGCTCCGGAGTGGTCGGGACAGTCACATACAATAACTCGTTGCCCGGATATGTTTATTTGCTCGTATTGGAATTCGCAGTAGGTTTTTTGATCGGGTTTGTTGTATATATGGTGTTTAATATCGTCTACTTTGCGGGGCAGCTAATCGACTTTCAAATTGGTTTGTCGATGGTCAATATCTTGGACCCGTTTACACAGATGCAAGTCCCGGTTGTAGGAAATCTATACTATTTTGTTATCTCGGTACTGCTCGTGCAAACAGGTGGGTTGAACGCGTTTATAACGGCGGTCTATCTTTCATTTGAAAAGCTGCCGATAGGCAGCGCAAATATATTGGGAAATCCTGGATTAGCGTGGAATATATTGCAGCTATTAGCAGTCTTTATCGTATCGGCGGTGCGGATGGCTCTGCCGGTGGTTGGTTCTATACTTGTTATCGATGTATCGATGGGTCTACTCGTAAAGGCTGTTCCGAATATGAATGTATTTGTAGTCGGGTTGCCCATCAAGCTCCTTGCAGGCCTTTTACTAATGGTTATCCTTACCCCGTTGCTGTCGTCGGTCTATACAATGACTTTCGATGACGGATATCAAGCTGTTGTCAATATCGTGAGAGGAATGTCTCCATGACCCTCCTTAAGATAAACCTCTTTTTCTTCGATGAAGGCGAAAAAACCGAAAAAGCGACACCTAAAAAACGTCAAAAGGCACGTGAGGAAGGTCAGGTTGTAAAAAGCCCTGATGTCACGACGGTTGCCTTGTTTTTGGGTGTCTTTTTTGTGCTCAAGCTCTGTGCCTACTGGATGTTTCAAAAGCTCATCAGCGTATTTGACTACAGCTTCAGGTTGGTCGCGGATTTCGATAGATTGTTTGATGTTGATTATATTTCGCATCTGGTCACATATCTGTTTATGCAGTCGTTGCTCATCGCTATGCCTGTGCTGCTTGCCTCGATGGGATTTGGGCTATTGGCAAGCCTTGCACAGGTGGGCTGGCATATTACCACAAAGCCATTGATGCCAAAGCTCTCGAAACTGAACCCGATCAGCGGCTTTAAGCGTTTGTTTAAGGTGCAGGCGTTAGTGGATTTGGGTAAGTCGCTCGTAAAATTTGCGATTATTATCATGGTTATCTACGGCATCATAAAAAAGGAATTGAACATGATATTCATGCTGATGGATATGGATTTTCTGCAGGCCATATTCTATCTAGCAAACTTAGTCGTGAGCGTTGCAATGGCTGTAGGTGCGTGGTTTGTGCTCGTTGCGGCGTTCGATTTTGGATATACGTTTCTAAAAAATGAAAAGGAATTGCGAATGTCCAAGCATGAGATAAAGGAAGAAATGAAGCAGTCCGAGGGTAATCCGGAGATCAAGGGCCGCATAAAAAGTAAGATGCGTGAGATTTCAATGCGACGCATGATGCAGTCCGTACCGCAAGCAGATGTGGTCATCACAAACCCGACCCACTTTGCGGTAGCGCTAAAGTATGATCGTTCGGCCGGTGTAGCACCCGTGGTAGTCGCGAAGGGCGCAGACTTTATGGCCAAGCGCATAAAAGACAAGGCAAAGGAAAACGGTGTAGAGATCGTAGAAAACAAAGATCTCGCGCGGACATTGTACGCGACGGTTGATATCGGTAGGGAGATCCCACCGGAACTGTATCAGGCTGTGGCGGAGATATTAGCATTTGTATATAGAATAAAAAACAAAGTATCATAAGAATAATTCATAGCAAAATTGCCGGATTTGTTGTATTATATTGAACAAGTGACAATTCTGCACAGTGAGGGATTAAATGAAACAAAGAGAAGCCGTATTAGGCGCATTAATCATTGCGGTCATTTTTTTTATAATCTTTCCGCTACCGGCATTTTTAATTGACTTCTTGCTCATGTTAAACGTGTCGCTCGCGATTATTATCATGCTGAATGCGTTGTATTCAAAGGAGCCGTTGGATATGTCGTTGTTTCCGACGCTCCTGCTCGTGACTACGCTGGTGCGTCTGTCGTTGAATGTCTCGACGACGCGTATGATTTTGCTAAAGGGTTATGCGGGCGAGGTCATAAACACGTTCGGCGGCTTTGTCGCGGGCGGTAACCTTGTCGTCGGTGCGATTATCTTCGTTATCATCGTACTCGTGAACTTCATGGTTATCACTAAGGGTTCCGAGCGTGTTGCTGAGGTAACGGCGCGTTTTACACTTGATGCGATGCCAGGTAAGCAGATGGCCATCGACGCAGACTTAAACTCGGGCTTGATCGATGAGGAACAGGCCAAGAATCGACGTAAGAAGATACAGGACGAATCGAATTTCTATGGCGCTATGGACGGTGCGAGTAAGTTTGTCAAGGGTGACGCTATAGCGGGTATTTTGATTACGTTTATAAACATCATCGGCGGTATTGTTTTGGGTTCTACCGGCATGGCAACCGGTACGAAGCTCCCGATAGGAGAGGCCGCGCAGCTCTATACGATTATGACTATCGGTGACGGGTTGGTCAGCTCGATCCCGTCACTGTTGATCTCTGTCGCGACAGGCTTGTTGGTCACAAAGGCTACAAGCGAAAACGAAATCTCGTTTACGGTTATTAAGCAGCTGTTCAGCCAGCCGCTCGTTATTGCGATAACAGGTGGTGTCATTGCACTTCTTGGTATCTTTACACCCATGCCCAAATTGGTATTTATACCATTTGGTATTATACTCGTGGGTTTCTCGTTCGTTATGAAGAACAAACTCCAGGTCGCGTCTGTGCAGACGGAAATCACAGAGGGTGATGATGAGGTCTCGGAGATAAGGCGGCATGAAAACGTTGTTTCGTTGCTCGATGTCGACCCGATACTTTTACAGTTCGGATATGGACTGATCCCTCTTGTGGATGCCGCACAGGGCGGTGATCTATTGGATCGTGTGGTTATGATCAGACGTCAGATAGCTATAGAGCTCGGTGCAGTGGTACCGGTTATTCGCGTGCGCGACTATATAAAGCTCGCGCCTAACCAATATAAGATATTGATAAAGGGTGTAGAGGTTGCACAGGGCGACATCATGTTCGACCACTACATGGCCATGAACCCGGGTTATGTTGAGGAGGAGATTGACGGTATCGAAACGGTCGAGCCTTTCTTGGGCTTACCCGCACTCTGGATATCGGAGGCGCAGCGTGAACGTGCTGAAGCACTCGGATATACGGTCGTGGATCCGACGGCTATCATTGCGACGCACTTGACTGAGGTCATAAGAGGATATCTGCATGAGCTGCTGTCACGTCAGGATGTACAGAAGCTTATCGACCATGTCAAGGAGACCCATCCGGTGCTTGTGGAGGAATTGATCCCGAAGCTTTTGAGTATCGGCGATCTGCAGAAGGTTCTTGCGAACCTGCTCAAGGAGGGCATCTCGATCAGAGATCTCGTGACGATCATGGAGACGCTCGCGGACTACGCGCATATGACGAGAGACACCGACATGCTCACCGAATATGTGAGGCAGGTATTGCGTCGCGCTATCTCAAAGAAATACTTCGATTCGGATTCCAATGCGGTTATTACGCTTGATCCGGAACTGGAGCAGCAGATAATGAATAATGTGCAGCAGACTGAGCAGGGATCATATCTTGCACTGGATCCCGGGACTACACAGCGAATATTTGACAACTTGAATTCCGAGATACTAAAGCTCACCTCGATGGGTAAGCTCCCGATTATATTGACATCGCCGATAGTCAGGCTTTATTTCAAGCGATTGGTGGAGCAGGCGATACCGGATCTCATTGTGTTGAGCTATAACGAATTAGACCCGTCTACCGAGATACAATCCGTGGGGATGGTGAGCGTGGCTTGAAGATAAAAAGATATGAAGGGCATACTGAACAGGAAGCATTAAATAAGGTTAAAGAAGAGCTCGGACTAGATGCGTTGATTTTAAATATTAAGAAGACGCAGCCGCATGGGGTGTTTGCGTTCTTGCGCAAGCCTGTCGTCGAGGTCACTGCGGCATATGACGAGAGTCCAAAAACGAAGGACAAGACAGACGAGACGATAGCTCCAGTTGTGCCGATACCGGCCAAAGCGGCTTCTCCGTTGCCTTTAAAGTCAGTGCCTGCAAAGGCCGTGTCCAAGGCAGATTTCATGTCGTTCATCGGTGAAGCGAAAGCACCTGATGCATTGCCGGAGGTTAAGCAGGTAGAACTACAGCCTATTGACGACATCAGGCCTGCGGCTGAGTACAAGCCGTCAAGGGATGAATTCCATGCGGCACTGGAAAAGCACGGCGACGAGAAGCAGAAGAAGATCCATGAGCTTGAGTCAAAACTGACTACAACAGAGGAATTGCTAAAGAAGTTGTTGAACAAGCTAAAGATCGCCGAGCAGTCAAGTATGCTCGCAGGTACGCGTAAATACGACAATAGTATCATACAGATTTTTTACGAAACACTGCTGAGCCAAGGCGTAAGACCTAATATAGCCGAGAAGGTGCTTGAGGACGTAAACGCAATAGACGAAGCAGAAAAAATTGATATAGCATTAGTAGTAAGAATCGTTTATAATACAATTATCAATATTATTGGCATCCCAGAGCCTATCGAACTCAATGACGATAAGTATGTAGTGTTTATGGGGCCGACCGGTGTAGGTAAAACCACGACTATAGCAAAACTCGTATCGAGCATGGTGCTGTCATACAATCTTCGTATGGGATTGATAACGGCAGATACGTATAGGATAGCCGCTGTCGAACAGCTGAGGACATATGCGGAGATCTTAGGTGTGGATGTGTCTGTCGTCTATGACAAAAACGATATGGAGGACATTGTAGCGCGTGACAAGGGCAAGTATGATGTGACGTTTGTAGATACAGCGGGGCGTTCCCATCAGAACAAGCAGAGTTTGTCGGATTTGTCTGATTTACTGACAGTATTGCCAAAGGCTCGAAAGTTTTTGGTTCTTAGCCTCACGACCAATTTTGAGGATATGCTTACGATAGCCCAGACATATGCGCAGATCAGCGATTTTGATATCATCTTTACTAAGATGGACGAGACCGCGGTATATGGCTCTATACTTAATCTATGCTACTTGACAGGCAAAAAGGTAACCTATGTCACTAATGGACAGAATGTACCCGAAGACATACGCGTAGCCCGACCGGAGAAGATTGCAAAGGCATTATTAGGCATGGGAGGAGACTACGCATAATGGATCAGGCCAACAGACTGCGGGACATGGTAAAGGCGCGTCACATCGAAATGATGAATCAAAGGCCGGAGATCAGCACACGCATCATATCCGTTACGAGCGGAAAGGGCGGCGTAGGTAAAACCAATTTTACGGTCAATCTCGCGATACAGTTCAGTAAGATGAATAAACGGGTATTAATCATCGATGGAGATTTTGGATTAGCAAATATAGAGGTATTGTTCGGTATTGTGCCGCGTTTCCATTTCGGTGATGTGCTGAATGGCAGTGTAAATTTAGCAGACGCGCTGACAGACGGACCGATGGGCATAAAGTTTTTATCGGGCGGTTCAGGGCTATTTGATCTTGCAAATATGTCCGAGAGACAGCTCATGTCAGTAGTAAATCAATTTAGTGTGCTGGATAATATGTCCGACGTTATATTGATTGATACAGGCGCAGGTATAAGCAGTTCGGTGGTAAGCTTTGTGCTCGCATCAAACGAGACGATTATTTTGACAACGTCGGAACCCACATCACTTGCGGATGCTTATGCGATCGTCAAGTCGGTCAAGGAGGTAGGTATAAACCTGCCTGAATTCAATGTGGTAGTCAATAGGGTATATGAGAGCGGCGAAGGTATGGAGGTTTTTGAGAAATTTAAGCGTGTGTCCGAGAAATTTCTCGGGGTAGGGCTTAAGTATCTCGGGAGCCTGCCGTATGATGAGATGTTGATTAGAGCTGTAAAGAAACAGGTACCTGTTGCTGTAGCTTATCCTGATGCAATGTTTTGCTTGAGCATGGAACATATTGCGCGGCGTTTGTTAGGCATCGAAGCGGGAGAACTGCCGTATGTACCTTACAGTGCAGTTTCAGACGAGGAAACAGGCATAGCATCATTTATAACTCGTCTTATAGAAATGTTTAAAAAGGATATGAAGAGTAAAAGAGCCAGATAGAAATATACATTTTCATGAAGGTTGGTGAATATATGCCTATCGGTTCCATAAAACCCGGGGACAAATTAGAGATTTCTTCGCAGTTGGTAGATAGTCAGGCAAGGACATACGTCAGTCAGGTGGAGCATGTAATGGATCCATATACATTTACCGCATATGCTCCGCTTGCATATGGCAAACCTGTAAAGCTACCTACCGATCAGACGTATAGCTTTATGTTTGTCCGTGATAAGTACATGGATAAATATTCCGCTCTGATAACCCATTATTTCAAAGAAGACGGCTTTAACATGATGGGTGTGAAGCTGACATCCGAGGGGGAGCGGCTGCAGAGGCGGGAGTTCTTCCGTTTTTACTGTCTGTTGCCGATGAAGTTTTGTAAGCTTGTAAACCCGTTGGATGAGTTCGGTGTTCAGCCGGAGATGTCTGAGGGTATCATCAAGGACATTTCGGGTGGCGGCATAAAATGTGTATCTAATCTAGAACTGAGCGCGAATGACAGGATAAAAGGTATCATAGTAATCAATAAGGATTATGTCATAATCATGGGCAGAATAGTGGAAGTGATGCATTTCCCTAAGTCCAATTACAAATATCAATATAGGGTGGAGTTTATCGGATTACTGCCCGAAGATCAGGAAAAGATCGTGCAATATATTTTCAAGGAGCAGATAAAGATGAACGCAGCGCGTTCTGCGCAGTGATTAAGCGGGCGGGAGGTATTTATGAAGAATATCGAGGGATTAAACAGTACCGATTTTGATATATTAAAAGAAGTAGGTAATATCGGAGCGGGTAACGCTGTAACAACCTTATCCTCAATGCTAGGCCGCAAGATTGATATGAAAGTACCTGTCATAAACCTGCTTGAATTCAAAGATATAGCAGAGTTTATCGGCGGAGCTGAGCAGACGGTTATCGGTATACTGGTAAAGATAACAGGCGACATCGACGGAATAATGATGTTTGTGTTCCGTATGGAGTCGGCTGCGCAGATACTTCGGATGCTCATGGGTTCTAATATATTAAATGTGGAGGAAATGGGCGAAATAGAGCTGTCTGCGTTAAAAGAGATAGGCAATATCCTTGCGAGTTCGTATTTAAATTCGTTGTCGATGCTTACAAGTAAGTCGATACTGCCATCCATACCGTATCTGTCGATCGATATGGCAAACGCTATATTGAGCGTTCCAGCGATAGAATTTGGTAAAATGGCGGATCGCGTATTGTTTATCGAATCGTTATTTATGGCTGACGACAATAGTGATGTCTCGGGGTATTTCATATTATGTCCCGACTATGTGTCGTTCCAAAAAATACTTTCATCATTGGGAGTTAGCTAACATGACAAAAAATATGATAATTGTCGGTATGGCTGACCTAAATGTTACACGCAGCCCCGGTATACTGACGACATTAGGTTTGGGATCATGTGTCGGTATCGCTTTATATGATGCAAAGAATAAGGTTGCCGGTTTGGCTCACATCATGCTACCCGATTCGACGCAGATACAAAATAATTCTAATATAGCTAAATTTGCCGATACAGCAACAGTAAAGCTCATAGATGATATGGTTCGCCTCGGTGCGAGGAAGGAACTGTTAAAGGCAAAGATAGCCGGTGGCGCGCAGATGTTTGCGTTTACCTCGAAAAATGAAAACATGGCGATAGGTGACCGCAACGTGGAGTCCACTAAGAGGATATTGAGCAGACTCGGGATACCGCTTTTGGCATCGGACTGCGGAGCAGACTATGGCCGTACGGTTGAGTTATATGCGGAGGACGGACGATTTTTAATAAAAACAATCGGACATGGAAACAGGGTGCTATAGTTTCCAAGGGAGATATTTATGCTTGAAAAGATACATGTATTTATAACCTTTATTGCTGTGCTCGTTGTTGCGTTAGCATCGCTGGCAATGCGGGTAGATTTGTTTACTATGTCGGTAAGGCTTATCTACACAATTATCGGCTTTTATATATTTGGGTTAGTTATTCGTTATTATCTAAAGGCACATGTGTTCAATGGAGACAGAGACGATCAGACGGACGCGGTGTTAGATGAGGCAGCTAAGGAAGGCAGTACTGAACCCGAACCCGAAGAGGCAGAGGTTGAGATGCAAAACGTTTGATGCAACTTATACGAATACGGGAGGCGACATAGATGGCTGGGGATATACAGGACAATGAACAAAAAGGAACCGCTGAGATAGATATAAGGGATGACGGTGTATATCTGATAGTAAGGAATCCTCCCATCGGCAAAAAGGTTTCCCGCAAAGATGTATTGGCGTTAATTGAGAGCTTTGCCATCAAAGATATTGATTTTGCTATTATTAATGAAGTGTTTACACAAACAAGCAGTGAAGTCATAAGAAAGATCTCAAATAATACACAAGTACAACAAGCTGATGAGAAACTGACAGTTGAGTTGAGCAAGGATAGAATGTCAGCAAAGGCAAGCTTTGTAGCGGCAGTTGCAAGGGGCAAGAAGCTGACAATCGAGGGGATGAGGGAAGCCCTGAATGCTGCGGGTGTTGTATTTGGTATAGATGAGGTCATGTTGTTTGAACTATCCGAACGTAGAAGTTACGAAGAGAGCTATATAATAGCGAAAGGGCAAAAGCCTACAGATAGTACAGACGGACAGCTCATATTCCATTTCAGCACACAAAAGATGAAGCCCACACCAAAGGTTCAAAACGACGGTTCGGTGGATTTCAGGGATTTGGGGATCGTACAACAATGCAAGGAAGGGGATCTGCTGGTACGCGGTATAGATCCCGTGGAGGGCACTGACGGAACAGATGTGACCGGAAAGATCCTTCCATGCAGAAAGCCTAAACCTACCCCCAATCTCCCGGTCGGTAAGAATGTTGTGGTGTCCGAGGACGGTAAGCGCGTACTCGCGGGTACAAGCGGCCAGATCATATTTGAGAATAACAGGGTGTCGGTGCTTCCGATTTTAGAAGTAACGGGTAATGTGGACGCATCGACCGGTGACATAGACTTTATGGGCAGCGTAACGATAAAAGGTAATGTGTCTACGGGTTATAAGGTCAAGGCTACGCAGAATATCGAGGTGGGCGGTGTAGTAGAGGGTGCCACGTTGGAGTCCTATGCAAGCATCGTCGTTGCTGGCGGTATAATGGGTGGAGACAAGGCAAACATAAAGGCTCAAGGTGATATCGCAGCGAAGTTTATTTATAACGCGACAGCTGTATCAGGCGGTGATATAACGGCAGGTGATATCCTACACAGCCATATACAGTGTGGCGGATTACTTAAGATTGACGGCAGGAAGGGACAGTTGGTCGGCGGAACGGCTGTCGTGAACGAGAGAATAGAGGCAAAGACAATCGGATCGTCGATGTCTACGGCGACGGAGATAAGGGTAGGTAATCTGCCGGAGGACGTAGATAAAAACAAGGAGATCGTCGCAGAACTCAACGCGATGAAAAAAGAATACGAAAAGGTAGACACTATCGTCGAGCGGTTGAAACAGATGCAGGAGAAGGGTGAACTACCGGAGGATAAGAAGAACGTTCTGTTAAAGTCTATACAGACAAGGATGTTCTATAGGGGCAAGATAAACGATATACAGGTACGCATGCAGCAAAACATGCAGGCGATGGATCCTCGCGGGGGTGTTATAAAGGTCAGCGATACGATGTATTATGGTGTAAAGGTCATAATAGGCGACGCCATGATGCATATGCGGGATGTATTGCATAATGTAACAATGACCAATAAGGACGGGCATATACACATCGGTCCGTATTAAGATGGAGGTAGTCTATGTCGATACGCCCAATAGACATGCAGGTAGCGGTTCAACGCACGCCTGATATAAACAGATCGGCTCACATGGAACCCAGGCATGGTGAGGTGTTGCAGCAGCAGTTCACTGAAAAGTTTTCTAAAGAGGTGCGCATGCAGGACCAACATGTTGTTCAGAGTGAGAAATCGGATCAGACCATGAATGAATCGCGTGGTTACGGTGGTGGTGCCTCGTCCCAGAGGAACAAAAAGGAAGCAAAGGACAAAGCTGATGAAAAAGCTATGTTGCGCAGAATGGACGGGGGCAGTTTATTTGACATATCGGTATGAGGTGTTTTAATGCTTTTACCTGTGCTTACGGGCCTGATTGCGCTCGGTATCATATTAGTGGTTATCGCGCTACTGGTAATGATATCAAATAATAAAAAACAGAAGCGAAATGAAGTCATAACAGTAAATAGTGACAACGCTAACGACCCCGAAAATACAGTTTCGGAGATTGACAAGATCGCGAAACAGATTTTCGAGGAAATGGAGGGCAAGTATCAGGAGCTATTGTTTCTGTATAGCCTGATCGACGAAAAAAAGAAGGAAATATCAACACCTGTAAAAACTATTGAAAAGCGCGAGGAAAAGAAAACTGAACTGAGACCGGAACCGGAACCTGCACCTATAGCAAAGATGCCAACCAGGAGCGTAAAGGGTTCAAAGTTTGAAAAGATAGAGGAAATGTATGATTCGGGTATGTCGTTTGCGGACATCGCCCGTACGTTGAATATGGGGCAGGGGGAGGTAGCGCTGATTTACAGCCTTGGAAAGGGTCAGGAGTAATGCAAATAAAGAATATTGTTTTAGGATTTGGTATAGGTATAATCATAACCGCAGCGGTCATTTTCTGGGCTTACAGCGAGGAAAACGGAGCAAAGCCCCCTGAAAAAACGGTAATCAATGAGCCTGTGGCTATGCCTATAGTAACACCGGAACCGGAGATTATAACGGTCCCGATCGATCTGACCGACGATGAAATCATCGACCGTGCGCGCAAGCTGGATATGATCATGGCGGCTGAAGCCGAGTATCATGTCTCGGATCGTTTCGTGATCAACCGTGCGGGTCAGCTTGGCATGGTGTTCCCTCATACCAATACCGATGAGCAAGCCCTTGAGGCATCTGCTCCTCCCACCGATGAACCCGAAACCCAAGCCACATTAGCGCAATCTACCGAAACCCCTACAGCTACCGCTTCTGCTAAAAAGGGCTATGCAAGGACGGAGAGTAACCGCTTCGTCTTAGGCATAGAGAAAGGCATGTCGTTGAATGAGGTATCGGATCTAATGGAACAGGCCGGTATTATTGACAGCGCAAAGAGTTTTAGCAGTTACTTAGTAAAAGCTAAGCTTGAAATGTATGTAATGAACGGCGAGTTCAACATACCATTTGGCTCCGGATATGACGAATTAGTATATCTATTGACAGGACGAAAGATTAAACGATGATGAGTGATGAAATATGAATAGGGTTCTTTCAGAAATCGCCGAAAGAACTAATCTTAACGAGGGCCCCAATGTGGCCGAGCAGTTCCTGATAAAGCTATATTTCAACGAGCAAATACCGATAAATGATTTGGCACGGGAGATATTTATGCCCGTGCCTGTTGTCGTTGCGATGAAAAACGAATATAAAAAGCTCGATTTTGTATCGACTATAGGCGGGTTACGCCTTACAGAGACGGGCAAGCGTTTTATCTGTAACGAATTGGGATTTGAGGGCCTTGATGAAAGCCTCTATCTGCAGTTGATGGCATTGGATAGATTAGACGACAACGAGCTTGAGATTATGTTTGAGGATGCGTTGGATGAGCTCACAGAGATTTTCATGGACAGGCCCAATGCAGACACCACGCTCGATCAATGTAAATGCCTGCCTATCACCGCTTTAAAACGTGCGGTGCTTGCGATACAGACAGCAAATATATTCAACAAGGATGTATTGTGTATAGGCGACGACGATTTTATTTCAGTCGCGGTATGCGTACTCTTGAAGCATCTGTTTAAACAAAAGCGTATCCCGGTTAGGATAACGGTAGTCGAGAAGGACGAACGCATTGTTGCGTCGCTTCAAGGTTTCTCTCAACAAGCGAAGTTACCCATAAAATGCGTACAACACGACCTCAAACAACCCTTGTCGGATAGACTCGAGGCTACACATGATCTGATGTTTACAGACCCGCCATATACGGTGGACGGATGTCGATTATTTATAACCCGAGGCCTGTATATGCTGGAAAAGACCGGTGTCAACCTCTTGCTTTCGTTCGGGCAGAAGCCTCCGCTTGATTTATTGAAGCTGCAAACCATGTTCTCGGAATTCGGGCTGATTATAAAGTCGCTATATCGTTCATTTAACCGCTATGAGGGTTCGCAGATCACAGGCAGCGTGAGCAATATGTATGTGCTCGGCACGACCGAGGAAACAAAGAAGGTTCAGACTAAAGAATATCAAAAGGAACTGCGTGATGCGGCGTTATATACAGGCGAGGCACGCGTGACAGTCAGGAAATATACCTGCATACGCTGCAACAAGGTCTATGGTGTGGGAAAGAATGAGGCGTTTATGAATATCGAGCACCTCAAGGCTTCGCATTGCCCACATTGCGGAGGCGACAGATTCCTGCTGGTGGATAGGAAGAATGTATGATGAGTGAAATTATAGACAATACACAGATAAGGCCATGCACGGAAGGCGATGTCATGTGTTTAGCGGGCTTTGAAGCGGAGATATCGAGGATATCGTTCGGAGACGAAGCGGTGACAGATCCCGAGTTTCATGCGCGAAAGTTAAGGGAATCGATGCAAAAAAACAACGCAGGCATGCTCGTTATGACACTTGATGAAGGTGTTTGCGGATGGATGTGGGTGGATATACGCACAAATTCCGTCACTAAGGAACGATATGTGAACTTCAGGAGCTTTTATCTGTCGCCCGAGGTGCGCGGCACAGATTGCGGAAAGAGACTGATGCAGCATGGCCTTGAGTATTGCCGCCGAAACGGTGCAAAGCATATCGTCGGAAAGGTCCATACGAGCAATATACCAATGCGCAGTCTGTATAAGGAATGCGGCTTTAAGGCCACGCACATCACGATGGAAATGGAGCTAAGCCAGTTATGATAAAGCTCATCGCATGGGACCTCGACGAAACCCTCTGGTCGGGCTCTGTGGGCGAGGAGAACACATCCCTTAACATTATGGTAAGGGATTTTATTTTTTTTGCCGATCAAAAGGGGATATTACAGAGCATCGTGAGCCGCAATGACCGTGCGCGTGCGGTGGATGTGCTCAGGTACTATGAGCTCGAGGAATATTTCCTTTATCCGCAATTCACATATGAGCCCAAGCATATAGCATTGAACCGAATAATAGAGCATTTTAATATATCGGCGGATACAATTGCGTTTGTGGATGACGATGCTTTTGAACGCTATCAGGTAGGGCGGTTTTTGCCCGATGTAAGCGTCTACGCGCCCACTGAACTGATCGCACTCAAATCCCGCATTGGGCATGAGTTGCAGGGCTATGTGCCGATGCAGAGGCGCTCGGTGATGCAGGCATATGAACAGCGGGTTTTGTTTCAAGAACGTTTCACGGGTACACGTGAGGAATTCTTAGCGGAGTGCAAGATGAAGCTAATAGTGAGGCCGATGAACGAAGCGGATATGGACAGGGTCTGTGAACTCGCCTCGCGCACAAATAAGATGAATAACATAAGAGCGGCCATCGATCGTGACTTGATTAAGGGGTACGCCGCTATAGAAGGGCACTATGTATTCGTATGTGAGCTCAGCGACATCTTTGGGGAGCATGGTATCGTCGGTGTCTGTATGATAGCGGATGGGACTATAGATGTGTTTTGCGTATCCTGCCGCATAGAGGGCAGGGGTGTGGGCACGGTGTTTTTGTATGCGACACTTGAAAGGCTGGCAACGGAGACTGCGATAGTAAACCCTACATTTAAATTCAGATACAAGAATTCGGGATTGAACCGGCAGGTGTTGCTACTTCTAAGGATATTGGGTTTTGTTGCCGAGACGGGTCTTGTGACAGTCGGAGCAGATGCAGAGGTTATGTTTATAGCGGATTGGAATGCTATAAGAAATAGTTATGATATAAGTAAGAGCGGGATAGAGGTGCTAAATGGCTAAACAAACACAAGAACAGATAAAAGAAACGCTATTGGGTATGTTGGCAGAGAGTACAGGTGCAGAAAAGGAAACGGATGCTGTAATTATCGGTAAAGGCGGGATGTTGGACTCCGTTACTGCGTATGCGTTTATCTGTAGGGTAGAGGAGTTTTTCGGCGTGGACATCATCGAAACGGATCTAAACCTCGACGCGTGCAGAACGGTTTCAACACTTGCGGTGTTTATATCGGAGGCTTTGGCATGAGGTTGCCGGAGGCGTTTTGCGAAATGATACGCGGCTTACTCGGCGAGGAGGCGCAGAGCTTCTTTGACTGCTTTGAACGCGAGCGTTACGGAGGCATACGCATCAATACGCTAAAGCTGCCTAAGGACCGTGCCGAAGGACTTGTAAAGGCGTTCGGTCTGACCGGTGCGGTTGCTTGGTGTAGTACAGGTTTTTATTTCCCGGAAAATGTACGACCGGCCAAGAGCCCGTATTATCATGCGGGCTTGTTTTATATTCAAGAGCCGTCCGCTATGCTGCCCGCATCCGTGGCCGATATAGAACCCGGGATGGATGTGCTTGATCTATGTGCCGCGCCGGGTGGTAAGAGTACGCATGTTGCGAGCCTGCAAAAAGGTAAGGGTATATTGGTCTCGAACGATATCAGTGCGTCACGCTGCAAAGCGCTTGTGAGAAATCTTGAGACATTTGGGGTACGTAATGCGATCGTGACCAACGAATTGCCCGAGCGGTTGGCGACGCGGTTCGAGGGGTTCTTTGACAGGATATTGATAGATGCGCCGTGTTCGGGCGAGGGGATGTTTAGAAAGGATCCTGAGGCCATTTCCAAATGGGAGGATCATAAACCCGAGCGTTGCGGACAGATGCAGCGTGAGTTGCTGTATCATGCTGCCAAGATGCTAAAGCAAGGCGGGCGCATTATCTATTCGACCTGTACGTTCGAGATAGCGGAGAATGAACAGATGTTGGCGGAGTTCATATCTCGGAATCCGGAGTTTGAATTTGTGGGCATAGAGCATGGGGCATTAGGGATATCGCGCGGAATAAAGCTCGACAACGATGATGAAACAGCTTCGTGTGGGCGCATATGGCCACACAGGGCGATGGGTGAGGGGCATTTTGTAGGTATAATCGAAAGACGAAAAAACGAGAATGATATAACATATGCTGATACGACCGCACCGGAAAAACGCGGTGCAAAGGCAAAAAGGATTGCTGAGATCGAGTTGTTCGAGGATTTTTGTGACGAGGTATTTGAACAGGGGAAATATTTTGCGGACAATCTCAGGCTTACGAGGATACAGGACCGCTTGTACCATGTGAGTGCAGCAGGAGGGTTGGATTGCAAAGCCGGATTAGACATAACACTTAAGCTAAACGGCCTGCGTATCGTCAGAAACGGCTGGTATTTAGGGGAGTTCAAGCGTAACCGCTTTGAACCGTCATTGGCGTTTGCAATGGGATTAGATGTGCGGGAGGTCAAGCGGAGGGTTACATTGAAGCCGGAGGATGTTTCGCTCGGCACATATTTGACCGGCGCGTCGTTTGAGATTGGATATGGTTCGGGTACTGTGTGCTCAGATACCGCTGATGGCAACGTATTAGTATGCATGGATGCGGGCGATATGGGTGTTTTTTCGCTCGGATGGGGCAAGAAAAATGGCGATATGGTAAAAAACAAATTTCCGCATGCGCGTACTTAGGGCTTGTTTGATGTGATCATAAAGATAGTGGGAGGGATTTATGCAACCGGACTATATATCTGAACTCAGAACTTTTTTAATAGGAACATACGGTATAGCCTTTTGTGATATCGTACCAGCCAAGAGGGGCTTTTTCGGTGAAACATGGAAGGTAACCTGCGCAGATAATGCGTATTTTGTAAAGATAGACTATTGGGACTATCACAAGGAAAGCTACCGTCGCAGTTTATCCGTGGTTGAGTTTATGATAGGTAACGGGATATCATTTGTTACTCCTGTAATCAAAACCAAGACCGGAGCGCTTGCTTGTGACTTTAATGATGGCGTGCTGGCGATGTTTCCGTTTATTGAAGGCGAGAATATAGAGGACTATCCGCTCGGTCAGTTGTTTGAGCGTCTTGTGATGGTATATAAGCTTGATACTAAGTTATTAGATATAGAGGTTGAAGACTTTGGAGATCAAGTGATCGAAGCGTTCCATCAGCTAATCTCGAAGCTGCCTCTGCATAATGTGTATGCGGATCGGATACGTGAAATCTTGCGTAAAAAGAATGATATAATTGACCGCTATGCCGATCGCTTAAGGCTTTTCTCAGCACGCTGTAAAGAGGACACGAGTGGATTCTGCCTCACGCATGGTGATGCTGGCGGTAATTGCATAATCGGAAACGGGCATTTTACCGTCGTTGACTGGGATCAGCCAAAGCTCGGCCCGATCGAGAGGGATACATGGTTCTTTATGCATATCGAACAGCAGGTAATTGATATACAATCCGCTTTTCGAAACGCCGGTTTGACATATACATTAAACTTTGATCGCTTTTGCTATTACTGCTATTTTTCGTTCTTTTACTATCTGACGGAGTATTTGAGATCGTTTTTATGTGTTAAACATGAACCGGAACAGCAAAGACTCGCAGGTGGAATTGAGGATTATTTTTCATCATGGATGTTCTCTCAGCTTGCGGTGGCAGACAGACTTTAGTCTACAACGACAATCGGTGTAGTCAGTTCATGGTTAATGGGATAAGCCTTACTGTTCGTGTCACAGAGATTAAACATATCCGTTGCATATATCTCTTTTTTAAGCATTGTCGCGGCGAGACTTTCGTCGTCCAATGCTTTTTTCATGTTCGTAATAACCGGCACTGAGGCTACGGATGTAAGGTGAGAGAGCAGCTCGACGCTGCTTTTTCGAAAGCCGAGCACGCGTAAGTAGGGAACGCCGTTTTCTATGATACGTGTTACCGTAGCCCTGTCTATGCCTAATAGGATGTGCAGTAACGTTCGCGAGATGCGCGTATGGGTATAACGCTTGGTCTTTACACGATCAATGAGCTCTGTCAGGCGGAATGTCTCGGATGCTGCGGATATGAATCGATTTTCAAGACCCTCGGTCACGTCCAGCAGATCAGTGATGTCAGATTTTGCTGTGCTCCTCACGATGTATTGAAACACGGAACTCAATGCGTCGATGTCTGTGCGTCTCTTTGCAAGTTCGGATGCGAATATATCAAATGCAGCCTCGGGCATCGCTTCGCGTATGTGATTGAGATCTCCGACACTCACGGCCTTACGTATGGCGGTGGCAGATGCAAAGCTGTTCATACGTTCCGAATGATAACCTTCGCCTGTTCGCTCTACAGTCATTGGTTTGATGTCCGAATTGAGTTTTTTGAGTGCCTTTAGGTATTCGATGCCGAGAATATTATTCGGGTTTTTGATGATGTCATCGTCTGCAAGGCCTGATAACGCGCGGCTGCGTGAGGCCGGGTATGATAGGCCGTCTCGTACGGCGCTTCTTATTTCGCTATCTAGCCGCTCCGAGATATCAGCATCGGTCAATGCATCGGCAACACGCCAAAGTGAACCGATATCCCCGCATTCGCTGCCAAAGCTCAGGTAGTCGACGACACGCGTATTGTTTAGCGCAGAGACCGCGCCATATGCGAAGTATTCTGCGCACGCGGTGGATAGGTATACAGGCAGTTCAATGACTAAATCGACCCCGTGTAACAGCGCGGCACGCGCTCGCGAAAATTTATCGCACACAGCAGGATAGCCACGTTGAATAAAATTACCGCTCATGATGGCTATTAGATAGTCACAATTGGTGAGCTCCCGGGTACGAGATATATGATACATATGACCGTTATGAAATGGGTTGTATTCCGCTATAATAGCCGCTACACGCATGTTGAATCTCCTTGTGTTTGGAACCGTTTTTAATAGATTTTACAAAAAAA
>CAYURR010000027.1:0-22735 GCA_964446745.1 uncultured Defluviitaleaceae bacterium | reverse complement strand
TATAACATAAAAATAATATAAAAAATTACCACGGATCTACACGGATAAAAAACGGATTTACGCGGATAAGACCTTTATAGGGTTAAAATCCGTGTAAATCCGTAAAATCTGTATAAATTCGTGGTATTCTTTTATTGAGATTTTTCTTTGTTTTCTCGTTTCAGATTTATGTAATACAGTGTCAGATCGGTCAATACCATCATCAAGTTGATGATGTAGAGCGCCAACACGATATCGCGTGAGAAGAGTAGCTTATGTGTAATGCCGCTGACATAACCGAGAGCGACGATATATAGAAACATCAAGCTCTTACCCTTGGTGGTGCGTGATTTTATAGATTTATATATATTTACAGGCCACGCCAACCCGAAACACAATAACATCCCAGCCTCAAATATACTCAAAAGTTGCCTCCGATTAATGTATCTGTATATGCTGCAGGAAATCACGGTACCATGTCAGTGATGATATAAACGCATTGCTGATATCATCAGCCTCGAGCTCGTAACGCATCATCACAATACCTACGCCCGCCCAGTCTGCACGTTCGTAGGAATATATCAGATGCATCACATCGTAATACACGCCGGCTTTTAAGACCAAGGCGTCGCGTATACGCGGGTTTACGGATATCTCATCAATGGCCTCGGCCATGGGCTTTTCAAGTACGACGTCAATAAGCGAAAACAGTCCCAATAAGAACATGCTAGAACTCGAGAGATCGTCACGCTTAAACTTTGGCGCGAGGTTCTCGGCAAATTTTGCACGGATCAGCGAGAGCTTCGTGATCTCGCTCGGGCTGTCCTCGGCGACCTGCGTCGAAACGATCATCATGATCCATTTCTTCATCTCAATAAGACCGAGCAATGTGACAGCCTGTTGGATGGAATCAATCTGACGTGATAACGCGAATGCGGGTGAATTTATAAACTTGAGCAATGAGATCGGCAATGAGACATCGCGGTTTAAAAGCTCGACTATCCGAGTAATGTCTGTGTCCTCTTCACCGGCCAATTTCAATAATTGCAAGCAGTTTGCCTTGATCGGCGAGACCCTTGTGTTAGTCTTTGAAATAGGCTGGTTATAAAAGCTACCCTCAAAGCAGAGATTGGACATCGATTTAAGACCCTCGAAGGTTACTATGCTCGATACATTTAAAAGCAGAGCGCGTATCCGAGGCAGATACTTCGAGAGCATCAACAGTTCACCCATCGTCGATGGCAACGAATAATCAAACACCACGTATTTACAGAGATCGTAGAGCTTGGCAGTGGTCTCATTGTAGGGAAGGTATTCGATCGCGAGCGTATAGCCGAGCTGAACCAAGGTCTTACAGATATCATAATAATTATCTGTCGGCGGAATGTCTTTTGACAGCACGCAGATGAGAAGACTCGGCTCTATCTTGGACTGTGTGATTGTGCCGGCCAAGAGCTGAACCTCACTGATATGCACAAAAATCTTCTTACCGCCTGTAAAGGGCTCTACGCCGACCATTTCCAACAGATCCACACCGGGCATATGCATCGCGCCGTCAAAACTCTTGAAATCGTTCGCAAGGCCGAATAGCTTACTACTGTCGTGATATGACAGCCAGTAAGCCTCGACGGCCATCTGAGAATCGAATACAGGTAATGCCGTAACAAAGAGCTTCATAAGCATCTCTCCCTACGCATCCTTTGGATGTCCTTTTATCTTTATGCCTTAACCCAGATGTCTTTTTGCCGAATCCACAAGTTTTGTAAACGAAGCACTGTCGTTGACCGCCATTTCGGCGAGCATCTTTCTGTTGATGTTAATACCCGCGAGCTTTAAGCCGTTCATGAGCTTGCTGTATGAGATATCATTGTTGCGAGCGGCAGCATTGATACGTGTGATCCAGAGCCTGCGGTATTCCCTCTTTGTCTGCTTGCGTCCTGCAAACGCGTGAGCCATGGCCCTCATGACCGATTGCTTAGCTACGCGGTATTGCTTGCTGCGTGAACCCCAATATCCCTTCGCGAGCTTTAATATCTTCTTATGTCTTTTTCTCGCGTTTATAGCACCTTTTATCCTTGCCATAAAAATATTCCTCCTGTCTTATGCGTAGGCTGCTGCAAAAATCTTAAGCGTAGGGCATCATGCGACGTACTGCTACCTGGTTCGTCTTGTCAACGATACCGGCCTTGCGCAGTCCCATCTTGCGCTTCGGGCTCTTGTGACCCAAGATGTGCTGTTTGTTAGCCTTTGGATACTTGAACTTACCGCTTGCGGTTATCTTAAAACGCTTTGTAGCGGCCTTCTTTGTTTTTACTTTTGGCATGGTTAAATCCTCCTTGTCAGTTGTCAAATCTTCGGAGTCAAGAACATCGCCATCGACTTTGTCTCCATACGTGGAGGCTTTTCGACGATACCGTGCTCCGATACCTGCTGAGCAAAATCATGCATGATACCATATGCGATATCTGTATGACCGAGCTCTCTGCCGCGGAAACGTATCGTGATCTTGACCTTGTCTCCGCCCTTAAGAAATTCGATAGCTTTATTTACCTTCACATTAATGTCGTGAGTGTCAATATTGGGCGATAGGCGCAATTCCTTTATGTCGATTGTCTTCTGTTTTTTACGCGCTTCCTTGTCCTTTTTCGCCTGGTCGAACTTGAATTTTGAATAATCCATGACCTTACAAACAGGCGGCTTCGCCGTCGGCGAAATCTTGACCAAGTCCATACGTTTGTCGTCGGCAATCTTCATAGCGTCTCGGTTGGACATAACGCCGAGCTGCGTGCCATCTGCGTCAATAAGGCGGACTTCCTTGTCCCTGATCTCGTCATTGATCATTAATTCGGTAATAAATGAACACCTCCATTTTGTGTACATGTAGTTTGAAAATAAAAAGAGAGCAAGCATAGGCTCACTCTCAGTGGGTTAGTCATTTGATATCAGGATATGAACGATAAAAAATGTATGCAATGTATGCGCATTAACATAGTTCTATCATAACAATCCGCATAGAAAAACCTATTGACCCTACGTCTCAAGCGACCCGGGTGAGAATGAGATTCTGCTTTAATGAAAGCATTCTAACACAAGTTGTTGGATGGAGTCAAATAATTTGTGCAAAGTGGCAATATGTATTTACATATCACAATACGAGTGTTAATATTGTACATAAGAAACATACTTATGCTTTGTGAGGATGGTGATATGGAGTGAACATTAATAAAAAAATTACCGTTTACCGAAGAGCTTTCGTTAAGAGTATCCCGTACTATATCTTGCTGCTTTTACCTATCACGTATCTGATTGTATTTAAGTATGTACCCATGTATGGTGTACAGATTGCGTTTCGTGATTTTAAAACACGATTGGGTTTCTATGGTAGCCCATGGGTCGGACTCAAGCACTTTAAAACCTTTTTTAACGCGCCGTCGTTTTGGCAGATCATCGGTAATACCCTGACCTTGAGCCTGTATTCGTTATTAATGAGCTTTCCGCTCGCGGTGGTATTGGCTATAGCGCTTAATGAATGCAAGCGCAAGTTCTTCAAAAAAACGATTCAAATGATTACATATATGCCGTATTTCATATCTACTGTTGTTCTCGTTGCTATGGTTACACAGTTTTTTGACCTTCAGGTCGGTATTGTAAACGTCTTCTTGGCTGGCTTTGGCGTCCAGCGACAATCCTATACGAGCATAGCATCCTATTTCCCACACCTCTATGTCTGGTCGGGTGTCTGGCAGACTACAGGATATTCAGCGGTTATATACTTGGCAGCGCTATCCGGTATCAATACCGAGCTGTATGATGCCGCGATGGTAGACGGTGCTAACAAGTTTCGCAGAGTTATCAATGTCGATCTGCCGGGTATCATGCCCACGATCATCACATTACTCATCTTAAACGCCGGTGCCATCCTAAACGTCGGATTCGAAAAGGCTTATCTGATGCAAAACGGTACAAATATCCGCGTCTCAGAGATAATCTCCACCTATGTATATAAAATGGGCCTGCAAAATATGAACTACAGCTTTTCCGCAGCTGTCGGCCTGTTCAACTCGATTGTAAGCTTGATATTGCTGACGATATGCAACTTTGCATCATCTCGGCTCTCAGAAACATCACTATGGTAGGGGGTGCTTAGATTGACTAAACGCATGAGTTGGGACGATATGATTTTTACGATTATCATCTATGGATTGCTGATCATTGCCGGATTAGTAGTTGCGTATCCGATTATTTACGTCGTTAGCGCTTCGTTTTCGTCGACACCTGCTGTCATGTCCGGCAAGGTGTTTCTGTGGCCCGTGGAGCCGACGCTATATGCCTACAAGGCCGCGTTTCGTAATGACCTGATACTGATCGGCTATAAAAACTCTTTCATTTATACGGTGATCGGAACCGCGGTAAATCTGTGTATGTGTATACTGTGCGCGTATCCGCTCTCACGTAAGCAGCTGTTCGGGCGTAATATTATCTCATGGATATTGGTCTTTACGATGTTCTTCTCGGGCGGCCTGATCCCTACATATCTCGTTGTTAGTAAATTAAAGCTTTTAAATACTATCTGGGCTATGGTTATACCGGGCGCCATGAATGTATGGTTTGTAATACTAACCCGTACATATCTACAAACTACTATCCCCGAGGAGCTATACGAATCCGCGAATCTGGACGGCTGCGGACCTATTAGGATGTTGTTTAAGATCGTGCTGCCACTGTCGACACCGATCATTGCAGTCATAGGATTGTATTCGGCTGTAGGCATATGGGGCTCATATTTCGATGCGTTTATTTATCTGACAGACAAGAACCTGTTTCCGCTGCAGGTTGTGTTACGTAATATACTGATCATGAACCAGATCGATCCGAGCATGATCGTGGACGCAAAGGAGCTTGCTATGCGGCAAGGCCTCATTAATGTGCTCAAATACGCTATCATCGTTATCGCGAGTGTGCCGCCGCTGCTATTGTATCCGTTTGTACAAAAGTACTTTATTCAAGGTATCATGATCGGCTCGTTGAAGGGTTGATCTAAAATACAAAACATATTAAGGAGGCATGAAATGCGTAAACTATGCTTATTAATGGCAGCTGTGATGTTATTGACAGTCATGTCAGGCTGCAGCGCCAAGACGGTTAGCACTGATTCGGCTTCTACAGAGCAGGCTACGAATCAAGCTCCCGCATCTGACAACAAGAGCACGGCGGCAGACACAAAAACAAACGACACCGCCTCAAGTGACGTGCAGATTTCGGCTCCGGGTGAGTTTCCAATCGTTCCGAATGTGGGAGATGTGAAGTTGAAATTTTTGGTAACGCAGCATCCCGCGATCATTGATTGGAATACACATTCATTTACAAAGTGGATGGAAGAAAAAACCAATGTGAAGATCGAATATGAGGGTATTCCGCTTGAGGGCCGTACAGAAAAGGTAAATCTGGTGCTGGCCAGCGGCAATTATCCGGATGTGTTCTTCGGTCTAAGCTTTACCGAGCCTCAGATACAACAATACGGCGTATCCGAAAATCTGCTGATGCCGCTGAACGATCTGATCGATCAGAACGGCGTCGAGATAAAGAAGATATGGGAAAACTTCCCGGGCTCGCGTGAGATCATTACACAGCTCGACGGAAACATCTACTCTATGCCCAGCGTCAACGAGTGCTATCACTGTACCGTTTCGCGTAAGATGTGGATAAATCAAGTCTGGCTCGATAAGCTTGGGCTTAGCATGCCGACGACCACCGATGAGTTTTATCAGGTGCTAAAGGCATTCAAGGAAAAGGATCCGAACGGCAACGGCAAGCCTGACGAGATTGCCCTTGCAGGTGCTCATGCATCGGACAGCTGGTGGGATAACTATGATGCGTTCTTAATGAACTCGTTCCTTTACTATGACTATAACATAACCGACAGCACGGCAAGCTCGTTTGGTCTGTATTTAGGTAACGACGGTAAGGTAACGGTTCCGTTCTACAACTCAGCCGACATGATTGAAGGACTCACGTTTCTAAACAAGCTCTATTCAGAGGGGTTGTATTATGAGGGGTCGTTCTCAAATACTCAGGTGCAGTTGACCCAACTGGTAGAAAACCCCGAGATAGATATCGTAGGTGCAGCCGGAGGCGGATACGGTGGTATGTTTGCGCAGCTTGGCGGCGACCGTTATAAGATGTTCCGTGCCGTAACCCCCCTAAAGGGACCGGCAGGCTATCAGGGTGTTGTGCATGATCCTTATGGCAGTGTTTCCGCAAGAGATATGTTGATTTCCGTGGATTGTAAATATCCGGAGGTCGCTGTGAAGTGGGGCGATGTGATGTATACGCTCGAGGGTACATTGCGCTCGTACTTGGGTGTCGAGGGAGAAGCATGGCGTTACCCGACAGACGGTGAGATAGGCATCAACGGGAAACCGGCACTGTATACCCAGTTGAAGCCTTGGCAAGAGAGGGATCCTCAAAACGACCACCTCTGCCAGCAGTGTATAGATTATCGTCCCGTGGATGTACGTAACGGTATGACCTTTGATCAGACCACAGATATATATAGCTCAGACGGTCTTGAGAAACTTCTGCAGGTCGTGTCCGAGGACTATATGAAATTTGCTAAAACAGATAACAAGCTGCCGCCGGTTAAATTCACCAAAGAGCAGAATGATGAAATGATGGTCATGAAGACCGAATTGTCGAACACACTCAAAGAATACATGACGGGCTTTATGAATGGCACAAAGAAGATTGATGGCGAGTATGATCAGTTTGTCACAATGCTTAAACAGCAGGGAATGGATAAGTTGATAGAAAACTATCAGAACGCGTATAGCGCGCAGTATAAGAAGTAAGCTATTTTCAAGGTAAGATAATATAAGGGGCCGTAGCTAAGTATAACTATGCTTTGCTACAGCCCCTTTTTTATTTCCTCGGACTTTATTATATCCCCAGTCATTTTTGCCCAAACATACGCACATTCAAAACACTCATCGGCGCTTTGGCTGTCGCCGAGGCTTATACAGCAGTGAGCCTTATTGAAATACAGATCGCCTATACAGCGATATTGTTTACCTTTCCTGCAATACTCGATGCCGTCCTCGCACTCGTTTAATGCCTCTTCGTATAGACCGTTGATACATAGGTATTTTGATAGATGCGATGCGATGGCTGGGAGGGTATCCGATTTAAATGTCAGCGGCATCATATGGGAAAGGATAGAGGCTTTAAGCTGTCTCCAGATATAGATGGCAGGCTCGATATTGCCGATCTCAGCGTTTATTAATGCCATTTGATTAATAGCGATGTATTCGTTTCCGCTTATGTAATATTTGCTGATGTTATTGATCGCAAAGCTCGGAATAGTCAGTGAGAGAGCATTGATAATTAGTTTGTTTGCATGCTCGGGTTTGCTTTCAATACGAAATAGTAAAACAGCTTCGCATGTCAGGCAGAATTGCTTTACATAAATATCCGTGTCATCAAAATATTCCCGATCGCGCAATGTGTTATACCGTTCTATTAAATCCTCGTAATGCCCGCTTGAGATCAAAATGATGATCTCCTCTATATCCTGATGCAAGCGGATACTGTCAAGGTCTGTTTTCTTATAAAAGTCCACACCCAGCTTTTGCAACAGCTTTTCGGCTATATCCGCGCGGGGGACTTGTTCGTGTTTTTCTATTCTGATCAGGTGACGGGTTGAACAAATGCCCTCTGCCAAATACTGCTGCGTAAATCCGCACTTGATCCTATATTCCCGTATGATCGTCGAGATATCCGCTGAGTAGCTTTTATCCATATATGCCTCCGGACGAAGTGACCGAAGAGTCACTTGATAGTCATGTGCTACAATTATATCATGTAGATGAACGGTTCTTAAGAAAATACTTTGCGGGGGTGTGAATATGAAAGCATTACGTATTGTGTCGTTGGTCTTAGGGTTAGTGTTGCTTGTTGCCTGTGGGACTAATCCGGCGGCGGAGGAACATCTGTCGGATGCCGAGTCACAGGATGTAAAAGAAGCGTCGATGAGTACGGTGAATACAGCAGATGCAAAACAGGCTTCCGAGGATACGCATGTCGCTGATACTCTGCTGGAGGTATATGTAATCGGAGGCGAGTCTCCGGGAATGGCTTATGCATCGGAGCTGATGCAAAAGGCCGGATTTGATATCGAGTTTAAGAGTCTCGGTAACATGACTGAAGAAAAGCTCACAACCGAGCTCTCGAACTCTGACACAAGCGGCAACAAAGTATATGTGTTCAATCAAAACGCCGCAATAAGTCTTGTTGACAAGGGACTGTTGGGAAATTTCTATGAGGTTGCCGCGTTACACGCCCCGGAATACCTCCGAAATGCGCCGACAGTAAACCCGCCCGGCGAGCTTTACCTCATGCCAGCCAATATGCTGCTCATCCCGGCGCGGCCTGCGGCACTGATCAAGAACGAAGTATATAGCGAATACGGCAAGGAAATTCGCAGCGCGAGCGAATATATCGAGCTGCTCAAATGGCTAAAGGGGCGTGACGGGGGTTCTGTGCCGGGCGTCGTGCAAATGCAGGAATTTGACAGGCAAGTGGGCAGGATACTCGGATATTCGGCACTGAACCTCATGCTGCCCGAGAAGGGTTATACATCGCTTTCGTGTATGTTCATTCAGGGGACGGGCGCATCAAATTTCCTTTGGATGAATAAAGATACAAATAAGATCGACGCGTTTTATAATATCAGTGCAGCGCAAGAGGCCATTGCGGAGCTATACGGGCTTAAACGTGACGGCCTGTTGTACTTTGCTGCAGAGGGTGAAAGGGTCGATCACTCCCAATATCCGACCATATTGATCAACACGGGTCAATATAAATTAAAGGAAGGTGTGGAAACGCAGTATACGATGAATATATTTGCGGAACCGCTTACAGATTACGGCGAAGTGGACATGGTGGCCTTAGCGGCGCCGGGTACGGATGTCAGTGAGTTTTTACGATTTATGGAATGGATGGGGGATATAGATAATTTCAAGCATTTTATGTATGGCGTAGAAGACGTAGATTACACGGAGGATGAACGCGGATATATTACAGATACTAAAATATCTGAATACTACAAATGGGAATATAAGGGTGTATTCAGGCGGAGCAAATTTATGTTAGATATATATGATTTCAGCGAAAACGCGCCGGTGGGGTATGAGAAGGAAATCACTGCGCTAAAGCATATGGAATACCCTCTGGACTGGCAAACGCGCAGAGACATCGGTGCAAGGCTTACTGAAGATAAGCTTTATGAAAAGTTTGTAAATGAAGTTGATAGGATTATGCAGAGGCTCACGATGACTCTATTTTTATTGGATTCTCCGCCGGAGCCACTATCTACGATAACCGACGCGTTTGAAGAAATACGCCAGTTAGACTATGCTCAACTGGCTACGGAGCAGGTGGAGGGAGCTATTGCGGGGATACGGTAATAATGTCACAATCTGGCCATAGGGAGGAAGATTAAATGAACAAAACGGACTTCAAAGTTGTATATCTTGGGCACAGCGCATGGGCGGTGTATACAAAGAAACGCGTATTGATATTTGATTACGCTCCGGATGCATTTCCGGACCGTGCTATGCATCGCATCGACCTTGAGGATATGACGGACAAACAGGTTATCCTGTTTTTCTCACATAACCATCACGACCACTACAGCAAGAATGTACATGAACAAGCCCGGGTCTATACGAATGTCACAAGCATATTTGGTGATTTCGGGAAATCTGAACAGAACACGATACGCATAAACCCGCGCCAGACGATACGGATTAATGCGGGGGACGGTGATGCAGTAACTGTTTATTCAGCCGGTTCAACGGATGCGGGGGTCAGTTTTCTTGTAGAGGCGGAGGGGTTATTTGTATATCATGCGGGGGATAACGCTGACTGGGGAGACGGTGACCCGGCCAACGCACGCTTTTATGGGGAAACGGATTATATAGCCGAGCAAATCACAGACCTTGATATCGCATTCATCCCGGTATGCACATTCAGCGGCAATCGCCCTGAGGATATGACCAAAGGGGCACTATATGCGATACAAAAACTCAATCCGGCTCTGACATTTCCCATGCATGCAAACTTCAGGGAGCATCTATACAAAGACTTCGCGGAGGACGAAAAAAAAGCCGGATTGACCCAACGCATCATATGCATGGATAAACCCGGCTCTGTATTTACTTCGTAGCGATAACCTCTATCTCGACGAGTGCGTCCTTTGGTAAGCGTGCGACCTCTACAGTGGAGCGTGCGGGATGTTGTACATCCCCGAAAAATTCGGCGTAGACCTTATTCATCTCCGCGAATGTGGCCATATCTTTCAGGAATACAGTCGTTTTAAGTATCTTTTCCGGTGCAGAGCCCGCCTCCTTGAGTATGGCCGCGATATTATTTAAGCTCGCGCGGGTTTGTTCGGCTACGCCACCCGGGACGAATTCGCCTGTGGCGGGGTCGACCGGGATCTGGCCCGAGGTAAATATCAAATCCCCGAACGATATGGCCTGTGAATATGGGCCGATGGCCTTTGGCGCGGATTCTGTGCTGATTATAGTTTTCATTGCTTATCCTCCTTTTTTTGATATTTTATCACATTTCCCTGTAATTGTTAAGGGGTGTCATATTTTACAAGCACCTCCAATATATTAAATTAAGTATATTTCAGGGGGAATACTATGTCATATGATTTAGTCAGGGAAAAGATATTGTTGAATAGGAGCATAGGACGCGAGACAACGCAGGTCATGCTCGAGGGGGATATCATCGTACCCGATGTAAAACCGGATATGGCGGTAATCCTACAGACGGACGCGAAGGCCTGCATAGAGCGCGCAGAGGGCCTCAGTGACCGCGTTAACTTCATCGGTAAGATGGAGCTGCATGTTCTATACATAGCCAAGGGGCATGAAAAACCCGTACATAGCATGAGCGTAACGGCAAACTTTGATGATTTTATGAACATGGCGGGTGTCACCAAGGATACATGGGTGACCGCAAAGGCTGATATCGTACATATCGAGTTCAAGATGTTAAACGACCGTAAGCTCAGCTATAGGGCCGTGATAGGGGTTACATTGAGTGCCGAATGCTCTGAGAGCCATGATGTCGTTACAGATATCAAGGACATACCCGAGAATCAGCTACTCAAAAACAGCCTGAACATCAACAAGACGATCGAGAATAAGGCGGATCGTTTCAGCGTGAGAGATCAGATCATCGTTCCGACCGGCAAACCGAACATCATGGAGCTACTCTCATGTAATGTAAGCATTGCGAATAAGGATGTACGTGTGATGTCCGGTCGTCTAAACGTAACGGGCGAGCTCTCGGTGCACACGCTATATAAGGGTGAGAACGAGGACAGCCTGATCGAATTCATCGAGAGTGAGGTACCGTTCTCGGGCACGCTCGATGTGAACGGCGCCAAGGACGACATGTTTGCTGATGTGCAGCTCGTCGTGCAGAACAAACAGGTGCAGGTGCTGCCGGACGCAGACGGTGAGGACAGGGTCATCGAGGTGGATGTTTCGGTGCTCGCGAACATCAATGTATACAGCTCCGAGACCATGGAGATACTCGAAGATGCATATTGCATCAACTACAACCTAAATATCGAAAAGACCTCCGTATGTTATCCGCGCCTTGTATGCAGAAACAGGAATCAGGCCCCGGTGAAAGAGGTCATACAGGTAGGTCAGGAATGCCCCGACATCATGCAGATATTTATGGTCACGGGCAAACCGATGTTAGACAGCGTAAAGGTCATGGATGATAAGATAGCTGTTGAAGGTGCCATCGAGACCAATATTCTCTATGTAGCCCAAAGTGATGACATGCCGCTGTATTCCTACAAGCAATCGATCCCGTATCATCAGATCATCGAAACGAAATCCGCGAGACCCGATATGCACGTAACCATCGACATCAACGTCGACCACTCCGCTTTCAATATGCTCAGCGAGCGTGAGACCGAGGTGCGCTTCCTGATGACATTTAACACGCAGGTTACAGAGGAACGCTGCATGGAGGTAATCGGCAACATTGAGTTCTCGGAGATCGACAAATCCGTACTCGAAAACCTACCGAGCATGGCCCTATATGTCGTGCAAAAGCAGGATAGTCTCTGGGATATCGCTAAGCACTACAATACGAGCATCGACGAGATCCTGGCTGTAAATGACATGGATAACACCGGTAAGGTCATGCCTGGTCAAAAGCTATTGATCTTAAAAAAGGTAATTTCGTAGTATCTGTAAAACTAAGCCCTAATAAATTTTTTTATACGTTTGTCTTCAGCGGCGGGATTGAGCTCCATGATCCTCGCCGTTATTTTTTGCTCAGCCTCGTGCGGATCGATCTCTGCTGCCTCGTCAAACAGCTCGCTGCCCCAGAATTCCTCGGTCATACAAAATACCGCGGAATGCCAGCCATACGCCTCACCTACACGCGATATCTTTTGCTGTCTGCCGCACACCGTGATATACATATTGCGCTGCAGCTCTACTAACGCGCGCTCAAAACGGTTCTGCTCCTGCTTGCCGAAGGATGTCAGTCGCTTGATATCGTGAGCGGGTATGTGTCCGTTCGTTTCTATACATTCGTAAACGCGCTTGGCTTCGTGGCTTATACTGCCGCTCATATACGCGTCCTCAAAGGATTTGATGCCCTCATCGTTTACCCTGCGCGCACTCAGAAAATACGGATACCATGGTTTTGTGATGTATCCGCTTTTGTTAAAGAATAGTTTGGCACATGCGATGTCGTTACGTTCCGTGACAGCGCGGTTACGCCATTCCCACGGATCCGTATCGGGATTGCCTGTAAACCACTCCACCGGGGTTTCATAGGGCGGAGCCTCGCCCCAGTTCCATGGCATCAGCGAAAAGATGCCGTCACCCTTGCCGCTTCCGAATCCAAATCCCGCGTCCAAAAGTGCCGCTACAAAGTCGTCAAAACAATATATCTCCGTTATACGCATAGCTTACCTCCGTAAATGTAATCTGCCTGTATGATATACTCGCCGGTCAAATAATGCTTTTCTGGGACATTGCCTTTGGGATAGGGGATATAGCCGCATTTTTCGAGCATACGCCTACTAGTATGATTGTCCGGATACGCCCCAGCGTGCAGCTCAGCGATGTTTAAGTACTCGATAGCATACCGAGGGCTTTGTCATCGGACTTTTTATACTCTACCAAGCTCACGATTTCGTTTTTTATGTAGATTTTTCTATTCATCCGTAGAATCTCCCGCTAATTCACTAATAACAAAGGGGCCGAAATACGGCCCCTTTACTAAATAGAGTAGTAATTATTGATTAATAGGTTCTTGCGAGGTATTCGTAAAGCCTCTGCATGATAACGACGGCCTCTGCACGGGACAGGGTTTCTGTCGGCTGCAGATATTCGTTACCGCCTACCATAAGTTTTTGAGCCATGCAGTTCGCGAAGGGCTGCTTGAATGTGAAGCTCACATTGGGTTCGTCCTTGTATGATGACATGCTGTTGACATTTGCGGTAGCCAGTCCGAGAGCCTTGTCTATCATGTATGCGACTTCCTGACGCGTGATGCTCTTGTCAAGCTCATAGTTGGTGCCGTCGATGAAGTTTAACATACCGAAGGAAATGGCTGTATCTACGCTCTCGTTATACCAGGTATCACCGAAGTTACCGGAGGATGAACCGTACTGTGCCTTCAGACCCAGCGCGCGAACGAGCATAGCGTTGAATTCGGCACGTGACATAGCGCGGTTCGGTTCAAACTTCATTGCCTTTGGCGCGAATACAATGAGCCTTACGCCCGCGTCAACGATGCTGTCCTTTGCCCAGTGATTCGAGATATCGGTGAAGTTATGCTTCTCGTTTCTGACGACGATGTATTCGGAGTTGCCTCTGGTAAAGAGCCTTGCGGTGGTCTGATCCGGGAATACTGCCGGAACCATGTACAGACCGTTCGAACCCCTTACGATCGCTGCGGTGCCTCTCTCGGTCGTGTTGATGACCATTGTTACGTAGTCTGTCAATACGGTGTCGGAGTTGAGCATGCTGCTCATATCCTTCACGCCGTCATATGAGGACAGAGAATACTTCACATCATATGAGTTGCTGACAACCTTAACGCCCGGATATGTTTCCTGTATCATTGAGGCTGTCTCAGAGCTGACCGGCTTCACGTTAAATGACAGATTTAAGAATGCATCTGTATTCATGATCGAGCTGTTTGCAAGATAGTTTCCGAGGCCGCTGACCTTCTTTACGACACTGTAGGGCAGGTAGTATTTGAAGCTCGGGGTGTTGATGATGAAATTGCCGCTCGGATTAATAGTGCTGGCCTTTACGAGCAGGCCGACGTTAAACGACATGTTAAAGCTCGTAGTGTCGTTATATACATCGAGTGTCGTATTGCCCGAGAAATTCGAGTTTGATACGTCATACATCGCTTCGCCGTTCAGATTGATCTTGTTGATCCTCGGATCGTTGTAACCGGTGGTGGATGCGGTCGACTTTGTTGTAGTTGTACTCTGTGTCGAGTCCTGTGTTACGGCTTGCGACGAGTAGTTTGAGGATGGAACGAGCGTGAAGTCGCGTTGTATCGAACCGTGTTTGAAATCAGACATATTTGCGTTTACATTGATATAACCGATCGTTGTGTTGTTGCGATAGACATTTAAGTTGTTTGCGCTACCCAGATCGGTTACGCCTGTTACGTTGAAATTACCCGACGAATCGGTTGTGCCCGAGGTGTATACGGATATACCTGTGAGCGCTTTACCGTTATTCGGATCCAAAACGCGTCCCTTGATCGTCAGCTGCGGCACGAACACGAAGTCCTGCGAGGCCGTCAGGGTGCCGTAGTAGTAACCGTTGTTGTAGTAGTTGTAATAGCCATTATTGTATCCGTTGTAGTAGCCATTATTGTAATACGGGTTGGTCGAGGAGGGGCTACTGAAGTAGGTGTTGGTATTAGGGTCGTAGTAGTAATACAGACCTGTGCTCGGGTCATAATATGAGTAGTTGTAGTAATTATAGTTGTAGTTGTAATAGTTGTTGTAGTAGCCGTTATTGTAATAGCCATAGTAGTAATACGGGTCGTTATAATACGAGCCGCTGCTGCCGCTGAGCGAGATCACTCTATAGTCAGAGTCGAAATCCGATTCAGCGGAATTGAGCCTGCGCTGGCCCGAGTAATCGGCATAAATACGTACCGAACCGCCATAATAATTATTGGAGTTCGTTGAGTCTATCGTATAGTTACCGTTTGAGTCTGTATATGACTCGCCGATATAGTCGGACGAGCTGTTGCTGTCGTTCCTGTATGCATAGACACGAACGCCCGATAGCGGGGTCTTGCTGCCGTTTGAATAGGTGTACGCACGGCCCGAAATCGTTACACGGTTGTTGTAATAATATGGGTCGTAGTAGTTGTAATTGTAGTTATAGTTGTAATTATACGGATAATATCCGGAGGTATATGCCGAACCTACATATGGATTTGAGAAATACCAAGCCGAATCATTGTTTATTACGATCGTATATGTGCCTGCAGGAATATTCGAGCTGAAATTTCCCGAGACATTGTAACGGTTTGGGTTTGTGCTGACGTTTGTTACGTTAGCACTGATAGTCTGAACAGGATAGTAATTACCTGAATAGCTACCGTTGTAAAGGCTTAACGACAAGTAACCAGTACTCGTGCTCGAACTCGCGTTTACGTAAAAATTAACATTGAACGTCGAATTCGAATACGGGGTGATCAAGCCATTGTTTGAGATGGTGACAGTATCGAAGCTTACGCTTTCGGCATATGCAAATATTGATACATTCAACACCGTCATTGTCATAACCATGATGATAGCAAGCAGGATGTTTTTCTTACGCGTTTTCATAACTAAGACCTCCGTTCAAATTGGTGTACCGGCTCAGTATATCCATGAATTCGTCACCGGTGATCGTTTCCTTATTGATTAAAAACTCTGCGATATCCCTCAATGCGTCCATGTGCGTTTTGAGGATATCGGTTGCCTTACGGTGGCAGTCCCTGATGATTTCCTGCACCTCCTTGTCAGCCCTTGAGCGCGTTATATCGGATACATTTGATACCATGCGCCCATCCAGATATTTATTCTGGACGCTGGATAACCCCATCATATCAAACTCATCCGACATACCATACACATTGACCATGTTCATTGCCATATTTGTTGCCTGTTCAATGTCATTCGCCGCACCCGAGGAACGTATGCCAAACACTATTTCCTCAGCGGCACGACCCGCGACCGCCGTCGTTATATCCGACAGCATATCGTCCTTAGACTCGATGAAATGTTCATCCTCGGGTAGCTTTAGAATATATCCAAGCGCACCCGATGTGCGCGGAATAATCGTAATCTTTTGCACAGGCCTCTTGTCCTTTTGGAGCGCCGTCACAAGAGCGTGCCCTACCTCATGATACGCAACGATACGCTTTTCGCGTTCGTTCATGATGCGGTCTTTCTTTTCCTTACCCGCGATAACAACCTCGACCGCATCCATCAGATCGGTCTGGCATACGCGGTCACGTTTAGCACGTACGGCGGCCAACGCAGCCTCGTTCACGATGTTTGCGAGATCTGCACCGGTAGCCATCGGCGTTGCGAGTGCGACCTTTTTTAAATCGATCGATGTGTCGGTCTTTACCTTCTTTACATGAACCCCGAGAATGTCCTCGCGACCCTTTAGATCGGGACGCTCGACGATGATGCGTCGATCAAAGCGACCCGGACGCAATAAAGCCTTGTCTAATATCTCCGGTCTGTTCGTCGCCGCGAGTATAACAACAGCCTTGGTAGAATCAAAGCCGTCCATTTCCGCGAGCAACTGGTTCAATGTCTGCTCGCGCTCATCGTTGCCACCCATTGCGTTGTCGCGGCTTTTACCGATCGCATCTATCTCATCGATAAATATTATGCATGGCGCATGCTGTGCCGCCTGTTTAAACAAATCCCTCACGCGTGATGCGCCAACACCCACAAACATCTCCACAAAATCCGAACCAGACAGCGAGAAGAATGCGACATTCGCCTCGCCCGCGACGGCCTTTGCGATCAGGGTTTTACCTGTACCCGGCGGGCCTACCAATAACGCACCCTTGGGCTGTTTTGCGCCGATTGCGGTGTATTTGCCCGGATTGTGTAGAAAGTCTACAATCTCGGTCAGGGATTCCTTGGCCTCGGATTGACCCGCAACATCATCGAAAGTAATACCCGTGCGTTTCTCAAGATATACCTTGGCTGTACTCTGTCCGAAAGACATGAAGCCGCCGCGACCACCGCCGCCCATCCGTTTTGCAACGCTATTTAACAATAGCGTGGAAAGTCCGTAGATAATCGCTATCGGTAATACCCATGTCATCACAATGTCCATTACCGGATTGTTGTTCGTGACTTTTCGACCGTAAGAAATGCCGTGGTCGTTTAACATCGGCAATAAATCTGCGTCAAAGATATAGCCGGTGTAGTAGGTTTTTTTCAGCTTATTCGGCTCTGTCTCGGTTTCTTCCTTTAACCATATCAGTAGCCTGTCCGACTCTATCTCTACCTTTTCAACCTTGTTCTGCGTGATAAAGTTTCGGAACTCGTTATATTGCACCTCTTCAAAGGTTTCGCTGTTTATGTACGATATAAACGCATTAAACAGCAGTGTCAGTAGCACCGCCAATATCAGATATGTCATGATATTCGGCGTGGCTTTTTTATTGTCCTTCATTGATTTATCTGCTCATCTCCGTAAAACTATTTTTAAGGGCTGCATAAAGCCCCTTAAAGACTTCGTAACGCTTGTCGTACATCGATACGACCTCTTGCCGCGGCTCGTAGCTGTCCGTAGCCTTTATAACGTTTGCGCAGGCTTGCTCTACGGACGGATATACGCCTTCACCAACCATCGCAAGGATAGCTGCGCCGAGCGCGGGTCCCTCACTACTGTTAATTCTTTCCACTTTTACGTTAAATATATCGGCAGTCATCTGACACCATAGCGGACTTTTTGCGCCGCCACCGATCAGACGCACACGATCCGGCTTAATGCCGAGCTCACGCACCCTTTCGAGTGTGTCCCTGAGGCTAAATGTAACACCTTCCATAACCGCCTGTGTCATGCGGTAACGCTCCGTCGTCATACTCATGCCCACAAACGCGCCGCGTGCATAGGGATCGTTATGCGGTGTGCGCTCGCCGTTCAGATATGGTAGGTAATATACCCTGTTGAGCCCGAGGTCAGCGTTTGGATCTATCGCGGCTTGCTCGGTTGCAAAGTCGCTCTCATTTAAAATATCCTCAATCCACCACTTAAATGAGGCGGCTGCCGCTAACGTGACGCCCATCATATGATACGCACCGTTAGCATGGCAAAACGCGTGCAACGCCGAGGGTTTTGTATCGACAGCAAAGCTGTCGCTCGCGACGAATACGACACCCGAGGTGCCTAACGATACCGAACACATGCCGTCTGAGACCGTGCCGGTACCCACCGCACCCACGGCCTGATCCCCGCCACCCGCGATGATCTTTACGCTTGTGGATAGATGTGTTTCGGCTGCTGCGGATGCTGAGACATTGCCTACGACGCCGTAGGATTCGTGTAGTGTGGCGAGTTGGGATTTATCTATGCCGATGATACCGGTCATGACATCCGACCAGCAACGGTTTTTTACATCCAATAGCAGCATTCCGGACGCGTCCGAATAATCCGTCGCATGTATGCCTGTGAGTTTGTATACCAAATAGTCCTTTGGCAACATGATGCGCCTGATGCGCTTAAATACATCGGGCTCGTTATTTTTTACCCATAATAGCTTCGGTGCAGTAAAGCCCGTAAGCGCGATATTGGCTGTATGTAAGAGTAGCTTGTCACGACCGATCTCGTTGTTCAGGTAATCGCATTCCGCTGTCGTGCGCTGATCGTTCCAGAGGATCGCGGGACGTAACACATTGTCGTTTTCATCGAGTATTACAAGCCCGTGCATCTGTCCCGAAAAGCTGATGGCAGCGATATCTGAAACGCCGTCTACCAGTTCCTTTATGCCATCGGTGGTTGCGTTCCACCAGTCGGCGGGGTTCTGCTCCGAACGGCCATCGTCTGTCATATAAAGAGGATATTCCCGGGATACGGTTTTTGTTATCGTTCCGGTTTCATCGCAAAGCAAGAGCTTGACTGCGGATGTACCTAAATCTATGCCTATGTAGTATGCCACATGGTTCCCTCCGATTTTGTTTGAATCATTCTAACACAAGTTGCACGCGTTGGTAAAGAAAGATTGTATGTATTTTCCTATAAATGCCATACTAAATAAAAAATATCGGGAGGCAAGGACATGAAGAGATTACTTTGTGCCGTAGGCATATTTTTGTTTGCATATACGGTCTGCATATACGCAGCGGGTACGGAAGCCACCGTGAAGACCCATAACGAGCTGCGTACGGCGATAAAAAACGGCTACACCATCATAAGGCTTGAGGACAGTATCACACTTGAAGATACAATTGAGATCCCCGGCGACAGGAATCTGACGATCAAGGGAAACAAGGAAGCGGCATTGGTCTCGGCTGCAGGCAAGCGTCATATCTCGATAAGCGAGGGCGGCGCGCGCGTGACACTCGTGGATATGGTACTCGATGGAAAAGGAATAGGCGGAGGCGTGGAGAGTAGGGCGCGGCTTTTAAACGTCAAGAATACTGTGATCCGAGACTGCATGCACATAGGCGGGCAAAATGCACCGAACGAACATAATCCGTTCGGTAAAAATGCATTTGGCGGCGCGCTGTACGCGGAGGGCGGAACCGTAAGCCTGAGCGGCACGACGATAGACGGGAACATGGTTATGTCAATAGGAACCGCCGGTGGTGGCGGTGTAGCCGTGAGCAGTGGGGTACTAAAGGCCGATGCGTCGACCGTGATACAGAACAACACCGCAAACGGCATGAAGCTGTCATATGGCGGCGGAGTGTTTTCGCAGGAATCACCCGTGGAGATATCGGGCGGCAGTAGGATAGAAAGCAATAGGTCCGTATCGGATAAAGAGGCCTTTGGCGGCGGTGTATATATAGCCGACGCAAAGCTCCGGCTCGATGATAGCTCCGCGATCGCGCAAAACATAGCGACCTCCGCAGAAAACGCGTATGGCGGCGGCGTATACGCATACGGCTATGAGGAAACACCGGACATGTACGCGATCGATAATAAAAGTGTGGTAACCAACAACAATGTAAAAGGCGGTTTCACGGCTGTTGGTGGCGGCATATATACGATGTACGGCGGCATGTCCGTCCAAAACGGCAGCAAAATAGAAAATAATACAGCCGAGGGCGGCGACAGAGGCTGGTCCGGTGGCGTATACGCTGACGGTCAGGTCAGCGTATCCGAGAATAGCAGCCTGAAGGGTAACATCGCATATAGCCGCGCAGCTCGCGGAAATGGCGGTACACTCGCGTACATGGATGTAACGCTGAAGCCTGTGCAGAGCACGGCGAAGACAGGGATGGCGGTGGCTACGGCTACGCCTACGCCGGGGCCAGGAGCTATGGCAGAGCCTAAAGCCTCGGTTGAGCCAGATAAAAATGTATTGACGACTATGGCGCTGCCGATGGGAAAGGTAATTTTGGACGAAAGCGCGCCCGCGAAGGATGCAGACAAGGATAAAATTGCAGGTAGTGATATGGGTAGTGTAGTCAGTGATGAAATAGCGGTAGACGAAGCGGGTGCGGGGGATGCGCCTTTGGGTAGTGTGGGTACAGATAAGGCGAGTAAAGGCAAAGCAAATATAGATACAAATAAGGTTGAGACTCGTATGGCAGAACCTCAGTATGGCTCTGAGCCGCAGGTGGAGATGGAGACTGGGGATACGATGGACACGGGGGTAGTGCGAGAGTCTGAGATAGCTATGTATGCAGGGAATGAAGCTGATGTGAGAGGTCAAGAGGCTACGGTTGCTCAGAAAAAAGAAAACCCCAAGACATCCGATAACGGAAGTATTCGGGAGATGGTGGCGATATGGGTATTTACGGTGCTACTGGTTGTATTGGGATGTGCGGTGGGGGTTGTGAGTTCCAGAATGAGAGGGTAGGGGTTAGGGGAAGAAATAGGGAGTAGAGTAGCAGTCTTAAAATGTTGTAAACGACAACCGATTTTGGTTGTCGTTTTTTTACGGTTTTTATAGATGTATGATTGCTGAGTGGACAAACATATGGTACAATTTTATGAATTTTGAAAGGAAGTATTCTTAGTTGTGAAGAGGCTATTGGGCTTCAACGGGGATGTGAATGTGTTTTTTAGGGTTATGGCTTATGTTAATCTAGATGGATATTGTAGCAATAATTAGAAGTTGGGATAAACGAACTAAGCTAATTGAGAGGGTGAAGAAAGTATCTGTTGTTAAATATGTTTGGGTGATATATTTTTTGTGAGGGGATATGTAATGAGGACTGTCAAAGTAAATGGACGAGAAATGTCTGGTGAAGAATACGATGAATTCAAAAGAAACATCTCTAACTTTTTGCCTTTTGATGAAATAACATCATTGGTCGATGACACAAAGAGAATGTTAGATGTGCTTAGTGATAATGCAGCTATGATAACAAGTCATAATAATCACATATTTATATTAAGCGGTAGCCAAATATTAAGTGGCATAAAAACGTTAGGAAATATTCTTCTATGTTGTAAAACCGGCTCTTTCTCTGATGCAAATGTTTTATTAAGAAAATATAGAGATGACTTGTTTCAATGGTTATATATGGTTAAGACAATTGAAGAGTCTAATAAATATTTATTAGGTAAAGACATACCAAGTGACTTGAAAGTTAGGATGAAAGTAATACATCTTTGGATAAAAGGCGAACTTATACTTGACTCAAATCGCAAATTATTAAAAGAACATTTTGCTGCTCATGTATATATAAAACACATAATAGACGGTGATGAGATTAAAAGATGCTGTGATGATTTTTTTAGTAATACTTGGAAACTTATCGACAAAAATGCAAATGATTATGTACATGCTAACAGTGATGGTCATTTAAGAGATAACTTTTTAGAGATACCTTATCTTCAAAAAGAAAGAGTGCAACGGTGTTTGAATGATGTTTGCGATAAAATCAAGTCGGTAACTATTTATTTTTTATCGCTTTTACTATTGATAGATTCTCATTTGATCATGTCATCAGATCACATTCTTCATTTAGATTGTGATCTTGAGCCACCAGAAGGAAGCCAAAATTGGATAGCATCAGTTTTTCAAGTTTATTTCGATAAATACATTAGTGCACTTTCTTTGGAATTAGTAGAGTATTTAAGAAATAATAATTCACATTGTATGTTAATAGAATAGTTAGTTGCAATTTAGAACTATATTTATTTCTATAACCCCTGATATTACTGAAAATCAAAAGTGATAACAGAATAGTGTGAAATTGAAAATCATTTTTTCATTATGATAATGAAAGGAATTACGCTAATGACACAAGACCAAGTTAAATCACTATGTAAATGGAGCGTAGAAAATAGCAAACGCAAACTATCAGATATAGAAAAAGAAATGATTAAACAGGCAATTGAAGAGTCAAAAACTATAGAAGATTTATTTATGGTAGCAATTTCGATAGCTATGATTGATAAGTAAGAGAGTAACTGCCCATTTTGAATAGATAATTATCCGAGCTTGTGCCACAAAGAACCCCCAAGCTTATGTAGGC
>CAYURR010000026.1:0-23032 GCA_964446745.1 uncultured Defluviitaleaceae bacterium | reverse complement strand
TGGATTCGGGCTTTGTACCTTCGTTGTTGAGTTTTAGCCCCCTTGTGCTTATTTCGCCATCTTTTATCATCTTGTCAAACACGCCGAGATAAGTACCATCGCATACCTTGAACTGTACGTTGTTGTGGGATTGCTCCAACACAACATCGACATTGGAGTAGTTCGTGTTCTTGCGTTCGTTGTGGCGTTCTATATGTTCAACTGCCCCACGGGTGTAGCCTTGATTTCGAGCAACAGATTTATGGTCGGACATAGCGAAACCTCCTTTTTTTGAGCAAGGTGAAATGGTAAAAAATAACGCAACCCCGACCGATTAACGGTGAGAAGATTGCGTTATTTTAACTCTGTAATAATTCAATTTTATCTACACCAACTACACCACACTACACCAAGCCGCATAAACACAAGCTTTTTCGGGTGTATATAGTGGTGTAGATGTGGGTGTAGATGAATTTGCACGGTCGTTATCTACACCATTATTACACCGCCCTACACCGTTATCTACACCCTGAAAACCCTTATTTTCAGCGGTTTGTGCCGATTGGTGTAGATGGTGTAGATGAATTTGGGCATTTTATAGAAAGTCCTTGCCCATGTTTGTTTCTCTTTTCGGGCATACAGTTAATGCCGACGTTTTCAAGATTGCTTTTGATTGCCTTGATACGTTTGCTCAAAGCAACGGCATTTGCAGGGAATGATTTGTGTTTGGCGTTTATGCCGTTATCCTCTGCAATGTCGGCAAGCAGTCTGTAAAGCACGGAATAAAGCCCCGCCCACTCTTGCCTGTTTTTCATAAACTCTACAATCAATGTGGCTACAGGGTCATTGGCAATGGCTTCTTCATTTTGAATTTGGCGGTTTCCTGTGTATTCATCGAGAAAAACCTGCCCCGAGCCTTCGTTTAACGCTTCTCCTATGGCATATCCCCATCGGGCGAAGTCTGCCATACGTGGCAAGTTTTGCAGTTTGATTGTTGGAAATAAGGCTATAGCTTTTACCAATGTATCAAATATCCCGCCCAAAATATCGGGCTTATCGGCTTCAAAGTTGGCTATGATTTCCGATAATTCCTTGCGTTCACCGTCCGTTATTCGCAAAAGCTCAATTAAGATAGAACGGTCAAGCAGGTCGGCTCTTGTGGCTACATTGTGTATGCCGTTTATTATTACACACCGTTGGAAAGTGAATATCGTGTCCTCTGAATTGGTGTGTAACTTTCGTTGCTGTATTCCTCCGCCGGTAATGGCACGGCATAATGTGTCGCTTACTTCTTCGTTTATGAAGCTGACGTTATCGAATGGCAACAGCCAATGATGTTGCAGATTAACGGCAAGCGTTCTTTGGTCGTTTTGCAAAGTAAGGGTGTCAAGAGCCGAGGGGTCAATTAAGTTCTTCAACAATCCTGTTGCGGTGCTTTTTGCCGCCCCTTTTTCGCCGCTGATAATATTTGCGGCATGGGGGATATTAGGAATGAAACAGCTTACAAGCCAACACAGAAACAGTGTTTTGTTTTCTTTGATGTTGACATAATCCAAAATTTTGTTGATGTTGCCGCCTTTTTTTGGTATGCTTTGCGGTGTCTGATGGCGGTAACGATTGAACAGAATAGGTGGGTTATAAACCACTTCCCAACCGTCTTTGGTTATTTTAATAGCTTGCCATTGTGCGTTGGTAAGGTCATACCAAAACGTTTCATCGTGTTCCGCTATCCTTGTTGACAGCTTTAAGGGCGTTTGATTGTCGTACAGGGCTTTTGCGGAAAGAACCGCTAATACTTGCTTTACGCCGTCCTTGCTTATAGGCTTGGCTGTATTCCTGTAAAACAAGCCATTAAGCCATAATTCAAAGTCGGGGCTGTCGATGGGCAAGATTTCAACGTGGCTATCCACGGGAATGGCGGCGTACAATTCCTTTATATCGCTGTGGAAAAAGCTTGTACTGCTTGATTCCACGATTTCTAAAAGCTGTTCGGCGGGGCTTTTCTTGCCGTTTAAGCCGCCATTGTCCTCATCAATTCGGTACTGCGTGGAGTTGGTGACTAAACCAGTGACAACCGCTATCTGTTTATCCTGTGGGGTTGCATTTATTAAGTCGGTAATGTCATAACCGCTTGGGGCTTCAGGTGTTGCCTCGGCTAAGTCAATCATATAAACAGCTTCGGCTTTGCCTACAAGAGATTTTGCTACGCTTTGGGCGTGCCTTGCACCTACTTCGTCATTGTCGGCGATGATATAGACCGTACCGCCTTTGAGTGTATCGGAATAACGCTTACGCCATTTGCCCGCTCCCATCGGGCAAGTGGTGGCTGTAAAGCCCAATCTCGCAAGTGTTTCGCAATCTTTCTCGCCCTCAACAACGAAAACAGGCTTTTTTTCATTTATAGCTTGGGTTACAGCTTGCAGATTATAAAAAATCGGCGTTATATCCTTGAACACATCTTTGTAAATATGCTCCGTAGGGTTGTCGGGGTTTGGGCGGCGTTGGCTGAATCCTTTGGGGTTATAGCGTATAGTGCTGTGAACAATGTTACCGTTCAAGTCCTTATAATCGTAAACAGCCGCAATTTCACGTTTGGGCTTGCTGTTTGCGTGATTAGGGTGTTCCCCGATAAATAAATCCTTCATTTCAAGACCTAAAGCCGTCACAATGATTTCGGTCGCACAATTAGCATGGCAATGAAGTAGGATTTTACCGTCTTTTACGCTGATGGCAAGGCTTGGGGTTTTATCATCGTGAACGGGGCATAGGGCGGTGTATTGGCTACCTTTGCCCTTTACGCCCTTTAATCTGCCTAAAATTTCGTTTATTTGCATGATAACCCCCCTGTTTCCTCGGCGAGAATAATCCGTAGCAGCTTATCTTGAAATGTTTCCTTGCTGTTGTGGTTAAAGAACACTTCAAAAACAAAGGTCTGGTTATCTTTCTGCGTTACAAGCGTTCCGTCCGGCTTATTCGGTGTAATGGTCGTTTCTGTTGTTTTTGTCATAGAATCACTCCTAATAGATTTTTGGGGAATAAAAAAGAGATTCCCTAATGTAGTATTAGGAAATCTCTGATTTTTGGGGGTGGCTGTTATGCTAAAGCGGCTTGCAGTTTTTTCTTGGCTCTGTACTCTCTTGCTTTCATGCGCTCGTATTCACGGCGTTTTTCAAGGTTTTTCTCCCTATGCTCCTTTCGGTATGATCTGTGGTAGGCACGACTTTTTTCTTTTTTCGCTTCCTCTATTTCCGCCCTCAAACGCTCATACTCCTGCTCTGTAGGTTCAGCCAGTTCCGTTAGTTCGTTTTCAAATGTGCCAATGTAATTGAAATGCACTTCAACGTGCTGAACGGCTAACTTTGCCCTTTTTACATCACGCTCATGCACAATCAGTTTGCCGATAAACTCATTTATGGCAGTAGGGGTGAGTTCGTCAAAAGCACAGTAGTTTTCCACCAGCTTGATAAACTTTTTCGCCCGCCCGCTTGTGTTGATTTGGTCGGATAACTGCCCTTGGGTTTCTTCAAGCTCTTTTTTCAGCTGGTAATATTCTTCCGAATATTTTTGCGATAGCTGTTGGTATCGGTCTTGCTCAATGTTGCCGAGGGCATTGTCCTCATACAGCTTGTTTATTACTTTATCTATCTGCTCAAGCCTTGCCGTTATTTGCGGGAGGCGTTTTTGTTGCTTTTTCATATCGTCTGTCTGTTGCAAGGCAAGATTGCTTTTCACCAAGTTTTCAAAATCCTCTTTGTTTTCCAATGAAAACTTTGCTATTTTACTTAACAGGCTTGCTATGTTTTGCAATAATACATCGCAGTCTACGTTGTGCGGCGTATTACATTTAGAATTTTTAGCCTTGCCCTTGGCGTATTCACTGCAACGGGCAACGTATTTATTGCCGTTTTTACGGATTGTGCGTATGTGCATTTTTGCGCCGCAATCTTTGCAAAAGAGTAGCCCCGACAAGGGGTGTATATAGCCGTCTCCGTTAGGTCTTTTAACGGGTGCTGTTTCAAGGATTCTTTGTACATTTTCAAAGGCAACTCTGTCGATTATCGGTTCATGCACGTTTTCTGTTATGTGCCACTTGCTTTTATCAACATAACTGGATTTCTTATCTCGGTAATGCTTTGCTGTCTTAAAATTCACTACATCACCGCAATATTCCTGCCTTGTGAGAATACGTGTTATAGTGGCTTTATTCCAGTTATATCGGTTGTTTTCATTAAGCGTTTTGCTTTTGGCTGTTCCGCGGTCTTGTTCTTTCAAGTAAAATGTAGGCGTTGGAATTTGATTTTCTTTCAGATAAACAGCGATTTGGTTTCTATTTTTGCCGTCCAAAAACAGAGCGTAAATAGTTTGGATAACACTTGCAGCTCCTTCGTCTATCAGCCAGAAATCCTTATTACCGGGGTCTTTTACATAACCGTAAAGTGCTTCGGTAACAATGGGCTTACCGTCCATACCTTTTGTTTTAATGCCAGTTTTCACCTTTTTGCTGATGTCTTTTGCGTACCATTCTGACATGATGTTAATAAACGGCGCCATTTCAAGGCTATCGGGGTTAATGCTGTCGATACTGTTGTTAATTGCAATAAATCTAACGTTATTTCTACGGAATATTTCCATAGCATTGCCCACTTGGAGATAATCGCGCCCCCAGCGCGTCATGTCTTTCATGATACAAACGCCGATTTTGCCGTTTTCAACGTCCTCCATCATCTTTACGTAACCGGAACGGTCAAAAAAACGGCCGGATTCATCATCATCTATATAGTGCTTGATGTTTGTCAGCTGTTGTTGTCTTGCATAGTCCTCCAAAAATTTCTTCTGATTTTGAATACTGTTGCTTTCGCCGCCGTCCCTGTCCTCATCACCTACGGAAAGGCGAGAGTATAGGGCTGTGATTTTGTTATATTTGGTCATGGGGTACTCCTCCTAATGTCAATATAATGTTCCGTTACAGTTAATATTATGCACCCCAGCGTGCGCGCCTGGATTTGGAGCATCGCACAGACGCGGTATTTCCGCATTTGGTAAAGGAGCACCGTACAACACAGGTGAAATGCTTTGTAAATGCGCTGTTGGTGGTTATGCTGAACGCCGGTATGGTGGCGTTCTATATCAACAGACAGAGTGCGGCGGGTACGATGATCATGGTCGGCTCGGTCGCTGCAGTGTTTCAGTATCTGAACCTATTAATGGATGCGTTCGGTTTCTACAGCGGGGATTATGAAAACATCATACATTGGTGGCAGGACTATTGCGCGGCTGCTGAGATATTTGACGGCACTGACGATCATCGAAACAAAACGTCGTTAATCGACCACGATCTGCAGCCACCGCGTGATTGGCATACGATCGAGACAGTGCGGTTAGAGTTTTCATACGGAGGCGGTCAGGCTCGACTGCATTGCGGTCCCATCCGTCTCGAGAAGGGGAAGCGCATCGCATTCATCGGTGAAAGTGGTGCGGGCAAGAGCACATGCCTAAACATCTTGGGCGGGCTGTTATCCGCGGACGCTACGTTCACTGTAGACGGGAAAACAGGATATCCGATCGGGTACTTGGGTAGGATAGCGACCTTGATCGGTCAGCAACCCGAGATATTTGAAAACACACTGCTATATAACATCACATTGGGTTTGCCCGCATCGGCAGGAGAGCTCGAGCATGCGGCTCGCATAGCCTGTTTCGATGAGGTGGTCTCGCGATTGCCAAACGGGTATGCCACGGACATCCGGGAGGATGGCGTGAACCTGTCCGGCGGGGAAAAGCAGCGTCTCGCGCTGGCGCGCGGCTTCTTTGCGATACAGGACAGCAGTCTGCTACTGCTCGACGAGCCGACCGGCAGCCTCGATGTCACTACGGAGTCGAACGTATATCGGCGGCTGTTTAAAGCCTTTCCTGATATGTGCATCGTGAGCACGTTGCACAAGCTGCATCTGCTGCCCATGTTTGATACGATCTACGTATTCGAAAACGGTTGCATAGCCGAAAGCGGCTCGTTAGACGAACTGCTTTCGGCCGGCGGGTTGCTGTCTAAGCTCTGGAATAATATAGAAGCGGACGTTACTGCGCATTGACCTCATTCTCGGACGGGGTTACATAGAGCGTCCTGTTATGTGTATAGATCACCATGCCCGGCTTTGCACCGCCGGGCTTTTTTACGTGCTTTTTGAGCGTAAAGTCCACGGGAACATTGCTTGAGTTCTTGGCTTTGGAGTAAAACGCGGCGAGCTTCGCAGCCTCCATGATCGTCGCCTCCGGTACCTCGCGGCCCTCGGCGCGGATGATCACATGCGAGCCCGGTATGTCCTTTGTGTGCAGCCATATATCGCTCGCGGCTGCGGTGCTCAGTGTGAGCTCGTCGTTTTGCTTGTTGTTTTTGCCCACCAATATCGTGAAACCTTCAGCGGAGGTGAATTTCATCGGGTCGCTGAGGCGTTTGGGCTTGTTTGAGGCCTTGGCATTCTGCTTGGAGCCACGCTTTGGGGCGTTCTTGTTGACGGCGGTACCGCTCTCATCGAGCTCAGCGCGTATCTCGGATATCTCGGCCTCGTTTGTGACCAGCTCCAAAGACGCGAGCACACTTTCCAAATAGCCAAGCTCTTCCTCGTTGTTCTTCATCTGGATAGCGAGTGCTGCCTGTGTACGCTTGGCTTTATTGTAACGCTTGTAATACCGCTGCGCGTTTTCAGAGGGCGTAAGCTTTGAATCAAGCTCGATCATGATCGTGCCGCCGTTGTAATAGTCCTCGGCCTCCAGCGTCGTCATGCCTGTATTCATCTTGTAGATATTGGCTGTGATCAGCTCTCCGCAGAGGCGGTCGTGATCCATGTTCGCGATATCCTCAAGGGTTTGCTTGTGAGTCTGCGCCTTTTTCGCGCAGCGAGCTATGCCGGACTGTATAGTCTTGCGCAGTGCGGCGGTTTTTGTGGAGATGCGGCGCGCGGTATCCTTTTCACGGTAAAAGGTCTCAAGCATCTCGGACGGGCTGTTCTGAGCACAAGCATTCAGGTGATCGTAAACCCCGAGCATAACGCACGAAAAATCCACGGGCACACCGGTAGATTTGTCCGAATAAATGCAGCACCTGTACGCCTGTGCGCGTATAGAAACAAACATGCGTGCAAACGCGGCATATAAATTCGCAAGTGCGTCCGTTGAGAGCGAAGATGGCACGGAATCGGCCGGGATGTTTGCGTTTGTGCAGATGTCGGTGGCCACGATAGGGCTGATGCCGTTATAGGATTTGTAGATGGCCTCCTGCACGTTACGCGCGGAGACATTCACGCCGCTTTGGGCTATGCGCTCATAAAATGCACCCTCGTCCGTTACGGTGGGATCGGCCTTTGTGCCGGGCGGGAAGGTATACTTGAAGCCCGGCAACACGACGCGCAACGAGCTCACGTCATGCGGTATCTGCTTTACACAGCCGAGTATCGTGTCCGTATGGTCGGTCAGGATGATATTGCTGTGCTTGCCCATGATCTCGATGATGCATTTCTTTTCCTGCAAATCGCCGAGCTCACTCATCGCCTCGATGTGCAGTACGACGATACGCTCGAAGCTCGGCTGCGTAACACCGATGAGCTTGCCGCCCGTCAGGTGCTTTCTGAGCACCATGCAAAACATAGGGGCCTTAATCGGGTTCTCGAGAGCGTTCTTTGTGAAGTGAATCTTCGGAGCGGCGGGGTTGGCGCTGAGTAGCAGCTTTAGGTTACTGCCCTTGCTGCGTAGGTTTATGATGATCTCGTCCGCCTCCGGTTGATAAATCTTATCTATGCGTCCGCCCACGGCGGCTTCTATTATCTCCGACACCAGGCCGGATACGACTGTTCCGTCTAATGGCATAACGTTTTCCTTTCAATAACGGGTTTTTTCTATCATATCAGCTATTTATGAACAAGTCACTGAAAAGTTGTGGCGAAGAATTCTGATTTGTTGTATAATGTAAAAGGTAAGCGGGTGTGGCGGAATGGCAGACGCGTTGGATTTAGGTTCCAATGCCGCAAGGTGTGCAGGTTCGAGTCCTGTCACCCGCATAAAGATTATCGAAAGCTGTCGAGTGGGAACTTGACGGCTTTTGATGCATAAACGAAGATTATTTATCATTTATGTAGGGAATTGAATGTTTATTTACAAAACATAAATTTTGACAACAGGCACAAAATGGTTTTCAGACAAAGCGGATGAGAGTGACATATCTAAGTTAGATGAGTTGCTTAATGAGCAAGCGGCTAATGGGTGGGAACTTGTGACATACTTTTATATGGCAACATCAATGCAGATTAAAGGTGCATTTGTTATTACATACAGAAAACTCAAATAATGTTTTGAAACATTAATGTTTCTATTGTGAGCATAATCACTTGTTAGCCTTTTTGACTCGCAAGTGCAATTTGTCGAAAGCTGTCGAACGTGGGTTTGGCAGCTTTTGGTGTATAGATGGGATTATATATAATCTACACTTTTTTAAGGCGATAAGTGAATTAAGAGGTAAATATGGAGTATTTAAATATCTATACCAAATATGGAGAAAAAACGAGTGAGATAATTGAACGAAAAGATGCGCATAAGGCTGGAATATTTCATAGGGTAATACACTTATGGATATTAAATTCTCACAATGAGATATTAATCCAGCAGCGTAGCTCCAACAAAAATGCAGGAGCTAATTTGTGGTATGTATCAGTCGGCGGGCATATTGAGAGTAGCGAAGACATTGAAAGTACACTGATACGTGAAACTAAAGAAGAATTAGGATTGGATATTTTACCATTTATAAATTCTGTAGAATATCTGTATACATTTAAAGATACTTTAACAGAAAATAATGGAGCTTATTTTGATAATGAATTTTATGATGTCTTTGTATTAAAAGCAAATTTTGAAATTGATCAGATTACAATGCAGGAGGAAGAAGTTCAAGCTGTAAAGTACATAAGTTTTGATGAATTTAAAAATATAGTATTAACCCGGGATAAATCCTTTTGGCATCATAAAATGGGTTACAGAATGTTACTTGTAGTTTTAGAAGAACTTTGTAATTCCAATTAGTCTATAACTACTGTAGAAAATGAGCAATATTTACTCCGTTAGCTTTCTTGACTCCCAAGCACAGTATTTGTCGAAAGCTGTCGTATGAGAATTTGACAGCTTTTGGTGTATAGGTAAAGATTAATTGTATTTGTGGAAGGAGACTTTCTTATGGAAAACAGACTTGAAGAGTTGCGCAAAAAGCTTGATCGTATCGTGATAGATAATGAGCCTGATAAAATTTGCATGTATTCTTCACATATGTATGGAGTTTCAAAGTTTTGTACTTTGTTGGCAGAAAAGAGGAATCTGAACGCTGAGCTTGCAACTACATGCGGAATGCTGCATGATATAGGATATATGGCAGGGGGAAGTAGTGACAACCATGCCATAGAAGGGGCAAAACGAGCAGAAGCACTATTAAAAGAAATGAAAGCTTATAATGATAATGAAATTAAATTAATCACCACTGCAATAGCAAATCATAGTGATAAACGCACTATTCATGAGGATTATGATGAATTGTTAAAAGATGCAGATGTAATGGATCATTGCTTCTACAATAATGATTTTTCAATTGCAGAATGGGAATTTGATAGGTATAATAATCTACTTTTAGAATTTGGGATTAACGCAATTAAATGAACATAATTTACTGTTAGCTTTTTTGACTCACAAGCACAGAGAATTTTGTCCAAAGCTGTCGAGTGGGAACTTGACAGCTTTTGGTTTATAGCGCAATGTGGTGAAAAGTAAAAAATCATTGTGTCGGTCATGCTGGCAAATTTATTTTTTGGCGATTCAAGAGGTAGTAATGCAAATAGGGGATAAAATAAATTTTGGTAAATATAAATGGCGAGTGCTCGACATTAAAGATAGTGCAGCTTTAATTATAACAGAAGATATTGTTGAACTTCGTGCCTATAATAACAAACCCGGAGATGTCATATGGGCAGACTGCGAATTGAGAAAATATCTTAATGGCGAATTCTTTCATGATTTTACAGAAGAAGACAAATCGAAAATAATTTCAACTACAGTTGTAAATTCGGGCAATCCGTGGTTTGATACAATGGGCGGCGACGACACAATAGACAAAATATTTTTGTTAAGCCTTGACGAAGTTGTGTGTAAGTATTTTGGTGATAGCAGTGAAAATTTGCGGATACCAAATGGCAAGTATAAGTATTGGTTTACGAGAAAAGATGTGAATAATGCCAAACGAAAATCAACATATCTGGGCTACATGTGGTGGTGGTGGCTTCGTTCCCCTGGTCGGAAACAAGTCAAGGCAATATATGTTCATGGCGATGGTAATATAGGCATACAAGGCAACAATGCGTTAAAATGCAACTTGAGTGGTGTTTATCACCCTGTTAATAACGATGTTAGAGGTGGGGTGCGTCCTGCTTTATGGATGATGATAAAGAAGTAGCTTCGCATTATAAACATAAACTCTGTATTTATTTCAACTTAATGACATAAGATTTGCCGAAAGCTATCGAACGTGAGTGCGACAGCTTTTCGTGTATAGCTGCTATTACTTGGTTTCAAGGGTACGTAAAGCAGAAAGAGGTATTCTATATGCAATATGAGAAGCATCTTTACTAGAATACCATGCTTTGGGGAATGAAAAACCGTTATCAAATCTCTACAAGTATTTATCTCCAACACTTCAAACGATCACAAGAGAAATTAAAATGGTACCTACTGGAAGCCTGCAAAATGAGCTTTACAACCTGTTAGCTTTCTTGACTCCCCAAGCACAGAAATTTTTATCGAAAGCTGTCTAATGAGAATTTGACAGCTTTTAGTGTAATTAAATGGACGCAATATTTTTGGGGAAAGCACTAATAACATAGGTTCGGTGGCTTTGGGTATATACGGGTGATTTACATAATGTTGGGGGTGAAAAAATTGAGTGTTGGTTTATTTATTGCATCTGATTATAAGCTGGAGGAGGTAAAAAACCCACACTACAAAACATTTTCTATAAATCAAGCATTGGAGCAAGGTATAGAAATAGAGCATTTTTTACTTGATGGCACTCATAACCAAGATGAACCCAATGTAATTTTAGTTCCTAATTATAGCATCGTAATTGATGGAACAGGTATAAGTGATGGTGACGCAGATGATAATTTTGCACTTTTAGACTTTGATACATCACACTATTCTAAAAAAACATATGGCGTTTATATCGAGTGGCATTATTATACCGATAAGCGAGCCGAAAAAATAATCAATTATATAAAAAACACCCTTTTGTTTATTGATTGCGTGGAAATATGGAAGGTATGGCTGTCTGACTATAACCCACCAGTAATAAAGACTGTAGATATTCATATTAATGAATTGCGACCGGAAAAACTGAAAGAATTTTCGGAATACGAGCTTTGGAATAATTCTGACCCGGACACTCCGACTTATTATTGCATGAATATATATAAATAGACTTTACGAAGTAGTAGCGTGAATAAGCTGTTAGCTTTCTTGACTCACAAGCACAAGTTGTTGAAAGCTGTTAAACGTAATGTTTTACAGCTTTTTTGTATATGTGGGGATTGTTTATATAATGGGAGGTTTGCTATGAAAATTGCAATTGTTGGAGTGACTGGTATAGTCGGGCGTACATTCATTAAAATATTAGAGGAAAATAAAATTATGGCAGATTATTATCTATATGCATCTGCTAAAAGTGCAGGGACAAAAATCAAACTAAATGGTAATGAATTGACTGTTCTTGAACTTAATAAACCTAATGTAGAAAAAGCTATGCCAGATTTTGCATTATTTGCAGCAGATGATGGGGCTGTAACGTTGGAGTATGTTCCTTTTTTTGCTCAACTTGGCTGTATAGTAATAGACAACAGTAGTGTTTTTCGTCAAGATCCCAATGTACCATTAGTTGTTCCTGAATGTAACGCTGAAGACGCAATTAAAAACAAAGGGCACATTATCGCTAATCCTAATTGCTCCACAATTGGTGCGGTCGTTGCACTTAAACCGCTTGATGATGTTTTTAGTATAAAACGTGTTATTTATTCAACTTATCAAGCTGTTTCGGGTGCAGGGCAAGTAGGCATAGACGATTACCAAGCGGGCTTTTCTTCATCAAAAATAATAGATGGTCATATTAAAGTAGATAATCATACACTTAAAAAGTCTCCATACCAAATTTTCAATAACCTTATTCCACAAATTGACAGTTTTCTTGAGAACGGTAACACAAAAGAAGAAGAAAAAATGATAGATGAAACGCGTAAAATTTTACATAAACCTAACCTCGCTGTTACTGCGACTACAGTTAGAGTGCCGATAGAAAATTGCCATAGTGTCAGTATAAATGTTGAATTTGAAAAAGATATTGAAATTAATCGTATTAAAGAAATACTAAAAAGAGCTCCGGGTGTTGTTTTTTGTGATGAAACCGAGAAAGACACCTATCCAATGCCAATATTAGCAGATGGTCACAACGAAGTATTTGTTGGGCGTGTCCGTGTTGATAAAACTAACCCTAATACAATCAATTTGTTTACTGTAAGTGATAATGTTCGTAAAGGTGCTGCTGCAAATGCAGTGCAAATTTTAAAACTAATTTTATGATAGCTGGTTTATGGCTAACAATAGATTATAAGCATAATCCCGGCGTTAGCTTTTTTGACTCAATAACACAGAATACACCAAAAGCCGTTGAACATGAGTTTGACAGCTTTGATGTATAAAGTGACGCAATATGAAAAGGAAGAATGTTATGCTTATCAGTAAAGCCACGATCGATGATTGCGCTGAGCTTACAAAACTAAGGATAGAAATGCGCAAGGAGAGAAATGAACTCATAGAAGATGTTGAAGAGTTTTACAACAACACTCTCAGTTTCTTTATTGATAACATTACGTCGGGATGCTTTGTATCGTATATTTGCGTTTTGGATAACAAAATAGTTGCAATGAGTGGTATATGTTTTTATTCCGTTCCGCCAATAGCCAAGGTGCCGAACGGTAAAGTAGCATATTTAATGAATATGTATACACTTCATGAATATAGAAATAAAGGCATTGCCACAAAACTATTGCAACACACTATGAATGAAGCACAGGAAAGACAATGCTTGAAAGTGTCTCTGTTGGCTTCTGACATGGGAGAGCCGTTGTATATCAAGTATGGATTTAAGTATGCGCAGAGTGCCATGGAGTTTTACTTTTAGGCTTGGCGTTAATGGTTGCTAAGTTTGTTGGTGTAAACCACATATATATGAACAACTTTGTGTATCATAAGCTGTCGAATGTATTGGCAACTTTTAATGTATGAGTTTAACCTATTATGGTTGAGGTACTTATCAAACAATCCGTCTATGCTTGAAAATGCCTATAATAACTCGTTGAAAGTTTTTGCGGCTTATGATGAAAGTAGATTAGTAGGTAACATTCCAAAACCTGCACTTAGTGATAATTTTACTGTTGATGACATTCATTAAATTAGAAAATGGAATTATGAAAGACTTAAGAATGCCACAAAAGAAGAGCGTATAGCTGATATAAGAGAACGCAGTTTGAAAATTCTAGATCTGCTAGTCAAAAACAATATTAATTTAGTCAAATAATTATTAATCAGGAGGGATCATCATGATCAAGGGTATTGCACATCTGGCGTTTAAGGTTACGGACATGGACAAGGCCATAGCGTATTACTGCGATGGGCTCGGGTTTACAAAGGCGTTTGAGATCAACGACAACGAGGACAGACCGTGGATCGTTTACATAAAGGTAAGCGACGGGCAATTCATCGAGCTGTTCTATAATGCGGTCGCACAGGATCGCGAAGCAAACGCGGCGGGATATGCGCATCTGTGCCTTGAGGTGGATGACATCAACGAGATCGCCGACAGGCTTATAAGTAATGGCTTGCCGCTCGACGTAAAGCCGAACCAAGGCAAGGATTTGAATTTTCAGTGTTGGTCGCACGATCCTGACGGCAATCCGATCGAGTTTATGCAGATGTCACCGGATTCCCCGCAGGCAAAGGCGTAAATAAAACCAATGACACTACAGCAGCTTAAATATGCGATCGAGATCGCTAATAAGGGCTCGATCAACGAGGCGGCCAAGAGCCTGTTTATTTCGCAGCCAAGTCTATCAAATGCGATACACGCATTGGAGACAGAAATAAAGACGACCATCTTCATCAGAAACAACAGGGGTGTTTCAATCACGGCTGAGGGAAACGAATTCTTGGGCTATGCGCGTCAGGTGGTTCAGCAGGCGGAGCTATTAGAGGAAAAGTATCTGAGCGGCATGCCAGCCAAACAGCGCTTTTCCGTGTCTACGCATCATTATCTATTCGCGGCGAACGCGTTTGTGGATCTGATTCGAGAATTCGGCGTGGATGAATACGAGTTTTCGTTTCGCGAGACCAAGACCTTTGAGGTCATCGATGATGTGAAAAACCTCAAAAGCGAGATCGGCCTGATATATTTAAGCAGCTTTAACGAGACTGTAATCCGAAAGCTTCTGAAAGAAAGCGATTTGATCTTTGAGGAGTTGTTTATGGCAAGGCCGCATATCTTTATCTACAAGCACCACCCGCTCGCACAAAACGCAATCATCACGCTCGACGAGCTCGAGGACTACCCTTGCTTAAGCTTTGAGCAGGGCGAGCAGAATTCCTTCTATTTCTCAGAGGAGGTATTGAGCACACGCACGGTCAAAAAGAGTATAAAGGTCAGCGACCGTGCCGCGGTCGTAAACCTGATGATCGGCGTGTTGGGATATACAATATCGACGGGCGTGTTTCCGGAGTATCTGCATGGAGAGGACATCATCTCTATCCCGCTCGATGTAGACGAGGAGATACATGTCGGTACGATCATGCACAAGGATGTGACGCTGACGCATCTGGGCGAGATATATCTGGCCGCTCTAAAACGCATAGCCGCCAACCTATAGGCGTAGGATATATCAAATTATAGTATTTTGATGTTACCCTATATCTAAGAATAGTTATATAATCCTGTCATACAAATTTCGAGGAGGAACGACTATGAGAGATGAAACGAAATGCCTGCATTCCGGCTATAGCCCAAAGAACTCGGAGCCGAGGGTAGTGCCTATATATCAGAGTACGACATATGTGTTTGATTCGATGGAGGAGATCGGTTCGGTGTTTGACGAGCCCACAAAGGCGCTGATCTACTCGCGTTTCGCAAACCCGACCGTTATGGCCGTCGAGCAAAAGATCGCGGATCTGGAGGGTGGCGTCGCGGCGATGTGCACATCCTCCGGTCAGGCGGCTACGCTGCTGTCGATCTTAAATATCTGTAAGGCAGGGGACAGCTTTATCAGTACCGCGCAGATCTATGGCGGGTCGTTGAACCTGTTTTCCGTAACACTAAAGAAGCAGGGTATCGAATGCATCTATGTCGACTGCGACGCGGACGATGAGACGATCGAAAAGGCATTTAAGCCCAACACCAAGGCCGTATATGGTGAGACGATCGCGAACCCCGCGCTTACCGTGCTCGATATCGAGCGCTTCGCACGGATCGCGCACAAGCATAACTGCCCGCTGATCGTCGACAATACCTTTGCCACCCCGATACTCTGCAAGCCCATATCGTTCGGCGCGGATATCGTTGTGCATTCGACATCGAAATATATGGACGGCCATGCGGTACAGGTCGGCGGCGTGATCGTAGACAGCGGCAACTTCGACTGGACGAACGGCAACTTCCCTGATTTCGTGGAGCCGGACCCGTCATATCATGGGATTTCGTATACCCAAACCTACGGAAAGGCCGCATACATAATCAAGGCGCGCATGCAGCTGATGCGTGATTACGGTGCGTATCCGGCTGCGAATTCGGCGTTCCTGTTGAACCTGGGACTTGAGACACTGGCGATCAGGATGGAGAGATACTGCGAAAACGCGTTGCGTGTGGCGCAGTATTTCGAGAAGAACGACAAGATCGAGCGGGTGTTGTATCCGGGTCTTGAAAGTGATAAGTACAACGCGCTTGCAAAGAGGTATCTAAAGGGCGCGAGCGGTGTCATTTCTGTAGTGATAAAGGGCGGCAAGGACAACGCGGTTAAATTTATGGATGGGCTGAAGCTGGCATCGAAAGAGGTACATGTCGCGGACATCCGAACCTGCGTAATACATCCCGCGAGCACCACACACCGTCAGCTTACAGACGAGCAATTGGTCGAGGCAGGCGTAAACCCGGGTATGTTCAGGTTTTCTGTGGGACTTGAAAACGTAGAGGACATCATTGAGGACATCGAGCAGAGCTTGCAAAGGATATAATTAAACATATAAAAACCCGCTGGTTTATTGGCGGGTTTTTTGTCAATTTCCTGAAAGGGGATATTTATGTCTAACGAGTTAACGCAAGAGCAACAATTTCGTATGTTCCATAACGTTGAGATGGCGAGGGTTTTGAGGATTTTAAAGGAGCGCTTCGGCGAGGGTGTATACGAAGAGATCGTAAAGCAAAACGGTGAGCGTTCATTAAAGGAATGGGAAGAGATAGCGAAAAATAACGGCGGCAATACCATCGAAGACTTGATCAAGGTATTATGGGAGCCGTTAAAAAACGAGGGTTTTGAGTATAGTTTTCAGGAAACCGAGGACGGTGTTCAGATGAACTGCACACGTTGCGGGCTGTATGAAATGGCAAAGCATTTGGGGATCACGGAGGAAGCCTTTTATATGTATTGCGCTAGCGATCCATACATAACCGAGGGATTTAATTCGGATATCGGCTTTAAACGTACAAAGACGTTGATGCAGGGCCATGACTGCTGCGATCACTTTTACTATATGAAGAAATAGGGATTTGTTACATCGTGATGGATGGGGATAAATAATGGGGGATCATATACAGGGATACAATGTGATCGCGGTTTACAACAGGGATGCTACTAAGATAATTATGTGCAAAAGAAAGAAGAATCCGTATAAGGGCATGCTAAATCTAAACGGCGGTAAGATCGAGGTAGGTGAGGATGGTTTAGAGGCTGCGTATAGGGAGCTGCGGGAGGAAACCGGCATATGCAAAGAAGATATCCGGCTGACCATGTTGATGAGTTTTACATATCCGCTGGATCGCTGTTACCTAGAGGTATATGCGGGCAAGCTGAATGCAGATGTGGATATATGCGGGGACGAGAACGATCTGCTGTGGGTAGATGCCGATAGCGATTTCTTTGACATGAGGACATACGCAGGCGAGGGGAACATAGGACACATCGTCGAGCACATAAAAATTAAAAAAGAGGTACTGGGTATTTTATGATGAAGAGATTTGTCGAGGAGTTTAAGTCGTTCGCGTTACGCGGCAATGTAATTGATCTAACGGTGGGCGTATTGGTAGGTGGTGCGTTTAATGGCCTCGTGACCTCGCTGTCGCAGAATATTATTTCGCCGATCATCGGTATGTTTGGCGGCGCGGATTTCAATAAGTTTGTGCTGACCATCAACGACACGGATATCAAGTACGGCGCGTTCATCACGGCTGTAATCAATTTCTTTATATTGGCGTTTATCGTGTTTCTGATCGTGAAGGTAATGCGAAAGCTCGGGAGCATCGACCTGATGAACAAAGACACCGCTGCACCTACCGAGACTAAACCCACGACAAAGGACTGCCCGTATTGTTGTACGGAGATCAAGATAGAGGCGAGACGCTGTCCGCATTGTACGTCGGTTTTGGATGATGCAGCCGAGAATATTTAGTAAACAATGTAGAAATAATGAGATTGCGTGCATAAGATAATTAATATAAAGCTAGATTAATTACTGCGTAACTACTTGTTCTAATTTCCTAAAAAATGTGACTTGACTTAGGAATGGGTTTGACATATAGTTACGGTGATAGGCACTTTGTTTGGAACATTTTTTGACATTGTGTCTTGATAAAAATTCATGGAGGTAATTGCATGTCGGGCACGTCAAAGAGAATAAAACTAACACGAACGAACTCTGCAAATAACTCAAGTACCGTTAATAACTCAGGTGCTGTTAAAAATAAACAAAAGCGTCCGTATATATTTGGGCCCATACCGAACCGTATGTTGGGGGTGTACACGAATAGCTTTTATCGTAAGGCAGATGAGAAATTTACACTTTATGATAATGCCACTCTGCTTTTGTTGGAGTGCTATAAAAATGAATAAGTGAATACGCAATATTATATTAAAGCATTTACTGATGATATCGAATGGTATCGTCGGTTTATGCTTTATTTTTTATCTTTGAGTGTTCGGGGGGCATATCTGTGGATGCAAAAGAAAAAGATAAGCTGTTTTTGCTTGAATTATATAAGCGTAACACACTGATCAAGGAGCAGAATAAAAAGAAACAAGTGGCTTTTCAAGACAAGCTGGAGGAAAAACGTTATCATGCGGTAGTGGGCTACTATGATTTATTGATGATGCGAGTAATAGATGATTTCAGACATGTCTTTGCAGACATGTCGCTACTACCTGACGGTGATGATATATTATCTTCATTCAGGAGGTATTCGTCTGTATTATTTCCTATTATATTTCCAGAGGATGCTACCTTACTCCAAAATGAATCGGATTTGGCCTCGACGATGTGCTGTAAAGATAAAATGCAATCCGGATTCTACGCCATTGCCTCGTACAGACTATCTAACTCCTTGCTTAGGCATCTGGGTGAAAAGGAAACCAACTTGGACTTCAACAGTGGCGACAGGTTATTGTATAGGGTGAAACAATGCTTGTTAAAGCGTTTTGCAACCCAAATAAAGAGTGATGGTCTCAAAGATATACAATACCAGATATTGGGTAATATGGGATCCTTTGATATAACGATTATTATCAAGTCTGATTATATCAGCGAGATGCTAAACCTGATAAATAACCTAAGACAACTAAGATATTCAGAATCAGATTATGAAAAAAGTAAAAAAGGGGACAGGCTCCCGTTGCTATTTTCTTATTCCTCGTCGTTTATCAGTATAAGTCCGTGTATCGATGCAAAGTATCTTAAAGCGGACGATTGCGATGTAATCGAAGCCGAAGCCAGTGTTTCGATGTATGCACCATTAAATAATGAAATACTTAATAAAATTCGAGGACTGTATGCTGATGAAGCCGATGGCGTTGAGATCTTAGATATAAAATCGGTATTGGGCGACTATGACATTAGTGTCCGTTTTAAGATGAAAAAGCGGCATTTAGTTGACATGTTTACCGGTAATGGCGAGAATTCGCTATTTAGTATCTGCAATCCTATATACACACATAAATTCAGATCCACAAAGACCATGCTCGGGGTCGACATTGACAGTAGCGGTCTGATCGGTAATGCCCCGAAAAATATTGATGATATTGATCATGATACACGCAGACGCATCGAGGAGGTTATGACAAAGAGAAAGGACATCAAGGAATTATATAATAAAGCAAAGCCTTATATTCCGAATTCAATAAGCTATACCGTAGAGGGGTCTATCAACGCGTGTTTGGATTTGATGTTGGATGATCTGAAATCTGCGATAGGTAAAAAAACCTATAACATGCTTGTCAAGGTATTTGAGAAGATTAATGACAATGCCGAAATAAATAATAGACAGGCGTTAGACTTTCATGTATTTGAGTCAATCATTGATTGCTTCCATGATGTATCAATGATCTTGCCGAGCGCATTACATATGGATAGTTATTCGCTTGACAGCAGTGAGATAGGTTATTCGGTAAATCCGCTTACCAAGTGCTTTTTTTCTTATGAACATATGCTAAAGCAGGTATTTGATCAAATCGACAGTATGGTTAATCGAAATGAAGATAAAAATGGGAATATCCTGCCGTTCCTGACCGTAGGTAACTATGGGATTTTCTGTTCTAAGCAGTATTTTAGGACTGCCTCCGGGACGGATATGAGCGAGAGACTAATATCTTTTAATATACCAAGCGCCTCAAGTTTTATCCTTTATGACTTTGTGCCGTATATACTGCATGAGATAGGGCATTATGCGAGATTGAACAATGACAGAGGTCGACGAAACAAATGCTTTAACGAGCTACTGCTATTACATTGCACGATCTATACAGCAAGAAATTACTATGTCTATGCTGAGAATAAGAGTGACACCGCCCCCGCACTAATAGCCTCGGATGTAAATAAAAAGCTCAGCGGTATTATATCCAGCATTGTAAAGCCTGGGGGGGGGGGCGTGGATCCTAACATGAATATGATGGAATTTTCGGATAGATGGTGTAGGCAATTGTCGGAGTGTGTATATGATACCGGTGAGTTTGCGGAGATTGTTTTGGACTGGCTCACATTCGGAAAGAACGTTGCGTCTGTTTTATCCGAGGTTATACATGAGGCGCACGCAGACGTACTGATGATAATTATAGGGGGTTACAATTTAAAAGACTATTTGCAAATTATATTTAACTTTTTTTGGAATAGTAAATTTATTCCTGAGGAGGATGATTTATATATTCTAAGGCTTACAGCCGTTATTGGTTATTTCTATCTGAAGAATAACCCAACCATAAAAAATGGATTTATTGAAAATGAAACAGATATTAATAGATTTCGATTATGGCTGGATAAACAGATCAATGAATGTGTTAGTTCTTCTGCTGATTTCATATATACAAGCAGGGAGCACATTATCAACCAGATAGGTTTCGTACAGTGCCTTTCACGTTATCTGTTCGATTTAAACAGTATCTTGAAAAAACCCATCAGGCTCTTTGAGTATACGGCATCGGATCTATTAAACATGCGGGTTTCTATAAAAACCGAGGTTCAATTTCATGTAAACCTGTGGCACAAATATGTGTTGAGCTTGATGAACATTACAAATGAAAGGCGGTAGAGGAATGGGTCGCAAAAAAAGATACTTGGATATATGTGTTCAGAATTACCGTGAAACAATAATAGCGAATGCAAAGAATAAAAAAAATACCAGCTTGACAAAATGCACTACCACAAACCTAAATTCAAGCAATTTTGAGCATTTCTTCTTTTCCACCGCTGAAAGTAGGACAAATGAAAATATAAACATTTGTAAAATGCGCGTAAACGATGGCGAGGAATGCTATCAGTGCTTTTCATATTGTATATTCATCGACTTGGTTGCGTTCAAATCTATCAACGACAGGTTTTCTCATGGGTTGGGAGATTGCATATTAAAAGCATTTGCCGATCATCTGCACCAACAGACGCAGTCTTTTGGGAAAAATATCATTTACGAGGAACGGTATTCAGGTACAAAATATGAGAGTCCTATTAAGCTGGTACCATACAGACATGGTGGTGATGAGTTTACGTGTCTCGCGTTTGTATTTGAAAACGATGATAGGGAAAATCTTGCAAACGAGCATAAATGTCCCAAAGCTTTATGGTTGGCGCACAAAGATGAATTAATAGAATTCTTAAACAAATGGAGCTATGATACCATAGAATGCTGGGTGAACAAGATGTGGGCTATAAACGGATGCTTTTCAAAGGGGGCAAGCGGTAATAAACAAATCAGCGTGACAGACTTTTATGATAAAAAGGCAATGGACAAGATGGACAGTGATGCATTTATATTGATAAAAGGTTTACATCTACGCGCTGGTGTAGTAAGTACAATAATGGATCCTAAGGTATTCACGGAAAACAGTTATAAAGGCGACAGACAGAGGGGGGTGATAAACGAAGAGGCTATGATTTACTGCGAAACGGTTACAAGGGATGCTAAGATTGAAAGTGATTCGGAGCATTGGAAGTGCATGAGGGAGTACATATTCATTGTACTATCCGAAATTCACCGAAACGATGTCGATGAGGTCAAAGCGGCGTTTGAGAGACATATTGATGAGGACAAGCTATTGCAAACGTTTAAAGAGAAGATAGAAAAGAAGATATTAGCCTGGGGGCAAGGGGATGAATATTACATCGGATACCCGTTGTTCTATGGGGCTATTAGTGAATACATAGGGTTAAAAAGAGGGCGAAACCCCATATTAAACTATGTGCAAGACCTTCCGTGGCACAATGTGGAGAAACAGGCAAAGCAGGAAATCAGAAGAATTGTTGATCGGCTTAAAGAGGCAAAGAATATACCCGATACGTTTAATTACACATTCTTTAATTATGAAAGCTACATCAAGACACCGCAGTACAAGAACCACGGGGCTGTTTAATCTAAACAGCTCCGCTTCTTTATGCCAGATCACTTGCCTTGACATGCGAAATATCATATAATGATTCAATGGATAATGATAAAAACACATCAGTTTATATAGGCAAAGGCATCAATATGTAGAAGGGGAGAAAACTATGGGTATATTAGAGCGTTTTGGGGCGATCATGTCGTCAAATGTCAATGCGATGTTGGATAAGATGGAGGACCCGGCCAAGATGATCGATCAGGCCATGAGGGATCTGGAAAAGGATCTCGGCGCGGTGAAATCGCAGACTGCGGCGGTAATGGCCGAGGAAACACGTATAAAGCGCGAGATGGACGAGACAGAAGCCGAAATGAAGAAATTCGCAGGTTATGCCGAGAAGGCCGTGATCGCAGGTAATGACGATGATGCAATGAAGTTCTTGCAGGAAAAGAACCGTAAGGCCGAGCGTTTTGAGAGCCTGAAGCAGAGCTACGAGCTGGCCGCATCTAACGCACTAAAGATGAGACAGATGCACGACAAGCTCCAGAAGGAGATAACAACGCTGAACGAGCGCAAGGCGGCGATAAAGGCGAAGATAGCGGCTGCTAACACGCAGGAGAAACTGAATAAGCTCGCGGGCTCGACACCCGGAAGCGGTGCGGCGAGCAGCTTTGAGCGTATGGAAGAGAAGGCCAACCGCATGCTCGACGAAGCGAACGCGAAGGCCGAGCTGAATATGCCGCAGAGTGATATGCCGGATACATCTAAGTATGATGACATGGATAAGGCAGCGAATGTGCAGGATGAATTGGCAGCACTGAAGGAAAGGCTTCGTGGCAACGGATGAACGCCTATACCTGCGAAAACTG
>CAYURR010000025.1:0-23262 GCA_964446745.1 uncultured Defluviitaleaceae bacterium | reverse complement strand
GGGGTGGCCCACAATGAGCTACCCCTTTTTTCTTACAGGATTATACAGATCAATCCCCCGCTGCCCTCGTTGATGATCTTCTGCAATGTCTCCTGCAGCTTCATTTGCGCGGCCTCGGGCATACGGAACAGCTTATTTTGCAGCCCTTCCTTTACCATCTCGTGCATGGACTTTCCGAACATGTTAAGCTCCCATACCTTTGACGGATCCTTTTGCATCTCGTCATTTAAGTATGTGATCAATTCCTCGCTTTGGGCCTGCGAGCCCACTATCGGACTGATCTCCGTCTCAATATCTGCTCTGATTAGGTGTAGGCTCGGCGCACTTGCCTTGATCTTTACACCAAACTTCGAGCCGTGTCGGACCACCATCGGTGTCTCAAGCTTCATCTCATCCATAGCCGGGGTTACGATACCGTAGCCACGTCTATTCACCTCCTCAAGCGCATAGCGCACTTTATCGTACTCTCGCTTGGCCTCCGCGAGTACCTTTATCGTCGAGATCAACCTGAATTCGCTGTCTATCTCCATACCTGTTGTCTCACTCAAGATCTTGTAGAACAGGTTGTCGTCTACAGAAACCTCGATACGCGCTGCGCCTTCACCGAGCATGATCTTATCTATGTACGCTTTTTTGACATATTCATTGTCCTCTATACGAGAAACGCTCTCCTTGACCTCACGAAGTTTGCTCACCACATCGATGCCGTCCCTTACAGCCGATATCATATTTCGTTTGAGCCAATGCGATACAGGCAGGGTCTCTATCCACTTCGGCAGATAGATCAGCAGCTGCTTTACCGGGAACTCATAGAGTATGCGCTCCATGATCGCATTGATGTCCTCGGCCTTTAGCTGCGCACAGTTGACCGGGATGACCGGCACGTTGTAGTGTGCGATCATCTCATTCTTTAGCGCGTCCGTCTCGGGCGAGTATGGCTTTACCGTGTTTAACAGCATGATAAACGGCTTGTCGATCTCCTTGAGTTCTCTTACAACCCGTGCCTCTGCCTCTATGTAATCCTCCCTCGGTATATCGAGGATGCTACCGTCTGTCGTGATCACAAGTCCGATCGTAGAATGATCAGTTATGACCTTCTTAGTACCGTATTCTGCGGCCTCGACGAATGGCATCTTGTTCTCGGACCAGGGCGTCGAGATCATACGTGGGTCGTTTCCGTCCATATATCCCATCGCTGACGGCACCATGTAACCTACACAGTCAATGAGCCGCACCTTGAACGACAGATCATCATCGAGCATAACCTCCACAGCCTCATTCGGTACGAACTTCGGCTCCGTCGTCATGATCGTCTTACCCGCTGCGCTCTGCGGCAGTTCATCCTTTGCACGTTCCTTACTGTATGTGTTTTCAATATTGGGGATTACCAGCAAATCCATAAACCTCTTGATGAATGTGGACTTGCCCGTTCGCACAGGACCCACAACACCTATGTAAATATCCCCACCCGTCCGTTCCGATATGTCCCTGTACAGATCGAAATTGTTCATAATAAAAAAAACCTCCTGCAATATATGCGTTTATACATATATATTTAGGAGGGGGGAAATTTATGCTTTATTGGGATTGATGACTAGCCCATGTAAAAAGAGCTGATGAAATCCATACCTGATTTTATCAGCTCATTTATAGTAGCCGTAAGATAAGATTAGTAGAGTAGCCTTACAGTGACAATTCTGTCCCACGTGTTTTTACCGATTATTCCGTCGGGTGTAAGTCCAAATATGTTTTGGAATGCCACTACGGCTTGCTTTGTGCGTGGCCCGAAGATACCGTCTGCGATCACTGGGGGAATTGTACGGTGGTGAGTTCCGATTACATTGAGATATTTCTGCATGATCAACACATTGTCACCGCGGGACCCTTCCTTTATCAAGTAACCGGGATAACCAATAGCAAGGCCAGTGGAGTTAACAACGCCAATAAACTGCGCATACAAAACGTCCCATGTTTTTGGCCCAATTATACCGTCTGCCACCAAGCCGTAAGCTTTTTGGAAGTCTATAACTGAGGCCTTTGTTCCGGGGCCGAATTTGCCATCGATCGCCAGCGGACGGACAAAGCTGTTGTATTTGGCTACAACAGCCAAGAAATATTGTGCTAACTTGACTATGTCGCCTGTACTGCCTTCTTTAAGTACCGCTGTCGGCCTTGACGGCGGTAGTTCCTCCTGTATGCCTTCGCTGTTTAGTTCGGCCAGGCGTGTAACTGCCACAAAGATATAGGAAATCCTGTACCAGGTTGCCTTCCCCACAATCCCATCCGGTGTAATGTTAAAAATAGTCTGGAACATCCTAACGGCTGCTTCTACTGTGGAATTGAAAGTCGTGCTTACGTTCGGGATCAGCGGAATAGCAGGAAAGTTTAGCCTTATACGATTAAGCTGGTTACTGATTATACGTACACTCTCGGAGACGGTACCTAACCTTAGCGGTGTACCCGGATATGAGGCCTGCACAGCCTGTATCTTATCCGTAGATGTAAGCTCTATATCCAGTCCATAATAATACCTGAGTATACTTAGCGGTGAATAACCATTTTCAGCCAAATATACCGTACCCCACTGAGACATCCCGTTACAAGTAGCTGTCGTACCATTACAGTACTCTGCAAAGTATGGGTTAATAGTGCCTTTTTTCACAATATACTCATTAAAAATCTCATCAACAATGATTGAGATGTTTTCAAAGATGTTGCGACCGTGAACATAAGCCTGATCAAAGCTTGTTGAATTTGTAATATCAAAGTTATACCCTCTGGAGGGATACCATTCGGTAAAAATCCGGTTAAGCGTCAGTGATATTTGTGCGTAGATGTTTGCTCTCAAGGAATTTTCCGGCCACGTCGGATATATCTCGGAGCTTGCTACATTCTTTATGTAATTAGGAAATGAGACTGTTACGTTTTTAGCACTGGCATTATCCGGGCGCCCCAAATGCACTATTATAAACTCGGGAATGTATACCTCGTTTAGTATCCTTGGTGTGCCGTTGAAATACTCCGGCTCACTTTCGGGTGATTGCAATATTGATATGTTCGGAATAGCAACTCTCTCATTGTTCTGGGGAAATACCAAGCCTTGGAGAGCAGGTACCATTTCCACAGGTTCGATGGAGTGTACGCCTTCAAACATCTGTATCCCCTCGATGGTAACAGGTGTAAAATTCTCGGCGGTAACAGTTGCGTTACATGTACTAAACGGATTGCCTACGAAATTCGGGTCCAGGCTTTCCTCCTTGGGCGGTGCATCCATGCATAGAAGTCTGGTTCTACCGGATACATCCGTTGTGAGTATATATACATTTCCATCCTGCCCAGTCACACGAACGGTTGCATTTTTGATCGGTAAGGCTTCATCGGCAGCAAATATATCAAAACTAAGATAAGAATTGCAGGGCATACAATAATCTCCTTAAAGTTTTTATACATAATATGAACTCTAATAAGAATGTGTGATTGTATGCCTGTATTCTGGCCGGTATGCTTGTTACTTTAGCTCTATCCCTATGCTCACCAAACTGTTATGCTTGATTCTTAATCTCAGTCCATTATCATTTATCTCAATAACATCCGCGCCCGCGATCTTCTTTTCATGTATATCGCAATAATACGCATCCTTTATCGCAACGCAGCTATTGATCACAACTTCCGCATCCTTGCCCTCGTTTTCGTATAGGCGAATGACAACAGCCTCGCCGTCTTCCGCATATTTAACAGCGGAAACCCTTGCGCCCTTAACACTGATAGCAGAAACATCTGCTCCACCGCTTACACATTCAGGTGACGCGCTGCCCGATGAAATCGCATGCAACGGATGTAAAAATGCAAATGCATCGTCCGATATCTGCGTGTATCCATCCAAGTTTACACACCCGATGCGGATCTGCATACGATGCATACCCAGCTCCGGATATGGATCGGGATCGTAGCTGGAGCGTATTAAATCTATACCTAATGAGGTGTCGCCCTTATTGTCCTCGCAGAAACGGAAACCGTATTTTGTACGTGCGATGATCGCAAGCGAGCTCTTTTGCTCGGCTACCGCTGCCATAAAGCTCTGGCACGGTACGTCCATCGCCGATGCCTTACGTAAAATCGTACCGGCCGGGATGTCACAGAGTGCATGCTCTGCCTTGTATCCGAGCGGTGCTGAAAAGAACAGCTGCGGTATATACTTACCCTTAACCGGTCGCTGCTGCCAGTCGCATTCGATGTCGTAGTTTAGGTATCTGCTGTCCTTATCTAACGAAATTGTCACCGAAAGCTGCGAATCCCCAAACGAAGCTATAAAGCTCAGGCTCTGTCTGACGAGATCGTTAACGTCTGCCATATCTTCACCCGTATATGATGTGATGCGCACATCCTCCGTGATCTGGGTTTTGCTCATATGACGTCCTACTATCCAGGCCGTCATTCCCATAATATCGTCTTCGTGCACAAGCTCAAATACACCGGCCTTTTTGCTCGTATCTATGAGCTCAGCTCCGCTGTGTTTATCTATAAACGACGTGATGGTCGCATCGCCACGATCAAAACAAACCTTGACATGTTCGTTTTCGAGCACATATTCCGGTGCACGTTCCACACGCCAGTCATTGATTGCTTTATATTCATAAGGTTTAGGTTCACCATCCGAGACCGTAACGGTAGCCATGCCCATTGCGGGTACCTCAAGATATACCCATACGCGCATATATTTATGACCCCAATAATGCTTTGGCTTCGTGTCGAAAAGCTGATGCGTCAGTATGTTTCCTTTCGCATCCTTTATCACCAGACGGTTGTATTCGCCGGGCCAGTCCCATATCGTGATCTCTGCAACCTCTGTGCGCTCTGTAGGTGTTGTGTTAAATATGTTATACACGCGCTCGCTGCCGTGGCCGCGCTCGGTTTGCGGCATCGTGAAATCCTCTATGCCATAACCCACGCCTGAACCAAATGCTGTGTCGGATGATGTGACTGCCGACGAGCCGCGTGATGCTATCGCTCTCATAGATAATGAAGCCTGTGTATTTGCAAATGCCATGGTTTTTTCTGACTCGCCCATTGCATATTCGCGCGTGCGTGTGACCCCGGACCCCGTCAGTATATCGTGGAACTGGCTAAACAGTAAACGCTCCCAAGCCTCGGCGTATTTAGCGCCGTGGTATTTTTTATGTAAATCGGTCGTGTTCCTTAACATACCCGCCATCACGGCCAATGCCTCACTGTCATAGAGCCTTGCCTCGCCGATTTTGTTAGCAGCCTTTATGCGTGTCTGAGTCGTGTAGCAACCCGAGAATATAAAGTTCTGCTCACGATTTATTACCGGGAATTTTTCCTTGTTCTGCTCCAGCAGTTTGAAATAGTCCTTGATGCGTGCAAAGCACAGCGTCGGGAACACAGGCCATGTACTCATTTCTAATATGCTCTCAATATCCTGCCTTGTGGGGCCGCCACCGTGATCACCGACACCATATACCGACAGCATCGTATCAAAGCCCATATGCTTGCATATCGACGGGGATTTTACTATGCTGGCGGCATCTATACGGCTGTTGTACCAGTCGGGTTCCCTGTAAACGAGCACCCGTGCACCCGAGGGAGCCTCCCAGTTGTAGATATTTGGACCCAGATCGCCTCTGCAATGGTAATAATATTTAACACCCGCATTGTTGAGCACCTCGGGAACAGTCGCTGCGTGACCGAATGTATCGGGTTCGAAGTCTAATGTAAAGTCATCCTCCGGTAGATCCAGTAACGTAGACAGATACTGTCTCGTATACAGCTGATGTCGCGCCATGCTCTCGGCAGACGGCATGTTCTTGTCTGCCTCAACCCATGTCGTAGCAGTTACCTCCCAACGTCCCTCGGCAACACGACGCTTGATCTGCTCGAGCATTGCAGGGTCATATTCCTCTACGATGCGATATACAGATGCCTGCGACTGGGAAAAGATATATTCCGGATATTCGTCCATGAGCGTCAGCATAGTCCTGAATGTGTCGAGCGTAATTGCTACGGTCTCCGCATAACCCCACATCCAGTTCATATCGATATGCGCATGTGCGGCGAACATTATCTTGATAGCCTTTGCGGCATCGCTCATCACATTCAGCGCTTGCTCCGCCTTCGTTGCAGCGTCCTTTGTTATCAGACCGTCGGCCTCATAGTCTGCGTAGAGCATATCCAGAGCTTGCGTTATAACGCTATCGAAGCCACCCTTCGCATCATTCAACGCGACTGCGTATTCAAGCTGAGTTACGATACGTTTCGCATGTTTAGCTTTTGCTTGATTCTTTAATACCTCAAGCCTCTTCAAATCCATCGATTTGTCCCCCTCAAAGTTATTTCCCATATATGAACCGCACCGCTCTCGGCACGACCTCTGCCTCTATCGTCCTTCCGTACGATACCTCGCCGTCATGACATATGGCTATGTCTATAGGTGAAGTGATCTCGATTCGCTTGGCCTTGATATGCTTGATCTTCTCCCCAGCCATATCGAGTCTGCCGTGCTTATAGTGATCGATCAGTTTAACGACCTCCATATGGCTGACCTTTTTGACCATCACGCATTCGAGCAGCCCGTCGTCTTGCTTCGCATCCGGCACCGGACAAAAGCCCCCGCCATAATACTTGCCGTTCATTAGAGCTATCATTGTATGTAAGTCCTCATATATCTCGCCGTCCGCGTTTATATGATGAGGCGTGCCTATTTTACCGAAGAAATTTAACATAATCGAAGCGTAATATGCAGTCTTACCAGTGAGGAATTTTTTTCGCCTGAAATACCCCATGTCCCGAGCAATATTTGCGTCGAAGCCCGTGCATATTGTGTTCAGCGCTATGCGTCCGTTGCATCGTATTACATCTACCTCGGTCGATTTACCGTTTGTCTGTGCCTCGATATCCCAGAAGAAATCTAGATCATCGAAGCACTTGATAAAATCGTTGCCCGAACCCGACGGATAATGTGCGACCTCGATATGCTTGCGGTTTACAGCCGCGTTTATGATCTCATTCAACGTGCCATCGCCTCCGCACGCATACACGCGCATCGACTTACCTTTATCATACGCGCGCACGATACTCGTCGCGTGCCCGCGCCTGTTGGTTTCTATGATAACCGCGATATCCTGCTCCGGATCTTTGCGTGCAAACACCTCAGTGATCTGTTTGCGTATCGCATCGGATTTGTTTGAGCCGCCCGCTACGGGGTTAATGATAAACAGATGCAGCATCGTCTCATCCTCACGTTGTAATTTTCGTGTAACTGGATTATCCCAAGGTCAACAGCGCTACCGTCTCTATGCTGCTCGTATGCGGAAACATGTCCACAGGCTGGGCACGTCTGAGCTTGTACCCGCCGTCCGCGAGCAGCCTTGCGTCCCTTGCTAGAGTTGCTGGGTTGCACGAGACATATATGAGCTTTTGAGGCTTTGTATTCAAGATAGCCTCTATCACACGCGGGTCGCATCCCTTGCGCGGCGGATCGAGTATCAGTGCGTCTGTTCCTTCAAGACACTCCGGCAACACATCCTCTGTGCGGCCATGTACATATTCCACATTTCCGATATTGTTCAGGCGGCTATTATGCTCTGCATCCTTTATAGCACCCTCGGATATCTCTATGCCCTTTACATGCGCGACATGCCTTGCTATATACACGGCTATCGTCCCAGCGCCGCAGTACGCATCCACGACCCTTTCATTACCCAAAAAATCCGCAAAGCGCAGCACAGTGTCATACAGCACACGCGCTTGCTCGGTATTCACCTGAAAGAATGACGCATGAGAAATACGAAATGCATATGTGCCGATGTATTCGGTCAAGTAGCCGTCGCCAAACAGCAGCTCCGACCGATCACCCAATATTACGTTAGTAGGCTTCGGATTTATATTCAACAGCACAGACTTTACACCCTGCACCGCAGATAGCTTTTTCACAAGATTTCTCTTAAGACCTGCTCCGATATCGGGTTTGGTGACCACGAGGCAAACCAATACCTGATTTCCCGATGATGCGAAGCGCATAACGATATGCTTGAGCACACCCTTACCGCTTTCCTCATGATATGGCGAGAGTGCCCCGCTTTTTATAAACTCCCTCACGATTTTTAATATACGCTCGTGTATAGGCGGCAACACCACACATTGCTCGCAATTTATGATCCTGTGGCTGTTGTACGCATAAAAGCCGACCCCTTCCGGGCTAACCGGGAAGGAGGCCTTGTTTCGGCATGCAAACGGGTTCTCGATGCCTATGGTCTCACCGATTTCTATTTCGCTGTTTTCCCCGAGATCAAAATGTCCGATACGTGCGAGTGCGTCGGTAACAAACTTTCGCTTTATTGTGAGCTGATGCGAGTACTCGCAATGTAAAAACGAACAGCCGCCGCAGCGAAGATTACCACAAACGGGTTCTATACGCATATGCGACGGCTGTATGATTTCTATTATCTTTGCGTAAGCATAGCGACTTTTTACGGAAAGGATCAATGCTTTTACCGTATCGCCCGTGAGTGCTTGCGCGACAAAAACGGCAATGCCATCTATATGGGCAACGCCGAAGCCTTCAGAGCTCACGTCTGTAATGGTGAGTTCATATATATCATTCTTATTTAACTTATCCGTGTAAATCCGCTCCATTCAATGTTGTGCAAGGTTCTAAGCCGAATGCTCACAAACCGTGCCCCTGCAAGCACAGTAGCGGCATTTTGCAAAATTAGGCTCGCAATCAGCCATACCCGTATCCATCATTCGCCGCATATTCGCTACGGTCTCTATGACCTTTTCGCGCAGCCTTGCTGTATTTTTAATAATAAATGTGTAATCCTTATAAACGAGCTGTCCCTTTATCGGGCGCACCTCGCAGGTCTCCTCTACAATCAGGAAATAGGTTGCAAGTTGCATCAGGTCGTTTTCGTGCGGTATACCACGCTCTCCGATGCTGCCGCTCTTTAGTTCGACAGGCATAGGCACGCCCTTACGCGCAAATATAAAATCCGGCTTGCCCGACAGTCCGTAACATTCGGAGGTCAATATCTCACTGTATATTACGCCCTCTTCTTCTCTATCGGTCTTTTGATCGCTGTATATGAGCCTATAGCCGAAGACCTTAGGACCGAAGCGTACCTTTCGTATATCCGAAAAGAACTGTCTGAACAAAAACACACACAAATACAACCCTATGATTATCAATACCGCAACGAAACCGTAAAACACCCATTTAGTAATCAATGAGCTGATATAGTCCGGTGACGGTACCGTTTCTTTTATTTGTTCGATGTCTACCATATGCCCGCCCCCCGCATATACAAAACCACCCACAAAGCCCCAAGTATCAGAGCGGATATCAATATCGCAATCAGAGCAAAGCGCATACGCATCCTCGGCAGAAATTTCTCGTGGTACTCATTGCCTCTCGCAAACGCGCTCTTGGTGGGGTCTATGCGTCCCGTGTTTCCCAAAAGCTCCCTGCGCATCTCGCTTATGCGCGCTTTGCCATATACACGTTCGTAATACCATTGATACGGGCAAAAGACAAATGAATTGATTTCGCGTGCGGATACGTTGAATTTCATTTTCACCAATCCAGTCTTACCAATCCGATTTAGTAATATTGCGTGCGAGTAGCTTGTTATATCCTATCCAGTTGGTCTGTGAGGTAGTCGATACGACAGTCTCCTCAAAGAACTTAATCTTTGCGTCCATGTTGTCGGCGCAGTGGAGGATATATGCCTCTATAGTCTTGGGTCTTTTGGGTGATGCGTATTCGTATTCGCCATGGTGCGCGAGTATCGAGTGCTTCAACAGATTCTTGAGGCGCGCCGGAAAGTTTGGTATCTTACGAGCTTCTATCTCGATAAGCTCCGAGCAGATCACGATATGTCCGACGAGCTGACCTTCATCCGTATAGTCATTATCGGGAAATGGAGAGAGCTCGAACACCTTGCCGATGTCATGCAACAGGGCCGTCGCAATCAAAAGATCACGTTTTACATTTTTATAATGCGTACTCATGAAATCACATATGCTCGCTACACTCACCGTATGCTCCAACAGCCCGCCGAGGTAACTATGATGCAAATTCTTCGCGGCCGAGTGACTCTTTAGTGTTCTATTAATATATTCGTTCTTTATTAGGATATTCTGTGTTACGGTTTTTATATAATTATTTTCTATCGAGTTTATATAGTGATTCAGCTGCTTATATAGTTCAGCGATATCCTTGTCCGTGGACGGCATATAGTCTACCGGGTCGAACTCGCCCTCGCGACTCTTTCTGATCTTCATGACCTTTAGCTGCAGCGCATTCTGATAGCAGAGTACGACACCGTCTATCTTTATGTAGTCACGCTCATCAAATGAAGCGATATCATTGTTCATGTCCCAGACCTTCGCCTCGATTTGCCCTGTTTTGTCCTGCAGCGTCAGTGACAGATATGTCTTGTCCGCGCGTGTCTTTAAGCTCTGCTTCTGACGGCAATAATAATGGTCTGTGATATGGTCATCCTCTTTAAAATCCGCGATAAATTTCACTGTTTGCGTCCTTCCCGTAAAAACATTTATATTGCATAAAGAATAAGCGAAATATAGAATACTGTCAATGTTCAATAGATTTATTCAACAGAATATTACACCCGAGGAGGGCCTAAATGGACCGAATAGAGACAAGGGCATATGCCAAGATAAACATAGCACTAGATATCACACGCAAGAGAGAGGACGGCTACCATGACATGAAAATGATCATGCAAAGCGTCTCACTCTCCGATCGCATATTCATTAAAAAAATACCCGAAAGAAAAATCACTTTGACAGCCAACAAGCCATGGTTGCCCGTCGATAACCGCAATCTGATCGTAAAGGCCGCCGAATACATGCTAAGCGCCTACGATTTACCGTACGGGCTTTCTATTGATCTCGAGAAGAATATCCCGGTAGCTGCCGGCCTGGGCGGCGGCAGCAGCGATTGCGCGCAGACGCTCGTTGCGATCAATCGGATGTTCGGTTTGGGCCTTGATAAGGAGGCTCTGGCTGTCATAGGTAAACGCTTCGGGGCGGATGTGCCATTCTGCGTCGCGGGCGGTACTCAATACGCTGAGGGTATAGGCGATATTCTCTCACCGTTGCCCAAGCATCCTGATGCCGACCTTTTGATCGTAAAGCCCTCTATCAGTGTCTCGACCGCATGGGCATTTTCAAATTTCTCGCTTGATGAGGTACAAACCCATCCGGATTTCAATAAACTCTTTTCCGCGCTGGCTGAATGCAACACACTGCAGATAGCCAGTAACCTCGGCAACGTTCTCGAAACCGTCACAGAAAAAAAGCATCCGATCATCAGCGATATTAAAAACGCAATGAGGGATGCCGGTGCTATGGGGGTTTTGATGAGCGGTAGCGGGCCGTCTGTATTTGGATATTTCGAAAGTCGAAAGCACGCTGAAAACGCCGCGCACTCTATTGGCGACAGATTCCCGAAAATCAGGGAGATTTTTCCTGTAAAAATATGACATTTATGTTAATCCTATTGCATAAATTGTAGACTTGTCTTACAATGCTGAAAAGTGACTGGATTTATTCTTACTATATGACGCTATAAATTACATAACAAACGGAGGTTATTATATGTTTTGTCCGCTAAAAAGGGTCTGCGCCACCGCGATCATGACGGCATCACTGTTGCTGTCCGCCGTGTCGCCGGCGTTTTCGGCCACCGCTTATAAGGACGTCCCGTCAGGGCACTGGGCTTATACATCAGTTATGGCCGTTTCAGATAAGGGGCTCATGGTCGGTGATACCTCGGGCAACTTCAAGCCCAATGATATGATCAACAAGTTTGACACCGCAAAGACGCTCGCCATCGCCGCGGGTTACAAGTATACGAACCAGACAGCCGAGGAGCGCATCTTTTTCGATGCAGCTTATAACAAGTTTAAGCCTATGCTAGCAAACTACGCAAAGGCCTTCACCAAATGGATATCCACTACGGATAAAGAAGTCAGCTTCTTGCTTGAAAAAGGGATATTGACCGAGTCCGATCTGAGTCAGTTTGTAATAAAAGACACGAGCGGCGAGCAACGCATGCGCGCACTCTCTCGCCAAGAGGCCTGTATATTCCTCACGCGCTTAATCAATAAGCAGAATGATGCACTCACGTTAAAATACAAGAGCGACTTTAACGATGACGCAAGCATATCGGCTGCAGCGAAGCCCTATGTCTACTATATGAAAAGTCTCGGCGTCATAAGCCCCGATGAAAAGGGTAATTTTGCACCGAACGGCGCGGTAGTTCGCGCCTCGCTTGCGATCATGCTTGATCGTACGCTCGCTCTGAGCACTTCAAACGGTAACAATACAAGCTCAAATACAAATGCGAACGCAAATACAAGCAACAATGCAAATCAAAACACCAGCACAAGCCCCCCAAACAATACCAACACACAGGTAGATACGGTCGTCGGTAAGATAGACAAGTTCTACCCTTCATTAAATGCGGTTCAGATCATATCGGGCAGTACAAAAAAGATATTTAAGATGTCGCCTGAGATCGCCGTGACAATCAACAACACAGCTAAGGCTGTCTCGGATCTCAAGGAAGGCATGGACGTACTGGGTGTGATTAAAAACGACGCGCTAGTGTCGCTTCAGACCGGCGGTACAAACGCTATTCCGGATCCGACAGCACCGGTGCCGACAATGGCTCCGGTGGCTACTGCTACACCCGTCCCTACGACCGCACCGATAGCAACAACAGCTCCGACACCCGATCCGACACAGGCCCCAAGCCTAGGTCTTATAGAAGGCACGGTGGACTCAAAGGCCTATTCGGACAATTCTATTACCGTGAATGTACGCATGCTTTCAAACGACGGTAACCTGATTATGGAAAAGCGTAAATATACGTTTGACGCGTCAGCAAATATCGTAAAGGGTGCCGTCAACGTAACCTTCGGCGATATAGCAAACGGCGATGTAGTAACACTGCACGTTACGGGCAACAACTGTACTTCGTTACGCATCGAGGAGCGCACACGCAGCTTCAAGGGTTATACAATATCCGACAAACGTGTATTATCAGACGGCATCACCCAAATCGTCGTGATTAAAGACAAAAGCGGTGCGAACAGCATTTATAACATCAATAACAACTCATTCATCACTCGCAACGGCCTCTTGGCTTCATGGGGCAGTCTGCGTGTAGGCGACACGGTTGATTTTGTTACCGAGTATGAGAAGATCAAGGATCTCTACGCGCTGAGCATCAAGTCTAATATCGAGGGCACGATCGAGGATATCAGCATTAAAAAGGAAGCACACAATATCGTCGTAAAGACAGAAACCGGCACACAGACCTACAATGTAATAAACAGCCCGATCGATGTCTACGCACTGCGCATCGGCATGAAGATAGCCATGAAGCTTGATAGCAATGAGGTTGAAAGTGTTACGGTGCTGCAGGACGCGCCGCTGAGCAACATCACGGGTATAGTCTCAAGCATCAAGTCCAACGCGATAGTGGTATCGATGGGTGACGGCTCCGGCGCTTCAAAGGAAGTAACATTAAATGCGTCTACGGTATATCTGAGCTCCACTTCGGGTAATCGCATCCAGTTGAGCGGTATAAAGACCGGAAACAAGGTATACATCGTATTTTCGCCTAACAGCAACACCGTAGCTAAATCGGTGACCGTACTGTTATAACCTACTGTAGATATTGGGGGAGATGCCCATGCCAAGGCAAGACAATGGCTCAGAAAACAATCATGTAGAGCTCAAACCGCTGCCGAAACCTACACGCATCCCGAAAGGGGCCACACAAAAGCTACCTCAGGTGTCTCAAAGGACGCAGCGTATACCGATACAGCATTCCCCGACTCAAACCTTGCCTCGTCTGCCGTCTGAGAGTACGGGGCGTGTGCCACGTACAACCGGACGCATACCCCAGAATACAGGGCGCGTTCCGCAGGGAACCACGCGCATCCCCCAAGTTACTGACCGTGTACCGAACGGCTCGCGTTCCCAACACAGCATGCAGCATGTTACAACGCAAACTCAGCACGCCCGACACAGCAAACGATCGCGGGTACGACGTACGCGTATGATGCAAAAATACTTGCCCATCATACTGCCGGGTCTTGCGTCCGTTGCGATCATCATAGCGATCATTGTATCGATGATGGTTCTAACTCAGAAAAACGCATTCAAGGTCTCGGTGGGCGATAAATTCATCGGTAATATCCCGTTCACCAAGGATATGACAGATACCTTTTTGCTCGACAACGCCAAATCCTTTCTCGAAACTGAACAGGGCGCACCCGTCGAAGTAAACGAGGTAATCACAATCGAACCTATACATGCGGCTAAAAAGAACATAAGTACATTCGAAGCCGTGGTAATAGACGTCGCGTCGAGCCTTACGTACAGGGTAGAAGCCACAACTATTACCGTCAACGGAACAGAAATCGCAACAGTAAAGAACGAAGCCGAGGCGGATAACATATTAAATGCGATCCTTGACACATTTAAGCAACCGGGCCAAAACATAACTAAAGCCGAGTTTGTAGATAAGGTAGAAAAAAAACCTGTCTTCTTAAAGAAGGAAGATATAGATTCAACCGAGGTCGCCACGGAACGCCTGTCTGCCCATTCTGAGGTAGTAGATCAATATATCGTAAAAGACGGCGACAACCTGAGCAAGATAGCTCAAACCCTCGGTATGTCGTTTAACGATCTGCTCGCGGCCAATGAAGGGCTCTCCGCAACCTCAACGATACGTGTAGGGCAGAGGATCAACTATCTGAAGCAAAACCCTCTACTCTCTGTCAAGACCATCGAGGAGATCACGCTGACAGAACCTGAAAAGGCTCAGACACAGCAACGTGCAAATCCCAACCAGCCCAAGAACTATCAAAAGGTAATACAAACCGGTAAAGACGGTCAAAGTGATGTCACATACGAGATCATACGTGTAAACGGATTCGAGACTGAACCGCGCAAGGAGATCGGCCGAAAGACTATATCCGAACCCGTACCACAGGTTGTAGAGGTCGGAACAAAAAAGTAAAAATCAAAACCATACCATGGACCTACACGGATAAAAAAGGATTTGCACAGATTTATAAACATTTGTTTAAAATCCGTGCAAATCCTTTTTTTGTTTACAGTGCGTGCTTCTTTACATAATCAACTATTCTGTCAACGGTTGAGAAAGCTATGCCTGTGACAGTATCTGCGCAACCATAATACATGGCGATACGGCCTGACGGTGCGTCGCAGAGTGCCGCACATGGGAATGTGACGTTTGGCACGTCGCCTGTGAGCTCATATGACTCCTCGGGTCCCATCAGGTAGAACGCGCTGCGGTATTTGACCTTCCATGGCTCCTCGAGATCCAGTATGGCCGCACCGATACGATAGACATATCCGTTGCAAGAGGTCAACACGCCGTGATACAGCAGCAACCATCCCTCGTCTGTCTCAATCGGGATCGGACCTGCGCCAACCTTTGTGGACTGCCATGCACTATCGTTGCTCCTGACGGTGCTAAATACATGACGGTGCTTGCCCCAGTGCTCCATATCCGGGCTAAAGCTCACGAAGATGTCGCCGAACGGTGTATGGCCGTTATCGCTCGGGCGGCTTAACATACAGAACTTGCCGTCGATCTTTCTCGGGAACATTACACCGTTTCTGTTAAATGGCAGGAACGCATTCTCGAGCTGTGTGAAAGTCTTGAAATCGTAGGTATATGCTACGCCGATTGTCGGGCCATGGTAGCCGTTGCACCAGGTTATGTAGTAACGGTCCTCAATGAAGCATACACGAGGGTCGTAACGATATTCGTAATTGAGAACCTCGGGATCAGCACCCACAAATGTGATCGGCTCATGATTGATGTTCCAGTTGATAGCATCGTCTGAAAAGCCAGCGAAGATATTCATCGACAGAGCCTTGCTGTCACAGCGGAATACACCCGCATACTTTCCCTCAAACGGTACTACCGCGCTGTTGAAGATCGAGTTTGATGTCGGTATCTGGTCGCGCTTGATGATCGGGTTCCCGCTGTATCTCCAAAATGGTACATCTGAGCTCTTGAGCTTTTCCGGCATTTCCTCCCAAGGCATGTTGGGCAGGGCTTCGCCTATTACTTTCATTTTACTTCCTCCTTAATTGAGTGTTAAAAGACTTGGAATTTGTCTGAGCAAAGTGTATCATACACTTGAGGTATAAGCAACAACACAGGAGGAGAACATGAAAAACACACACAAACCGAATATTGTCCTGCTGTTTACGGATGATCAACGCTATAACACGATACACGCACTCGGCAACCCTGACATCCATACACCGAACATGGACAGGCTCGTGCGTATGGGAACCGCTTTTACCCATGCGCATATACCGAGCGGCACATCCGGCGCAATCTGCATGCCGAGCCGCGCGATGCTACATACGGGTCGCAGCCTGTTTCATCTGCAGGGCGAGGGTCAGGACATCCCGCCCGATCACACTACCCTCGGTGAGCACCTAAGGCAAAACGGTTACTACACCCACGGCATGGGCAAATGGCACAATGGCCCGCCCGCGTTCAACCGCAGCTTCGACAGTGGCGAAAACATCTTTTTTGGCGGGATGTGGGATCACTGGAACGTACCGACCAACCGCTACGACCCCACCGGTGAATACGATAATGTAATCAACTTCACGGTAGATTTCTACAGCAGTAACGAGGTCACACAGATGCGCGCGGACAATGTCGCCTTTGGCGTACATTCATCGGAGCTGCTGTCGGCTTCAGCTGTCGATTTCATAAATAACTACGATCGCAGCGAACCGTTTTTTATGTACACGGCGTTCCTCGCACCACACGACCCACGTACGATGCCCGAGCGCTTTAAGCAGATGTACCCGGCCGAGGATATCAAGCTACCGCTAAATGTTAAAAACGAGCATGACTTCGACTTCGGTGTGTCGGATATCAGGGACGAGCTGCTGGCCTCCTATCCGCGTACTGATCATGAATTGCGTACACATTTGAGCGAATACTATGCAATGATTACTCACCTCGACCACGAGATCGGCAAGGTCATCGACGCACTCGAGGCAAAGGGGCTTTTAGATGACACGATCATCATACTCGCGGGTGATAACGGATTGGCCGTAGGCAGTCACGGCCTGATGGGGAAGCAGAACCACTACGAACATAGCATACGCGTACCACTGATTATCGCTGGCCCGAGTATCCCCGCAAACAAACAGGACAGCCGATATGTATACCTGTTTGACCTGTTCCCTACCCTCTGCGAGTTGACTGGCCTCGATATACCACCATCGGTCGACGGCAAGAGCTTTGCTCGTATGTTTCACGACGAAAGTTTCGTCACGCGCGAGCGATTATATTTCGCATACAACGATCTCATACGCAGTATAAAGAATGATCGCTACAAGCTCATATGCTACAGTAATCACATCGAGCACATTCAACTGTTTGATCTGATGTATGACCCGGATGAGCTATACGATATCTTTAACGATAAAATGGCCCGCAGCGACGATACACTACGGGCACGGATAATCGAGATATTTGCGGAGCTGTCAGATGGCATGGCCGAGTTTAGGGATGAATGGGACGAGCTGAGCCATCGTTACGGCAGGAACTACTGGAAAACCGAGGCTGAAGCTTGATAGCATTCGGTTATACCAGCAATAAATGTATACGCTCAAACAGCAGACCCGCCACGAACCATGCGGGCGCGTAGTCGAGCCTTATAATCCCCGCCACATTGTATTTCGAATGGCTATAGTCCCATGGGCATAGCTTCGCGCTCTTTAAAAAGCTCCCGGTCAGGTATTCGATACTAAAGATACAGACGACGTACACGCCTCCCCTCAGGTAAACCGGGTATTTCATGAGCATATCGCATATGGGCTCCAGAAAAACTGCCAAGCCATATATAAAAAACATCCAGATGGAGGTATTGGCCGAAAGGGTGTAGTCCTTTTTAATAAGGGAATGCATCCCCGTCCAAAATACCTCCATCAGGCATCCGAGACTTCCAAATATAATAAATCTAAGCAACATGGATCTATTATCTGTCAATGCTATTGAGGCTATACCTTGTTTTTAAATGCTACGCAACCATTTTATGGCGTGATCAATCCAGCCCGCCGCGTATTGCTTTATCAAATCGGCATTGTCAGCCTGCGCAGTTGTATCATCGCAGAGCGACAGTCCATGCCCACCCTCCGGATATATATGTAGTTCAAACGAAATAGCCTGCTTCTTCATAGCCAGTGCCATGTTTAATGAATTCTCGACAGGCACGGCTGTATCCTCATATGTATGCCATAAAAACGCAGGTGGCGTATCAACGCTGACTTGACGTTCGATCGACATACGTTCGAGATCGGCTTGGGTTCTGTCTTCGCCTAGAAGGTTGTTAAAGCTACCGATATGCGGAGCATCAACACCGCTCAAAACCGGATAACAAAGTATCATACCGTTCGGCTTAAGGTTTTGTACGCCTGTACCGATACGATGTGCGTATTCATCGTTGTTCCAGAACACGCCCGCACTACCGGCCAAATGCCCACCGGCTGAAAAGCCCATCACAAATATCTTATCCGTATCGATCGCCCACTCGTCGGCGCGATCGCGTATCGCAGATACCGTACCGAGCACCTGCAATAGCTGAGTCGGGAAACGGTACGGCGCGACCTTGTAACGCAAGATGGCAACATTGATGCCCTGTGCCAAAAAACGCATCGCTACAGGCTCAGCCTCGCGATCCGATGTAAAGCCATAACCGCCGCCCGGACAGAGCACTACGCACGGAAAGCGCTTATCCGCATCTATTTCCTGGGAAACGGACAGCATATAGACATCCACCGGCGTCTTTTCACCGCCAAAATCCAGGTTCGGGTTCAATTCTTCAAGGTTAAGTCGTTGATAGTACACGTTATCCTCCTTAATATTTACTGATCACCACGGATTCACACGGATCTAAACGGATTTGCACGGATCTTAATCTATACACAGAAAGGAACTCCCCTATGCCAAAAACAGTTTTAGTAACGGGTTCGTCTCGCGGTATCGGTTTGGCCTGTGCGCTTAGATTTTGTGCCGCGTCCCGTGAGAACGCCGAATATAATGTGGTATTCAACTGCATACGCAGCATAAACAGCCTCAACGAGACCGTCGCTACGCTGCGTGCGGATGGGATCAGTGCACACGCGATACAGGCCGATGTGTCGGACTACAGCGAGGTCACCGCCATGCTCGATCAGATCAAGAGCATATACAGTGGTATCGACATCTTGATAAACAACGCGGGTATCGAGTATTTCGGCCTATTTCAGGACAGCAACCCGATCGAATGGGAGCATTGTATACGAACCAATCTGCTGTCTATGATGAATTGCACACACGCGGTTCTGCCCGACATGCTAAGCAATCGCAGCGGCAGCATCATCAATATCTCATCCATCTGGGGCAACGCGGGTGCATCGTGCGAGGCTGTTTATGCGGCTACCAAGGCCGGTGTAAACGGGTTTACAAAGAGCATGGCACAGGAGCTGGGGCCTACGGGCATACGAGTGAACGCGATCGCCTGCGGAGCGGTAAACACGGATATGAACAGCCGCCTAACCCCCGACGAGCGTTATGCATTCACACAAAACATCCCGCTGATGCGTTTCGCTAATACATCCGAGATTGCAGACGTGGCTTTTTTCCTCGCGTCGGATGCCTCATCCTATATAACGGGACAGGTGATCGGGGTGGATGGTGGGATAGGCGTTTAGGTTTAACCCATCCGTTTCGCCCGCACAGAGCTTAAAGTATCCGCATGACGCAACCATCGCCGCATTATCCGTGCAGAACACTAACTCAGGAACATGGAAGTCTATGCCGTTTTTGTCGCATAGCCTTTCCATTTGCGAGCGCAGTCCCGAATTAGCAGCCACGCCGCCTGCGAGTGCGAGTGTCGTCACACCTTTGTTTTTGCATGCCTGTATTGCCTTTTCCGTGAGCACATCTACAACAGCATGTTGAAACGACGCGGCTATGTCAACAACAGGTATCGGTTCATCCTTCATGCGCAGTTTGTTTAATGTATCAAGCACTGAGGTCTTTACCCCGCTGAATGAAAAATCATATTCACCGACCGACGCGCGCGGAAACACATACGCGTGCGGGTTCCCTTCCTTTGAGAGCCTGTCGATATTCGGACCACCCGGATACGGCAGTCCTATAGCTCGGGCGATCTTGTCATAGGCCTCACCGGCCGCATCGTCATATGTACCGCCCAATATCTCAAACGTCAGATAATCATGCACATATAACAGGCTCGTGTGTCCTCCCGAGACCACGAGGCACATAAACGGCGGCTGCACGGCCCTTTGGCCGAGGTAGTTTGCGCAGATATGTGCGTATATGTGATTAACGCCAATAAGGGGCTTCCCAATACCATAGCTCAACGCCTTGGCATACGAAAGCCCCACCAATAATGCACCTATAAGACCCGGCCCGTTCGTAACGGCCACCGCGTCTATCCTATCTATCCCCACACCGGTTTTTTGCTTCGCCGTATCGAGTGCCTCCTGCACGACATATCCTATGTTTTCAATATGCTTGCGTGAGGCGATCTCCGGCACCACACCGCCGTATTTCGTGTGATACTCGACCTGTGACGCTATGACATTTGACAGCACCGTGCGCCCGTTCAATACCACAGACGCGGCTGTCTCGTCACAGGACGTCTCTATGCCGAGTATATACCTATCGTCCGTACCCGCATTCATTCGCCGTCCCCTTCTCCGTCACTGTTCACTTGATCCCATCTAAATATCCGCCATTTGTCATCCCGTTTAACCAATGTGTAGTCCACATCGCTTTGGACATTGCCAGCCATGTACTGCGATATGCGCACCGTACACATATCCGGATCCTCATCATCAAATTCAGGCGGTTTTAATCCTATCTCCAAAAGCTTCGATCCGCGTTTTTCCATATCGTTCAACTGATTTTTTGTCAGTATCAACTGGGAATCCTGATCGTTCATTGCCAACAGCTCGTCCGCAAACAGCATACGCTGCAACGTTATCGCCCGCTGTATATCCTCATCGGTCGCTCCGCCGCTGTAGATATACAGCATGATCGTATTGTTGATGCCCATTACTTTTAACGGGTTATCCGGGTAGCTGTTTACTAGGTCTATTTCTGCAAGCGTGTCAGGCTTTGGTGTTGCCTGCACTTGCGTGTTGCCCAAAAACTTTGTAACAGTCTCCAGATTACCCGTCTTTGATACCACCACTATTGCAATCCCGATTAAAATAACCGCGAACATCGTTACATTACTTGATTTCTTACCGAACATCCGCGTTTACCTTGTCATATCTATAAACGGCGAGCTGTGTGACCGCCAATACGCAGAAGAACGCGAGGAACAAATACCTATATGCGGACATGAAGTTGCCGGAGTCCCTAAAGAAATGCTGCATTTGACCGGCAAAACCAGTAGCGTAATCAACCAATGCACCGTCCGTGAGTGCAAATAATAAAGCGATCGTTACACATGCAAGACCTAACAGCGCATAGTTTATCGCCATGACACTCACGGGGCTACCCTGTGGCAAGGCCCTGACGGCGTTCATAACACTTAGCGTGAAATCGGCCGGTACCGCAAAGCCCTCTGGCAAATCCACCTCTGCAGCAAGCCCATCATATGATGCTACTTCCGGTATGCTACGGAATAGGCTGTACATATATTTGCAATCCTCACAGCCATCCAAATGCCTCGCGAGATGCTTTTCATCCTCCGCGCGGGTCATACCGTCCTGAAACTTCATCAATATATCTTGTGCTTTTTTACAATTCATAACTACCTCCCGATTATGACTCGAATACATGCCGACTCATGAGTTTTTCCTTTAGCATCTTACGTGCCCTGAATATCCTGTTCTTGACCTTGGACATAGGTTCGTTGATGCGCTCGGAGATCTCTTGGTATGACAGGCCGTTCTGGTGATACAGCACCACAGGCAACCTGTACATTTCCGGCAAATCGTCGAGTGTCTCTTTTATTATTGCCTTTCTCTCTCCGTCCAGCGCGATCTCCTCGGGCGTATCGCTTTGATCGGGCTCCATATGAAAATCCTCTATCGGCAGGCATTCCAAATGCTTCTTTCGCCTGCAGTCGATCACATGGTTTGTGCATATGCGTATGACCCATGTGCTGAACCTAAACTGCGGATCGTACTTGTCTATATTTCTATACAGCTTTATAAACACATCCTGGGCGAGGTCATTGACCTCCTCCCTATCCTTAACCATGCGCAGTAGAACCGAGTACACGAGGTTCTTGTATCGCTCAACGAGCTCCTCGAAATACTGGGTTTTGCCCTCCGCACAGAGACGAGCCAGTTCATAATCTGTCATATCATCCATCCTCAAACGCTATATTCATCTTTATCCTGTCAAACCCTACCGTCGTCTCCGCAAATATATCCCTTGCTATATGCAAGTGCTCCTGCGGATGCGTCATGCTCGGCGAGAAATGCGTGAGCCAAAGCTTTTTAACCTGTGCGTCACGCGCAATCGTGGCCGCCTCCGAATATATCATGTGACGGTATTCGGCGGCCTTTTGGCGTTTGTCGTCCTCCCCATAGATCCCCTCGCATATAAACAGATCACTGTCTCTTACAAAATCACTTAAGCCCGCGACAGGCCGCGTGTCCGTGCAATATGAAACCTTGATCGGTTTCCTCTCGGGACCGAGCACCATGTCCGGCGTGTATGTCATGCCCTCATACTCGATAACCTCATTCTTTTGCAAACGTGACCAGAGCTTCATCGGCACATTGTTCGCCTCTGCCTTTTCCATGAAAAACTTACCCGCGCGTTTGATCTCTATCTGATATCCAAAGCACGGTAACTTATGATCAAGCGGAAACGCATGTATAAGAAATTCTGATACCTCGATATCTCTTATATCATGTGATCTTGAAAACGGCAGCTCTATAAACTGGATCTCATACGGCAACTCCGGCGCTATTACACGCAGGTGCCCCACTATATCGGCTACACCCCTGGGGCCTATGATCGTAAGCGGCTCTGTGCGCTCTGCGTTTCCGATCGTAAGCAGCAGCCCCGGTAGACCCGAAATATGGTCTGCGTGAAAATGCGTGATGCAAAGCACGTCTATCTGCTTATAACCCCAGCCCACTTGCTTTAGGCTGACCTGTGTCCCC
>CAYURR010000024.1:0-23390 GCA_964446745.1 uncultured Defluviitaleaceae bacterium | reverse complement strand
GTACAGTGGTGTTATGACACCCACCATTACAAGCGGCGGGAAGTAGTTTTCACTGAAGTAATCCTTGAACGGCTTGCCGCAGATATAGCCGGTCAGCATGCCCAGCACCGCAAACAGCCCTATCATCCTATTGTAATACAGATCCTGCAGCAGCCCCGAGAAGAAGCCCAAAATAGCAGCCTCGACATCACCTCTAAAGATCGCGAAGCTCACGATAATGATAATCATCGTATTCGGTCTGATGCCCAGAAACGCAATGTTATTAAACAGCGTCGTCTGCAACAGGAAGTTTAACAGCACTATAAACGAAGTAACCGCGAAACGTAACATTATTGCTCCTTTTGGTTAAAGGTCTGTGTGATCACAAGCACCGTCTCTATCTGTGAGAGCTTTACCGTCGGCGAAATGATAGCGTATTTCGTAAGGCCGTTTGGGTCCGTGCGGACATCCTTGACAAGGCCTATCGATAGACCGGGCGGATAGAATACGCTAAACGATGATGTGACTATCTCGTCACCGGGCATGATCTGCGCGTCGATGTCAATATAGTCCATCCGACAGAGCCCGTCCTTCATGAGCAGGCTGTCACCCTTCACGTAGCCCGTAGCCTCGGTACGCAGACAGCGCGCCGATATCGAGGATCTGTCGTCTATGAGCGTTACGACCACCGAATAGTTGTAGTGGCATTCGGTAATCATACCCAATACCCCACCGGGCCCCAGCACGGGCATATTTGCCTCGAGGCCATGCTTTGTACCCTTATTGATCGTGTACGCGTCGAACCAGTCGTTAGGGTCACGGCTGATAATCTCCGCGCCGACCTTTGGGTATTCGCCGTATTTCTGATCTATCTCAAACAGCTCGGAGAGCCGTTTGTTTTCCTCACCGTTTTGTTGCAATCGCTTGTTTTCAGCTGCAAGCTGCGCTATTTCCGTTTGCAACCGTTGGTTTTCCTTGTGGATGTTGTTCATTGACAGTAGGAAATTAATCCTGTCCTCAAAGAAGTTTATGATCTTTGAGGTCACATTCTGTATCGGTGTTATCACAACACCAAGCGCATCTGACAGGAAATTATTGTCCGTTTTCATATTTGCCGTGATAAACATCGTAGCCAAACACAATATCGCCACAACAGTCACCACGATGCGTTTCCTTTTGAACTCCATTCCCTACATCCTCAGCTGACGCGGTGAAATCAAGACCTTCTTTAGTGTATTGATATGCTCGAGCACAAGACCTGTACCGAGCGCGACGCTGTTTAACGGTTCGGGTGCGACAACAGTCGGCATACCCGTCTCATGCATGATCAGCTCGTCCCATCCGTACAGCAGTGCTCCGCCGCCCGTGAGCATGATGCCCGACTCCATGATATCGGCGGCCAACTCCGGCGGTGTCTTTTCCAAGGTGAACTTGATGCTGTCAACGATCGCGGAGACCGGCTCAGCGATAGCATCGCGTATCTGCACGGCGTTTATCTCTACAGTCTTTGGCAGGCCCGAGACGAGGTCTCTGCCGCGTATCTCCTTGACGAGGTTTGGATCTGGGTTATATACACATCCTATAGAAATCTTTATATCCTCGGCTGTGCGCTCGCCTATCGCGAGGTTGAACTCCTTCTTGATGTAGTTCACGATATGCTCGTCGAGCGAATCACCCGCTACACGTAGCGACTTACTCGTAACAATGCCGCCCAGGGAAATAACCGCGACCTCACTCGTACCGCCGCCGATGTCGACTATCATACTGCCGAGCGGTGATTCTATGGGCATACCGGAGCCTATCGCGGCAGCCATCGGCTCCTCTATCAGAAACGCATCACGTTCCCTTGCACCAGCGGAGATCGTCGCCTCCACGACCGCACGCTTTTCAACCTCTGTGACACCGGACGGCACGCACACAACCACACGCGGTTTCGAGGAAAAGAAGTTCCTGCGCATAGCCTTTTCTATGAAATATCTCAACATTGCTTGGGTCGTCTCAAAGTCCGCTATTACGCCGTTTTTCATCGGACGTATAGCTACTATTGTGCCCGGCGTACGCCCGATCATCTGCTTGGCTTCGTCACCCACGGACAGCACCTCGTTCGAGGAGGTATTGACCGCGACTACGGATGGCTCGTTTACGACTATTCCCTTACCTTTTATAAAAACCAGCGTATTCGCTGTACCTAAATCTATGCCCAAGTCTCTTGAAAACATTGGTTTCTCCCTTCGCTTGTACCATCTTCAGTATTATGCAGAGTATAATACATGTTTTACCGAATCATTTCAAGAATTTATTGCATAAATACTACCAGTTATGATTCAAAGACTATGTTGACACTCAGTAATGCGACGGCTATAGTAGTGTCCGATATAAATGAGTCATATGGAGACAATTGGAGGATATTATGAATAAATTCGGCTTTATAGGCTGTGGAAAATTGGGGTCGGCTATTGTAACGGGCAGCATAAACGGAGGGGTTTTGTCCGCTGCGCACACCGTCCTGTACGATAAATATGAGAATGCGGCCAAGACACTCGAGCAAGCTACCGGTGCGAGATGTGCGCATGATATATCCGAGGTATGTGAATCATGCGATGTTATAGTGATCGTCGTAAAACCCGCCGACGTAACCGACTTGCTTGGCCACATTGCCACGATCCTCGGTGAGCTTGTACGTAACAAATTGTTCGTATCGGCCGCAGCCGGTGTGAGCCTAGAAAAAATAGCCTTTGGGCTGTGCACCGCAACCACAGGCTCAAGCATACCGGTCATCCGGGTAATGCCTAATATAAACGCACAAATTATGTGCTCAACGACCGCCATATGCCCGAATGCCTCGGCTACACCTGAACATGTCTCGGACATTACCGCACTGTTTAACGCGATCGGAAAGGCATTTGTAATAACGGAGGACAAGCTCGATCTGTTTACGTCAATAGCCGCATGTATGCCCGCGTATGCATTATTGTTTGCGGACGCAGCCGCGCAGGCCGCCGTGATGCTTGGGATGAACAAAACCCAAGCGCTTGAAATCATTGCTCACTCGATCACGGGCACGATGCGCACACTCACCGAAACAGGCAATCACCCGCGCGAGCTGATCGATGCGGTCTGCTCACCGGGCGGTATAACCGTCAAGGGTCTCGCCGCAATGCAAAAAGGCGGCCTTGAATACGCCGTTATCGAGGGTATCCATGCCGCCGCTGGAAAAAAACTTCCTTCATAAGATACGCTCAACGTTTATTCTTCATCTTGAAGGGCATCATAACCCTCCTCGCCTGTGCGTACCTTAATGACATTCTCTACATCATAGATAAACAACTTGCCATCACCAATGTTACCCGTGTACAAGGCTTTCTTGACAGTCTCGACCAACAATGTCAGGGGCACCTTGCAGATCACTATCTCTACCTTCACTTTGGGCAGCAGAGTGGTTTCCAACGGGACTCCACGATAATACTCCCGTCCCCCCTTTTGCATACCGCATCCCAAGACCTGTGTTACCGTCATGCCTGTAATGCCTATTTGGTCAAGAGAGGCCTTTAGGGTTTCAAACTTGCTCTGCTTCGTGACAATCACAACCTTAGTGATCCTTGCATCCGGTTTCGATGTACCTACTACAGGAACGGCTTGATCCATAGGCACGGCTGCGCTCGTCGGTGTCGTTCTATCGTCTTGAGTTTTAAAGTCTGCATAGCTGCTCTCAAGGCCGTGTTCCATTATATCCAGACCCGCCAGTTCCTCCGAGTAAGATACGCGTAATCCTACCGTCTTCTTTATAAGGATAAAGACAACCGTCATCGTCACGGCAACCCATAATGCAACAGACAGCACACCCAATACCTGCACACCCAAAAATGCCATTCCACCGCCGTAGAGCAGTCCGCCATCCAACGCGAACACGCCGGTTAAAATGGTACCGGTCGCACCGCACATGCCATGAACGCCGATCGCACCCACAGGGTCGTCTATTTTTAATACCTTTTCTACGAATTCAATTCCAAACACTACTACAAATGCGGAAATCAGACCGATACAAAATGCGCCGATCGGGGATACCATGTCACAGCCTGCCGTAATAGCCACAAGCCCGGCCAATGCACCGTTTAACGTCATTGAAACATCCGGCTTTTTATAACGAATCCATGTAATAATCATCACGACCGTCGCAGCCGTAGCGGCGGCAATGTTTGTGGTAACAAAGATATTGGATGCCGACACGATCATATCATCACCGGTCATAGATACGGTGGAGCATCCGTTGAACCCGAACCAGCAGAACCACAGTATGAATACACCCAACGCGCCGAGTGTAAGGCTGTGACCGGGTATCGCTCGAACCTCCCCTTTTTTTCCAAACTTGCCGATGCGAGGTCCCAAAATCTTAGCACCAACCAATGCGGCTACACCGCCCACCATATGTACGGCTGTCGAACCCGCGAAATCGTGGAAGCCAAGCTGACTCAGCCAGCCGCCGCCCCATATCCAGTGACCGGATATGGGATAAATCAACGCGCTGATTATTAAACTGTAAATTAGATAAGACGAGAATTTCGTTCTTTCGGCCATGGCACCCGAGACGATTGTTGCGGCGGTGGCACAGAACACTGTTTGAAATATGATAAACGCGCTCCCCGGCACACTGCTTCCATATTCACCTCGTATAAAAAAGTCCATGCCTCCTACAAACGGACCGTCTCCCGCAAACATCAGCCCAAATCCTATCAGCCAAAAGACCAGTGTACCCACCGAAAAGTCCATCAGGTTTTTCATAATAATGTTTCCGGCGTTTTTGGCCCGGGTAAAGCCGGTTTCCACCATGGCAAAACCCGCTTGCATAAAGAAAACCAACGCCGCACCAAGTAAGACCCAGATGGTATCTACCGCTAAATACATATCCTTCCCTCCAGACTTATAACAATTCGATGCCTGCGCATTTGCAACGAGATAATGTATCCTTATCCCATACCGAAACCTGCACCTCTCCGATATGCGCCTTTCCTAAAAGCAACATACACAGCCGTGATTGGCCGATGCCCCCGCCCATCGTTAACGGCAGCTCTCCGGCGAGTAATGCAGCATGGAACGACAGCTTGCGCCGATGGTCGCAACTTGATTTTGTCAACTGCTCATCCAAGGACTTTTCATCTACGCGTATACCCATTGAGGAGACCTCAAATGCGCATTCCAGTACATCGCTCCAGAACATGATATCTCCGTTTAATGCCCAGTCATCATAATCCGGTGCCCTGCCGTCATGCCTGATGCCGGATTTTAGTATGTCACCGATCTGCATAATAAAAGCGGTCTTGTGCTCTCTGAGATATGAGTTTTCCCTTTCCTTCGGCGATAATGACGGGTACAGGTATTCCAACTCCTGCGTGGTGATAAAACTGACCTCTCGAGACAAAACGGCAGGCAGGCTCGGGTAAGCCTTTGACAAGCGCTCCTGTGTATCGCAAATAGCCCCGACGATCTTGCGCACCGTTTCTTTTAGCGCATCCAGATTCCGTCCGGCACGATCAATAACCATCTCCCAGTCCCATTGATCAACGTAAATGGAATGCAGGTTATCCATTTCCTCATCTCGGCGCACGGCATTCATATCTGTATAGATACCCTCACCCACCGGGAAGCCATATTTATGTAAAGCCATACGCTTCCACTTTGCCAGCGAATGTACGATTTGCGCATTGGCGCCTGTTTCTTTTATATCAAACTCGACGGGACGCTCAACGCCGTTCAGATCATCATTCAGACCCGTTTGAGGCTCCACAAAAAGCGGAGCCGATACCCGCTTGAGATTTAAGGCCATCGAAAGACTATCCTCAAATGTCCTCTTGATCAGGCCGATAGCCGTTTGGGTCTCGTAGATCGGCAGCAACGGACGATAACCCTTTGGTACGATTACTTTACTCATAGATAACATCCTCTCTGAAAATAAATAATTGAAAACAAAAAAAGACGCTGCGGACAAGAGTCCACAGCGTCTTTGCTGTTTATGAACGCCACTATAGCACAGTGTTTTTTGATTGTCAACATCTGCATAACTTGACAATTTTTAATTTTTGAAGTATTCTTACACCCGTTGAACAAAGGCGTTCATCAGATAATGTGTGTAACTTGCCCACATTATCTGATGAACGCCTTTTTGCGTAAAATAAATACGTTTGGGAGAGGTGAGCGATTGAAAAGGGTATATGTGAATGAAAAATGGTGTCTTGGCTGCCATCTGTGCGAATACTACTGTGCATATGCTTCTGTCATCGAGGGCAGTGCAAATAAAATGGACATGGCAACGGCGCTCAAGGATATAAAAATATATCCGAGAATAAAGATAGAGGAGAAAGACGGCGTGAGCTTTGCTGTTTCCTGCCGCCACTGCCATGAGCCGCTATGCGTGAAGGGATGCATCACGGGCGCCTTGACCGTTTCGGATGGCCTAATATCCATCAATAGAGACAAGTGCATCGGCTGCTACACTTGTATTGTGAGCTGCCCATATGGTGCGATCTCACCATCAGAGGACGGAGCTGTGCAAAAATGCGAGCTGTGCGCCAAATCCGTGGATGGTACACCGGCCTGCGTCAAGGGATGTCCTAACGGTGCAATAGTTTTTGAGGAGAGAGGGTGAACAGAATGAGATATGTGATAATCGGAAACTCAACCGCCGGTATAGGCGCAGTAGAGGGTATCCGTCAGATTGATCAGCAAAGTGAAATCACCGTAATATCAAGTGAACCACATCATACATACTCACGTCCGCTCATTTCCTATCTCCTGCAAGGCAAGACAGACGAGCAGAGAATGAAATATCGAGACGATGATTTTTATAATAAAAACGGATGTACACTCCTTGCCGATAAAACCGTAACAAAAATTTTGCCCGGTGAAAAGCAGGTAGTATTGGATGACGGCAGCGTTATACCGTATGACAAGCTGCTTGTCGGAACAGGTTCCTCCGCATTTGTCCCCCCATTCGATGGCCTTGATACGGTTTCGGATAAATTTACCTTTATGAGCCTCGACGATGCCCAAAGGCTTGATAACGCCTTGAGCAAGGACAAGAAGGTGTTGATAGTGGGCGCGGGATTGATCGGTCTAAAATGCGCCGAAGGGATATCTGAAAAGGTGCACAGTATCACTGTAATCGATCTTGCGCCTCGGATATTGTCCAGCATATTGGATGAAGACAGCGCGAGGATAGTACAGGATCATCTGGAAAGTAAGGGTATGGAATTCCGTCTATCCTCAGGCGTTAAAGCCTTTGATGGTAACCGTGCTATACTTGATAACGCAGAGAAGATAGATTTTGACCTTTTGGTATTGGCGGTGGGGGTTCGTCCTAACACTTCACTTTTGAGTAATATTGCATTTGTAGATAAGGGCATCGTTATAAACCAAAGATCAGAGACATCCGTTAAAGACATATATGCCGCCGGCGACTGTACCCAAACACAGGATGTTTCAAGCGGGCAGAGCCGAATCATGGCGCTTTTACCCAACGCTTATATGCAAGGCGAATGCGCGGGCATCAACATGGCCGGAGGCAATATGAGCTTTGACAAGGCTATTCCGATGAATGCCATCGGCTTTTTCGGACTTCATATCGTTACTGCGGGAAACTATCTGGGCGAGATATATGCCGAGAGCGGTAAATCCGCTTTAAAGCGTTTATTTTACAGTGACAACAGACTAAACGGCTTTATCCTTGTCGGAAATGTGGAAAAGGCCGGCATTTACACAAGCTTGATTAGAGAAGGAACACCTCTTGACTCCATTGACTTTGCTCTGATATGTGAAAAGCCGGGCTTGATGGCATTTACAAAGGAGGCCCGACATCAAAAGCTCGGGAAGTATCAACGTTGATCACCCTGCATATACTGAATATGAACAAGGGCGTTCATTCCAACATGTTGTATGTATAACATGTTAGGGTGATCGCCCTTTATTGTATATGCGAGGTGCTGATATGTGCGGAATAGCCGGTTTTTGCAGTTTTGAGTTAAATCTTTTAGAGCAAGGTAAGCTTTGGGATAAGACCTTGACGGATATGCGGACTTGCATTGCCCACCGAGGCAGAGACAATGCAGGCGAATATCTGAGAGAACACGTAGGCTTGAGTCATGCGCGCTTGTCCATAAGGGATTTGTCAATGGGAACTCAACCGATGATCAGAATAGTAAACAATGTGGAATACTGCATCGTTTATAACGGCGAAATATATAATACCGATCAGATAAAACCGTCTTTGTTGGATGATGGATATGTATTTGAAACCACAGCGGATACAGAGGTCATACTGTACGCATATATCCGCTATGGTATGGAGTTTGTAAGCAAGCTAAACGGTATTTTTGCGTTTGCCATATGGGACGGCGGTAACAAGCAGCTTGTTATGTATCGTGACAGGTTGGGTGTCAAGCCTTTGTTTTATACGCTTAAGGACCGTATGCTGATATTCGGATCTGAAATCAAGGCTTTATTTTGTCATCCGTTGATAGCGCCGGACATCGATACTAACAGCTTCCGTGAGATTTTTGGCATCGGGCCTGCCAGAACGCCCGGCAACGGGGTTTTTAAGGGTGTTTTCGAGCTATTGCCGGGGCACTGCATGATCTTTTCATGCGTAGGTTTGCAAACCCATCGGTATTGGATGCTTGAGGCAGAGGAGCACACGGACGACTATAAGCTGACCGTTGAAACGGTTTCATTTTTGGTACGTGACGCCATTACCCGCCAATTGGTGTCCGACGTCCCTGTATGCAGCTTCCTGTCAGGGGGAATAGATTCAAGCATAGTGACTGCCGTGGCATCTGATTATCTAAAACGCGGCGGTTCCGTACTGAACACATTTTCTTTTGATTTCAAGGGCAACGATACCTACTTTAGCGCCAACGCCTTTCAACCGGAGCGCGACAGACCGTTTGTAGACCTGATGCTGGAAAAATACAATTCGAGTCATTCCTACCTGGAGTGTGACGAAGCAAGTCTGGTAAATCTGCTCTGTACTGCGGTGGACGCAAAGGACTTGCCGGGTATGGCAGACGTAGATGCCTCGCTTTTATATTTCTGCTCGCTTGTATCAGAGCGTAACAAGGTGGCGCTGACAGGCGAATGTGCCGATGAAATCTTCGGCGGGTATCCATGGTTTTACAGAGACGAGCTGATGAATGCCGATGGTTTCCCGTGGTCGTTTGATTTGAGCATGAGAACAGCGTTGCTGTCACCCGATTTCATAAGTGAACTACGGCTTAGTGAGTATGTAAAAGATAAATATACACAGTCCATACAGTCTGTGCCTCGTTTAATCGGAGAGCCGCCTTCCGACGCAAAACGCAGAGAAATAACATATATAAATATCCAATGGTTTATGCAAACACTGCTGGATCGTATGGACAGGGCCAGTATGTACTACGGTCTGGAGGCTCGTGTGCCCTTTGCCGATCATCGAATAATCGAATATGTCTTTAATGTGCCGTGGGATATGAAATGTCGAAACGGCGTCAGCAAATCACTGTTGAGGGAAGCCTGTGCCGATTTGCTGCCCTCGGAAATAATGAATCGTAAAAAGAGTCCATACCCAAAGACATATAATCCGAATTACGAAAGGCTGTTGTCCCAGGCATTTTCAGAGATCATACATGATCCCAACTCCCCGATAATGCCCCTGATTGACAAGAAAAAGGCACTTGCATTTCTGCAAGCGCCCGCCGAATACGGTAAGCCATGGTTCGGGCAGCTGATGGCCGCACCACAGTTGATGGCATATATGATTCAAGTAAATTATTGGATGAGCAGCCACTTACACCCTCATAACATGGCTCAAAAATGCCTGTAATCTGGGGCTTTGGGGGTTGTTCAACAGCTCGTCGGGCTTGCCCTCGTCGGCGACCGCGCCGTTGTCCATGAACAGCACCCTGTCCGAAACCTCCTTCGCAAAGCCTATTTCGTGGGTCACGATCAACATCGTGACCTTTTGCTTTGCGAGTCTGCGGCAGACATCGAGCACCTCGCCGGTCGTCTCGGGGTCCAGCGCGCTCGTGGGTTCGTCAAACAGCATGATCTCAGGCTCCATTGCCAGTCCGCGCGCTATCGCGACGCGCTGCTTCTGACCGCCCGATAGCTGAGCGGGATATGCATCGGCCTTTTCCGTGAGCCCGACCGTCGCCAGCAGCTCCATCGCACGCTTTTTTGCCTTATCTACGGGCATCTTCTTTACCACGACCGGCGCGTACCAGATATTCTTTGCGCAGGTGAAATGCGGAAACAGATTGAAGCCCTGAAAGACCATACCCGTCTTTGCGCAGATCTGGCGCACTTGCTTCTCGCTCGCATACACGGTTTTGCTGTCTTGAGTGGTAACGAGATGCTCCCCGGCTATCGTTATGCTACCGCCGTCCACCGTCTCCAGATGGTTCACACAGCGCAACAGCGTTGATTTACCGGAGCCCGACGGGCCGATGATCGCGACCGTTTCGCCATGCTTTACGCTGAGGTCCACACCGTTTAACGCATATGTATCGCCGAAGCGTTTTACAATCCCCTTCATCTCCAACACATTATACATAACTGCCTCCATTACGCTACAGACCTGCCTTCGTGTTTTGAAAAATGCCTCTCAACCCGCTTCGTGATCCCCGTGAGTATGAACGTAAACAACAGATACAGCAGCGCCGCAGTAAAATACGCGGTGGCGTTTACGTCCCTGTTTACGATGCCGCGGCTGTTTTTCATGATCTCCGCGACCGATATTACCGACGCGAGAGCGGTGTCCTTTATCAGCGTGATAGCCTCGTTAGAGATCGCAGGCATTACGCGCTTTACGGTCTGCGGTAATATGATCGCAAACATCGTACGCGACTTTGAGAGCCCAAGGGATTTTGCGGCCTCATGCTGTCCGAACTCGATGCTCTCGATGCCGCCTCTATAAATCTCGGCGAAATAGGCCGCATAGTTAAATACAAATGTGAGCACGGCGGTCGTAAACGGATCGAAGCCCACGCCGAATGCGATGGGCAAAAAGAAATAGAAGAAGAACAGCTGCAGCATCAGCGGTGTACCACGAAACACCCATATGTACAGCCGGCAAAACATACGCACCGGCCATAGCCTACTGATACTACCAAGCGCAAAAGGTAATCCGAGCGGCAGAGAAAACAGCAGCGTAAATGCAAACAGGGACAGGGTAATCCCTGCCCCTTTCGCTACAGCCGGAATGATATTCAGCAAATAGTCGATGTTCATAATCAGCTCTCTTATTCAAATATCACGATATCCGTGCCGAACCATTTCATACTGATTTCCTTTGCCTTGCCCTCGTCTATCAATGTCTTTATGGCTGTGTTGATCTGGTTTGTGAGCTCTGTATCGGTTTTGCGGCAGCCGATCGCATAGAAATCGTCACCGAAATCCACAGTAAGCTGTGTGAGCTTGTCGGTCATCTGATTGTTTTTGTATTCGCCTAAGACCTGGTCTACTACGATACCGTCAAGCCTGCCCGAACGCACATCCAAGATAGCCTCGTCATAGGTTTTATAGGTCGCGATACCATCCTTGAGCTTTTCGTAATCCGCATCAGCCTCTACAGCCTCAAGCGCCGCGCTGCCCTCCTGTATACCGAGCTTTAAACCCGCGAGGTCATCCTTTGAGCTTACGTTTACGCCGGCCTTTACCATTACCACGATCTTGTTGTTCAGATATTTCTTTGTAAGCGACATGGATTGCTCACGAGCCGGGGTTGCACTCATACCGTTCCATATACAGTCGATGCGCTTGGCCTCGAGCTCCATCTCCTTCGCGCTCCATTCGATCGGCTGGAACTTGATCTCAACGCCGAGCTTCTTGCCTACCTCCGTCGCGAGGTCGATGTCAAAGCCTACGAGCTCGCCCTTTTCATCCCTAAATCCCATCGGCGCGAACGTGTCGTCCAAACCCACGATCAGCTGCTTCTTAGCCATTATATAGTCCCAGTCTTTTTGCTCGGCCTCGGTGGTCTGTGCGGTCTCAGCTGCCGGAGTGTCCGGTGTCTCCGCTGCCGGTGCGGCGGGTTTCGGCCCTGCGCAGCCTGTCGTCATAACCAATATCGTTGCCATTACCATTGAAATAAATTTCTTCATAAAGTCCTCCCATTTTTTGTGTATGCATAATTTTATCGGGAGGTATTCTAACATTATTACGTATACTTATGCAAGTCTGAAAGCAACCTAAAATCACTTTTATAAAAATCAATCAGCCCATCGTTTTTCATCCGCGACAGCTCCCTCGATAAGGCGCTTCGCTCTACGTTCAGGTATTCAGCCATGCCACTACGATCCATGGGAATTGTAAATGTATTACGGTCATGTTTTTTCGCAACGCTTATCAAATAACTCATGACTTTTTCTCTCACCGTCGGTTTGATAAGACAGCTGTTGCGCTCATGCAGTAGTAAAGCCTTTTCCGCGATCCCGTCTATGAAGTTACGCATCATCAGATTGTGCCTTTCGCAAAGCCTCATGCAACGTCCCAAAATGTTATCGGTTGGAAAAAACATCACCGAAAACGCTGTCGTTGCCTGCACGGTCAAAGGGCTCTTGCGTTCCTTGCTTGCGGATAACAGTGCACCGAGATAATCCCCCTGCTCTAACAACGCTACCGTCGTTATCTTACCCGATATATCTTCCTTGATCGAGCGTCCGCTCCCGTATATTACGACGCCGACATCATGCACGATGTCGCCCTCTCTGATGACAGTCTCTCCCTTTTCGTAATCCCCTTGCCAGGCCTTTAGGCAGATTAACATCTCTTCGATCTCCTTGGCCGCTATTCCGTTAAACAGCTTTGACCGAGTTAAAATCTCGGCTGTATTATTGTCTCTATTATTTTCCATACGATTACGTTGCCGTGGCAACAGACCTCCCACGTAAATAATATTATAATCGTGACGAAGAATCAATCATTTACATAATTCAAAGGAGACAGAAGCATGGAAAAGAACAAGAAGCAAATCCTCTGGATCACACGCACAGCGCTGTTGGTCGCATTACTGGTCGCAACACAGGCGTTGACCTCGTCTTTGGGTATGCAATTACTCACAGGCTCGCTCGTAAACCTCATCTTAGTCATCTCGGTCATGGCAGCCGGGCTTTCGTCCGGTATCGCAGTCGCGCTTATTTCACCATTAGCTGCCAAGCTATTGGGCATAGGGCCGCTGTGGAGCCTCATACCGTTTATTATGCTGGGTAACTGTACACTCGTCATTTTGTGGCATATCGTCGGAGCGCGTCTGTTCAAGGATTCTATCATAGGATACATATCAGCCCTCGCCGCCGCATCGGTCGGCAAGTATTTAGTGCTCTACTTAGGCATCGTAAGGATTATGATCCCGATGTTTCTCAATCTACCCGAGAAACAGGCAACCGTAATCTCCGCGACGTTTTCCGTTACGCAGCTTATAACCGCTCTGATCGGCGGGGCATTGGCCATCTTGATATTGCCGGTGCTTAAGAAGGCTTTGCGCAAATAGATATCACATGTTCCGACAGCTCCGACGCGGATGTACGGTGCGACACGAGTAAGACCGTCTTTCCATCAGCGCCCTGTCGGCTTATGTATTCATGTATCTGAGCTTCATTTTTATTGTCTATCGCACTCGTAGCTTCATCAAAAATCATCACAGCCGCATTCTTGAGTATCGCGCGTGCGATCGCAATGCGCTGACGCTGCCCGCCCGAGAGATTGCCGCCATGCTCCTGTATGAGTGTCCGGTATCCCTCGGGCTTTTCCATTATGAACTCATTCGCACATGCGGCTTTTGCGGCCTCTATTACCTGTTCGGTAGATGCAGTCTCGTTGCCGCAGCGGATATTTGCTTCAATAGTATCGTGAAACAGGTACGCGGACTGCGGCACATATGCAAAATGCCCACGTATTTGAGCATTAGAAAGCTCTGCGTATGGGGTGTTCCCGATATATATTTCCCCTGCGTCCGGTTTATACAGCCTCAACAGCAGCTTTACCAGTGTGGATTTGCCTCCACCCGAGGCTCCTTTTATGGTAGTAACTCGCCGCTCCGGTATCACGCAGTTGAGGTTTTCTATTACACAATTCCCCCTACCCCCATATCCGAATGTAATACACTCGCAGCGTATATCACCGCTTGTTATGGCTTGGGTTTTCGTAGACACACTGGTCTCTATATCTTCCTCCACCGGCTCGTCGAGTATCTCGGCGAGCCTTTTTACGCTCGCAAGACAACGCTGCATGCCCGGGAAGAATTCGCTGAGGTTACTGAACATATAACACACACCATCCTGCAGCACCAAAAACGCCATCACCGAGCCCAAATCCACGATGTTAAAGAAATACATCACTATCCCTACAAATAACACGCCGACGATGTTTACGGCCTCAAACATATCCGAGATCGCATTCATGCCTAAGATGTGCCTATTGCGCGTAAGTGTAAAGCAGGTGATGTCCTCGTTTACATCCTCGTATTTGCGATACATCACGTTATAGAGCGAATACATCCGGATAAAACGTATACCCTTGACGATATCGATGAATAACGAGTTTCCGGAGCCGAGCTTTTCCTGTATCGCGCTATTGAATGCCTGGATCCTCTGCGAGGCCTTTGAAATGACCACCGTCTGTACAACAGCCAGCACAATGATCACGCACGTGAGCCTCCAGCTCAGAAAGATCATCACGGATACGGAGCCGACCCCATACAAAAGCGCCAGCATCAGCCTATGCAGTTGCCAGTGATAGATCTCCGCTACCTGCTCGAGATCGTCGTTTATCCTCGTCATTATGTCCCCGCTGTGCTTATTATCGAAGAATGCCATCGGTAGCGCTACCAATTTCTCGATTGCTTTGCTGCGTAGGTTTTTCATGAATCTGTGTACCGAACGGCTCTGGATAAAGCCCGCTATCGGATTGATCACAGATACCAAGACGAGTATGGTCGCCGAAGATATATAAACAATTAACATATAACTTTGGTCGTTAAATTCAACTGCGTTTACGAGGTTCTTCTGCGAGAGGCCCAATAGTATCTGTGCGAGTGGGAACATCAGGCTACTGATAAACATCGATAGCATATAAGTAATAACAGGCATACGAGCCATCCTTAAAGATTTAAGCATACTTGACCACCCCATCCTCTAGATGATAAACCCGTTCACAGATATCCAAGGTCGACGGCCTGTGCGATATGATGATCGCGGCTTTGTCTCGTACGAGCTCACGCAGGCTATTGAGCACGATCGCCTCCGTGTCCGCGTCTAACGCTGAGGTAGGCTCGTCAAAGATCAATATCTGCGCGTCCCGCAAAAACGCGCGAGCGAGGTCTACACGCTGGCGCTGACCGCCTGATAGGTTCCCGCCGTTTTCATTTAGCGGTGTATCGAGCCCGAGCGACGATCCGTCAATGAATTCAGACAGCCCAGCTCTTCGCGCCGCATTTAAAATCTGCTCTCGCGTAGCATCCGGCTTGCCGTAGCGGATGTTTTCCAATAGTGTCCCCGATATGACCGGATTGTCCTGTGAGACATATGCGATATGCCCTCTGAGAGAATTGAGATTCCAATCCCTGATATCTCTGCCCAACACCTCAACATTACCACTATCTACGCTATAGAAGCCGCAGAGCAGGTTTGTCAGTGTCGTCTTCCCCGCTCCGCTCTTGCCTGAAATACCTATGCACTGACCCTTATCTAAGCCGAAGCTCACACCTGAAAGCACATCGATGTCACCATATCCAAAGTAAACTTGCTCAAAGCAAACAGCCGCAGCTCCCACCGGCACAAATCCTTCGCCATCTGTGCACTCGCGTTCGGCGTTCAACAAGGTATCTATACGCTTCATCGACACACAAGACTTTTTCATCGCGTTCAACGAACTGAATACATTTATCGCAGGTGTGTTGATAAACGAGATCAACCGTCCATATGCAAATAATATGGACACATTTAACTCACCTCGCATTACGAGCATACCGCCGTATATAAACACAACTACCTGTGGTATGTACGAGACCGCCATGATGAGGCTTAGGGTAAGCGCATCATTAAAGCCGTATTCGACCTCTGTCTTGTATATATCGCGTAGACTAACAGAGGCTTTCACGGTGATATGCGATTGCATCGAATACGCCCTGATTGTCTCCGCTCCGTGAACGATATCCGATACCCCTGCAAGATACTGACCGCGGCGCTCGAGGTTCTTGTTATGGATACGCGCGGCGCGATCGGACATATGGTTAAGCAGCACGGCCAACACCGGCATCGATATAAACGCCACTGCCCCGAGTCTAAAGTTAAAGCATGCCAAGTATATAAAACCACCTATGGCCATCAGAGGATAGACAACGATATTAGAGAAACCGTCACGGATAAAATCCGTTGTCGCTCTGATATCGTCATTGAGCTTGACGAGCATATCCCATCCGGTCTGCTCAGACAGATATCGCATGTCCGCAGCGAGTGTCGCGTCCGCGCATGCGTTTTTTATATCCTTGCTGATATGGGCTTCGACATGGTTTACACATAACCCGTAGATGTAGTTTCTCGCGATATACATGGCGGTCAATATCACAAACACCACCACAGCGCATATCATCCCGAACCAATCCCGCACAAGCGCCGCGTCGATGCTACTCTGAACGACATTGACCTGAAACAGGTTCAGCGCGACATAACACAGCGTAAGCAATATCATAGATAAAACATGACGCCTGTATTTGTATAAATGCCCCCGTGACCATCGCCACATATACTTCAAATCGTTCTTATTCAATTTGTATACCCCCCATGATGATCGCTTCCTACATAGCAGTATACAGTATTGAACAGATTCACATTATTCCGACTTTGTTTACTAAAAAAAGTCGGAATAAAAAACCACGGATTTACACTGATCAAAACGCGTAAATCCGCGATTATCCGTGTAAATCCGTGGTAGAGTTTTGTTTGTGCCTATTTCACCTTTATTTGCTATAAATGATCTTCTTTATCGTACTCTCAGCCAGATTGTACTTTTCTGCTATAGCCAATACGGACAGACCGGCTATGTGATCGTCCTTTATTTTACGGTTACGGCTGTTTAGGTATTGCTTAGTGTCTGTGGATTTTCCCCAGTCTTGGCGGCTACCGGGCTTTATCGGGATATATATCAGACAACCCTGTGCGTATTCCTGCACGGCCTGAAGCAAGTTTTCGGGCAGCAGCCCTGTCGCTTTTATGTATTCCATTCCATTACCCCTTATCAAGAATACCGGAATGAAACTCGATGATGTCAATCCATCTCCATACAAAGCATCATCGATGCCTCATCTCGGACAATGCATGGAGTAATGCCACATGACATTATTTGCTTTGCTCATAACTGCACCCCCTACCACCTCAAAATGGCCTTTGTCTTATATATTTTATTTTGGTTTTATTCTATTATATTTCGTAACACAATTGCAAGAAAACGTTCGATAAAAACCACCTGATTCGTTCTTGACTTTTTTCCATATAAGAGGTAATGTTTGACGGTTCCATTCCCACGGGAACACTGACACATTGGCTTTGACAGGCGCAGGCCCGCATGTAGGCTATGCTGCCACGGAGGTACATTGTTTGGACATCTACACAAAGGCGTTTGCAGATCACGGGATCACCGGCCTCGGACTCGTGATACATACCGACATGACCATTGACGGAAATCCCGCTGATGCTTATGTCGGTATTGACTCTCAGAGGCTCTACATACTGTACGGCGACGAGGCCGTGCACAAGATCGACGGACCGAAACGGCTTGAAAACCGCTTTACGCCGCGCGAGCTGGTTATCCACGAGCTCGCGGACCTAAAGGAGCTGAAGGTCGAGCGTCTGATTTCGACTGCCCATCTGGTCTCGGCAGGCAAAGAACCCGGTGAGGAAACAGTGCTGCTGCTGTTCTCGATCGGTCTGTGCCCACAGGTGGAAAAAATTATCAAGGCTGTAAAGAATCTGAAAGACGGTAACGATATGCTTGCCGAGATACGTATTGAGGACGATCTGTTTTGTCCGAAGTGCCACATGCGATACCCCGAACCCGAACGCAAGATATGCCCTAAGTGTCTGAACAAGATGTCCGTCTCGCTCAGGCTTATGTCGTTCTTTAAGGATTATGCGTTAAAGGTTTTGGCGGTTTTGACTGGTATGATCGTGCTCACGGTATTTGGCATTATCTCCCCGCTGATTAGTACAAAGGTCTTCTTTGACGATGTGCTGACGGTCGGCGGCAAATACTTCGGCGCGATCTTTTATTTTATTATGCTGTACTTCTTGATCAAGCTATTCAACACGATTGTAAACGTCATAAACTCTTACATACTCGCGAGCGCGATACCATGGATCGTATACGATTTAAAGCTCAAGATCTTTTCGGCGATGCAGCGTTTGTCTGTAGGCTTCTATTCCTCGAAGCAGACCGGAGGGCTTATGGATCGCGTTAATAAGGACTCTAACAACATATACTGGTTCTTTGTGGACGGCCTGCCATATGTGGTCGTCAACCTATTTATATTCATAGCGGTGCTCGGCATGATGTGCTGGCAAAACCTGAAGTTAGCACTCGTGGTTGTATTCATCCTGCCGACAAGTATGCTCTGCTTCAAGATGCTCTTTAACTTCTTTCGCCGCTTCCATCATCGTCACTGGACCTATAACGCGCAGCTCTCGTCTCTCGTGAGCGATACACTTAACGGCCAGCGCGTCATAAAGGCCTTTGCGATGGAGGATCAAGGCACGAAGCGCTTTAACGATATCGGTGAAAAGATGACCGGTGTCGAGATACAAAACATCAACATGGGTTTTACGGCGTTTCCGCTGATATACCTGTACATGTTTCTCGGGCAGGCCGTGATCACTGCCATAGGCGGTATCATGGTCGTAAACGGCGAGATCACGCTCGGTACGCTGATGACCTTTATCGCATACTTGCAGATGCTCTACGGGCCGCTCGATTTCATGTCATGGGTCTCGAACTGGTGGTCCCGTTGCGTGGATTCGGCGCAGCGTGTATTTGAGATCATCGACGCAAAGACCGAGCTCACCGAACCCGAAAACCCCGTTATCTTGAAGGAATTCGCAGGGGAGATCGATATCAAGGATGTAAAGTTTGGTTACGAGCCCGCGAACCCCGTAATAAAAAGCATGAACCTAAATATACCGGGTGGTAAGATGCTCGGCGTGGTCGGTAAGACCGGCGCGGGCAAAACGACCATAGCAAATCTGATCGCGCGTCTGTACGATGTCGAGGAGGGCTCGGTGTCTATAGACGGCGTGAATGTTAAGCAACTTTCGCTCGAACAGCTGCGCAAAAACATCGGCATCGTCTCGCAGGAGATGTACCTGTTCATCGGTACGATCGCAGACAACATCCGCTACGCCAAGCCTGACGCGGACCTCAGCGAGGTCATAGCGGCCGCAAAGGCGGCTTCCGCGCACGATTTCATCATGAAGCTGCCCGATGCGTATGAGACATGGATCGGTGCGGGCGGGCAGGATCTGTCCGGCGGAGAACGCCAGCGTCTTTCGATCGCACGCACGATCATACAGGACCCGAAGATATTGATACTCGATGAGGCAACCGCCGCAATGGACGTAGAAACTGAGGCAAACATCCAACAGGCGTTTGCGAGCCTTAAAAAAGGCCGTACGACGATAGCGATAGCGCATAGGCTTTCAACGCTGCGTGATGCTGAATCGATTGCCGTGATCAACGAGGGTAAGGTCGTCGAGACGGGCACCCACGAGGAGCTCATGATCAAAAAAGGCGAATACCACAAGCTATACACGATACAGATGGAGGCTTTGAAGACCGTCGCGATGGACGGTTAATTATGGAGGATATCTATATATGGAAACGCAACAGGACATCAGAGATATAGGCTTTTTCGATGCAAAAAAGCTCAAGTTCACCGCGAATGAGGGCGGCTTTCTTGAGCTTGAATACAATGGTACCAAATATCCTCGCGTGGCCGTCAGACGCGTATTGCCCCACAAGCTACCCGAGGAATACTTGAGTGTATGCGACCACGAACTAAAGGAGCTCGGTATCATCAAGAGCCTCTCGGAGCTAAGTACCGAGCAAGCAGAATTGATACGGAATGAGCTCTCGCACCGCTACTACTGCCCGATTTTGGAATCCGTCGAGTCTCTAAAGGACAAGATGGGATATATCTACATCGAGGCAAAGCTTATGGGTAAGGTTCGCTATGATAAAAGCTTCGCGGTAAAGGACGTGAGCAAGAACATCCGCCGCCTCTCGGAGGACGAGGTCATCATCTTCGATGTAGACGGCAATAGATACTTGATCAAGGCCTTTACAAAGCTTGATCAAAAGAGCATAAGGATGTTGGAGCCGTACGTGTTCTAATAGGAGGACTTATGACAGTATACGCATTCTTTGATTTAGATTTGGAAATGAAACCCTGTGAGGGCGTGGTCCGGATGAACGAACATGTCCTAGAGGTCTTTGGGGACCGCGCCGAGGGTAGCGTTAGCATTAAGAGTATAAAGATAGATACGATCAAGGAGCTCAGTGTATCGGTAGGTATCGGCTGCGGGCATATGCTCGCGGCGTTTAAGGATGGCAGCGAAGCCATCATATGCCGCTTTACGCTCAGCCACTTAAAGACAATCGGAGAGTTTGCAAAGTCTTGTAACTTCTTTGCGGAAACCGGCGAATTGATGGACATAGATCATGTGACCCAGGTCTGCGAGAAATGTGGTCGTGCACTCGTCGAGGGCGTAGATTCCTGTTTGTTTTGCTATAACAGGGTAACGGTCTTAAAGCGCGCCTGGAGCTTGATGCAGCCGTACAAAAAAGAGGTCATGAAGGCGGCGGGGATGATCATGGTATCGTCGGTACTGTACCTAACCGTACCGCTGATCAACCGCTTTTTGGTGGACAAATTTCTTGAGCCCAAGACCGGCACGGCTGCGATGATCATAGCGATGGCCGCCGCGATGTTCATGGCGCGGGCTATTGGCGAGGTAATATTTATCATAAACTCGCGCATCTTTAACAGGGCGAGCATCAAATACGCGAACTCGTTGCGTAACTTAGCATACGAGCGCGTACAGAGCTTTTCGATGTCGTCGCTCGCCAAGCGTACGACCGGCGATATGATGCGCCGCATCTTGCAGGATACGATAACGATAAAGGATTTCATCACGGATCACGGGCGTTGGGTCTGCGAAATGATCATCATGTTTATCGTAGTTTTGGTGCTGATGTTGGTCACGGATTGGCGTATGACGCTGTTGGTCTGTGTGCCGATACCGGTGGCCGCGTTCTTCTGGACGCGCTTTAGACATCAGATGAACATCCGCTACGAACGCCAATGGCGCAAGCAATCCAAATGTAACACGATATTACACGATATCTTAAAGGGCATACGTGTGGTGAAATCCTTCGGCAACGAAAAGCGCGAGATACAGAAATTTTCCGATGCTGCGAAGGAACTCGCATATGTCTCGTCCGATAATGAAAAGCTCTGGGCACTGCTGTTCCCGACGATCGGCTTCTTTGCAAGTTTCGGCGAATTCTTGACGCTCTACTTCGGCGGACGCGCGATATTGGGTGGTACGTTTACGCTCGGTGAGCTCGTGCAGTTTACGATGTACATTGGATTTATATATGGCCCGCTACGTTGGATCATTTCCTTCCCGCGCTGGCTCGCCGAGGCACTTACGAGCATGGTAAAGCTGTTCGAAATCCTCGATGAAAAGACCGATGTACGCGAAGCAGAGAACGCAAAGATCGTTCCGATATCCGGGGGTATCTCATTCGAGAACGTGAGCTTCGGCTACAAGTCCTACGAGCCCGTGTTGAAGGGAATCTCGTTTGATATTAAACCCGGCGAAATGGTCGGTATCGTAGGCCGCTCCGGCGTGGGTAAGTCCACGCTTATAAACCTCGTAATGCGCCTATACGACGTAAATAACGGTCGCATCTGTATAAACGGCGAGGACATCAGGGATATTTCCCAAAATCACCTGCACGAGAATATCGGCGTGGTGTTCCAGGATGTGTTCCTGTTCGCTGGTACGATCTATGACAATATCGCAGCCGCAAAGCATAACGCAACATACGAGGAGGTTATCGGCGCAGCGAAGCTCGCGAACGCACACGACTTCATCATGAAGATGCCTGACGGATATAATACGGTCATAGGTGAAAGCGGATATACAATATCGGGCGGCGAACGCCAGCGTATCGCAATAGCACGCGCGGTTATAAAGGATCCTGAGATTTTGATCCTCGATGAAGCCACGAGCTCGTTGGACGTCGAGACCGAACAGATCATCCAGGACAGCCTGAACAAGCTCGTAAAGGGCCGTACAACACTCGCGATAGCGCATCGCCTCTCGACGCTGCGAAACGCGGATCGCCTGATCGTACTGGAAAAAGGCAAGCTCGCCGAGATCGGCACACATACAGAACTGTTGAAGTCTAAGGGTATATACTACGGCTTTGTGATGGCGCAGCGTAACACGAGTAAGCTTAAAGGGCAGTCGGCGTAATTAATAACATAGAAGACTGATTAAAAATTAAGGGGTGTAACAGGACAGATTCCTGCTACACCCCTTGACATTTATGCGCATATTTGTACAATATATACATGCGCATAAATGTGAGGTGATACCGTGGCGCAAAAAAAAATGGGGCGTCCTACTACCGGCGATAAGCCTATGAAAGACCGCATATTCGTATTGGTGAGCGATGAAACAAAAGACAAATTAGAAAAATGTAGATGTATTCTAAACTCCACTGCATCCGATGTTGTTCGCAAAGGCATCGATATGGTGTTTGATGACCTCAAAAAAAAATAAGAAGTGGCGCCATCCAGCAAAGATAATCGCCACTTCTCCAGCCGACAATCGCCAAAAGGCTATTGTGACTCAAATATTATGCCATGAGTTGCGCTTCTTTTCAAGCATTGACGGCAAACAAAATAAAATGATCTTGAAAGGGCGAATAGTATAAATTACATAAAAGAAGCATTTGCACGGGCTAATCTAAGCCAAATCCGGCAGTTCTTATTGTATGGCGTAGATGAACTAAAAAATAATCAACAATCATATAGCGATAGGCTCACAAATGGATGCAAGCCAATCTACGCGCGTTTGGACGAAATGTATCCCAATGAAATTGAACGTGACAAAGCTGCTGCAGATTTATCAACTGCCTTGACAGCGTACGAGAGCGTTTACATGGAATTGGGTATGAAAATAGGAGCTCGGATCATAAATCAACTTTTATTAACAGATGACAGTCTATCATCTACACATGATTAATAAAAATGTCACGATTGCTATATAAAAGTCTTGTAAGTTTTCATGTGGTTGGGTATAATATTATTGTAATAAAAACGAGTGTCG
>CAYURR010000023.1:0-23805 GCA_964446745.1 uncultured Defluviitaleaceae bacterium | reverse complement strand
ATATTTTCAGATTGAGATGTCATTTGTTGATCATCTTGACTTGATACACATCTTACACCCAAATACAATTGGCTCAGCACGTGAGGATATCTGGAGACAGTTATTCGAGATGATTATCCCTAAAAAGTTTGTCATCGAACAATCTGTTTTCATTATTGATTCTTCCTTTAAAAATGATAACACCCTAAAAGGCATATCTAGAGAAGTTGATCTTGCTATTATAGACGAAACATATACTCCATATATTTTTCGATATGGCAAGATTAAATTTGTTCCCATTGAGGCTGTTGCGGTTGTTATAGAATGTAAAAGTGGTAGCGAAGATACAATAGACTGGTGTAATCGTATAAACGACTTACAAACATCCGATATGTCCATTGCAAGATTAGCTACAGACATCGCAATGAGGGGTACCCTCACACAGAAGGCTACCCGTCCTATTAAAATATTATGCTCTATGAATTCAGCCTCCAACAAAGACTTATTCGACATATGGTTAATTACACATAAAAATAATATTGAAATTGGTTACAGCGAAAAACTTAAGAAATTACATGATGCATACTTTTACTTAAATCACGACAAACGCTTCGAAGCTTATGATTTCGAATCTTATAAGTCTAAATATTGCGAAGCACTTAAAGACAAAAAAAACATAAATGAACTATCACATAAAAAAATATCAGACTATGAAATTAAAGATGCTACATTGCTAACCTTTAACTTCCAGCTCAATCAATTACTAATGCTTATAAACAATCCATTATTGTTCCCACACCTTGCATATGTAGATATGTTTAATGAGAAGGAGCGATAGGTGGCTATCATGCAAATCAAAACATTAAATTGCAAAGTTGTAACACCTATGTTTTCTTTCGGGGCAGACCCTAACACACCCGAACTTCGGCCGACGGAATTAAAAGGCCTTATGCGATATGTTTATCGCATTACTCAACAAGAAACATCTCCTCAGAAGTTGTTCACCTCGGAAAGCAATTATTTTGGCAGCGTAAACAACGCCTCACCTTTTCGGCTGCAAATGATACCTGATCCTAGTATATTGTATACATGCTACAAATCATTAACAATTCATCGACAACACATCAAATGCTATGACGAAAAAGGTAAGTTAAAACCAGAAATCAAAAGCAACTGCATCAATACTGACTCTTTTTTTGACATAGTAATAAGGTTAAGTAACCGTACCAAAATAGACATTAATTGGTATGAAAACATGATAAGGCTATCCTTCTATCTCTCTGGTATGGGTAAACGGACTCGCAGAGCTAGGGGATGTGTATCCATTAATGAGGAAGAAAGAAATATCGACGAAACAAAGGAAGACCTGCGGCACCTTTTGAACAAAATATCTGGTCAGAATCAGGATATATATAAGTATAAAGATGATTATATTGAGGCTGACAAAGTATATAAATCAAAGCACCCAAGACCAGTGATACAGAGAATATCATTTGGCAATTACATAAAAGCCGATGGCATAGACAATTTCTTACTTGCTGTTGATAAAGTTAGCCATATTACAAAAAAGAAAATTGGTAAAAAATATTCAAATAAATGTGCAACTGGTAGCTTTAAACTTGCTTCTCCTATCATTGTTAGTGTAGCCAAAGTGGTAGAGGGCTATTTACCAATCTATACCTATATAAATGCAGTTTATGAGAATCAGGCTTTTGACGAAGACCTAAAAGAGCGGCTTTCATTTCAAAAGAATATCGAAAGTGAGGTGTTAGATAAATGAAGGCTCTATTTGCATTTACAATAGGTCCTGTCAAGGCATTTATCGAAAACTCTCGAAAAATGATCGACTTGTGTGGGGGCAGTAGCATCCTCTCCAACTTGACATCCATTGCGATTGCCCAAATCGAAATAAAAGGCTTTGAAGTAATTTTTCCTAAAGGTGATGGGTCAAATATCCCTAATCGTTTAATTGCAAAAGTTAACAATTTTTGTACATGTAGTATGGATTACTATAAACACATTGCAGAAGAAATATCTCAAATAGTTAAAGATGAATATAAAAAAATCTACATTAGCACTTTTAAATCTATAGGCATAACAGAAAAAAAAGACATTAATGTTGCTTCTAAACAGATGTCTGACTTTTTAGAAGTCTATTGGATATACGAATCGTACGAAGATGACACTCAATATAAAAAAGCGTACAACGACATTTTTAGCGGCTTGCATGCGGTTAAGAACATACGATACTTCACCCAAAACAATGAGTTTTGGGGACGTAAATGTACTCTGTTTCCTGAGTATAACGCTATAGTAATAAAAAAGGATGCCGAAGGGAAATTTCCTGCGAATACGAACATGGATAAGCTCGATAGCTATATCGACATAACAGAAAACCTAAAACTGACATATTTAGTCAAGCCTAAAGAAGCATTGTCTGCGATCTCACTTTTTAAACGAGCATTTATGAAAGACAAAAAAGTAAAATCCCTACGTAATATGCTATTAGAAGCCTATTATTATGAAATAAATAATTGCGTTGAATATAAAACAAATTTAAACCCTACAGATATTGCAAACGCAATTTATGATTTTCTTAATAATCATAACCCAACATCGGAAGAGTACCCTGAAGATACAATAACGACTGCAAAAACTATTTACGAGAGTATAAAAGAGAACAATATTTCTCTTAGTTCTTATTATGCATGCATTAAATTTGATGGTGATAATATGGGTGATGTATATAGAAAAATGGCTAGTGAAGACAGTCACCGCAATTTAAGTAAAAAAATATGCGATTTTGCTAATTTAGCTAAGACAATTATTGAAATAGAATGTAATGGGTTATGTGTCTACGCTGGCGGAGAAGATGTGTTAGCATTTTTACCTATACACACACTTTTTAGTGGTTTGCAAAAGCTTCACCAAGCATTTTACGATGTAACCAACTTAACCTTTTCTGCAGGTATCGCAATCGCACATTTAATGCAGCCATTAAAAGAAGTATTGTTAACGGCCAATAAAATGGAACATTATGCTAAAAGTAATGTTGGAAAAAACGCCTTTGCTCTATCTCTTATTAAGCGTAATGGAGAGCTTCGAGTATTGCGACATAGCTTTTATAATGGCGGCAATAAGGATTACAAGTCACTAAGAATTATTGATGGCATATTGCATGTCTTGTCGATAGAAAAGTGTTCAAAATCACTAATTCACGATATAAACAAAACACTCAGTATTCTTGACGAAAACGAGGATTTTAATCTTAACAGCAATATGGTGCAAGTAGTTATTGAACAAATTATTAGGCATAAGGGATTATACGATAAAGAGCTATTCGACAAATTTATAAATATAAGTTCTGTCTGCACACATATCCGAGAGTATATAAATTTCTTGGATATTGTAGGATTTTTATCAAGGGAGGTGTTAACAAATGTACCAAATTGATCCTATTGATAATTTTTTCTTTCGATCAGCATCTCCATTTGAATTTGCAGGCGAAACAAGCATTATTGGAAATATATTTCCACCACATCCTTCAACATATGCAGGGGCACTCAAAGAGTTTGCAACAGCAAAACATATGCGTATTGGTTTTAACGGCATTGCAATTGAGAATGAGTTTTGCTTTCCAATCCCACTAGATTTAATTACCTTTGAAAAGAATGTAAAAAGAGAAGAAAAGATTTTAGCCAAATACATGTCAATTAAAAAGACGCCTTTGTCTAGCTTTCCTCTTCAGTATTCCTTATGTGATTCTTCAGCTGTTAGTGGTAAAGTGAAAAATCTAGATGATTTATATATTTATTATGAAGATATGCATATGTATGTCCATGGCAATAATTGCGAGTTCACGTGCTTTCAATTATCTGACTATATAATTAAAGAACAAAAGATCGGCATTGCTATTGACAGGCAAAGCAACACATCGAAAGATAAGCATCTATACCAAATTCAAATGATACGACCAAAATGTGGGTTGAAGCTAGTTTTAGATGTACAAAACATATCCTTAAAAAAAGAAGAACTCATAAAATTAGGTGGCGAGTCTAAATTATCAAGGATTAATATGTTTCAAAAAGAGTTAATGATCGCCCCACCTCCAAAAGAATCACTGCTTTTTAAACTTTACTTTGCTACTCCTGCCATTTTTAAAAACGGATGGTTGCCCGCATGGATTGATCCAAACACATACATAGGTCGATTTTCTTACAAGGATAAATCAGTAACAGTTCAGCTTATAACAGCAGCGGTAGGTAAAAAAATACCTATTGGTGGCTTTGGTTACGAAGGAGAATATATCCACAGCAATGATAAGGAAATTAACAACAAAAATAGGCCAAAGGAGATGCGTTTCGCCGTACCAGCTGGTAGTGTATATTACTTTAAACTTTTAGAAGGTAGTTATCATAATGTTATAACACTGTTTAACCAAAAGTGTATTAGCGATTATCGAGATACATACGGCTTTCAATATCCTACTCGACAGTATAACAGAATAAAGTACTGTGACAGGGGATTTGGATATGCGATTGTTTGTGCAATAGATAAATGTAAAGAGGAGATGCTGCAATGTATAATGTAAAAGATTTAATGATGCTTTACACTCTAACCTCTACCCACGTTGGCAGCGGAGATGACTTGAATTATATAGATCTACCTATACAACGTGAAAATCATACTAACTTTCCAAAAGTTGAGGCCTCAAGCCTCAAAGGGAGCATAAAGAGAGCAATGGGCCAACACGAGGACGTTTATGCAATTTTAGGCAGTGATACGGATGGTGAAACCGCTTCAGCAGTATCTTTTTCCGATGCAAGGCTTTTGTTCTTTCCTGTAAAATCTGCGAAAGGAGTTTTTGCATATGCAACTTGTCCATTCGCAATAAGTCGCTTTTTATCAGACTGTAAAATTGCTGGTATAACAGATTTTTCCGAAAAAGATATGAGTTGGCTATCTGACATAAAGACCTGCATGATACCCTGCAAATCAGCTATTACATTTAACGATAATAAAGTAGTTCTTGATGAATATGTTTTTCAAGTTGCTGTAAATTCTAACTTTTATAAATTTGTTGAAATAGTTAAATCAAACTTGCCAGAGTTAATCGATAACTTTACATCCAGAGTAATATTAATCAATGACGATGAGTTTACATATTTTGTTACCAACTCAACAGAAGTAGTAACAAGGATAAAGATAAATAACGAGTCTGGCACAACGAATGACAAGGCACTTTTTACACAAGAGAATCTTCCCTCAGAAAGTATTCTGTATAATTTACTATTTTTCTCCGAATCCAAAATATCGCAAAAAAAATCCGGAAATAGAATGTCAGCTCATGAGGTCAAAAATAAATTTGAAGAACTGTTTGCTTGCGAAGTATTTCAAGTCGGAGGAGACATGACCCTTGGCAAAGGATTACTAAGTAAAAAAATGTGGAAAAGGAGGACTATAAAGTAATGAAATACATGAATAATGAACGAGCCAAATTTGTATATGATGAACTGAAAGCGATAACAACTGCAAAGTCCGAATTCCGCTCACTTGCTAGAAGTTTTCCAACAATGGTTCATACAAATGGTTTGACCGCAGCATCTGCATTTCTATATGCAAAGAAAAATAAAAGCCCTGCTCATCACATAATGTATAAACTGTTATCAGTTCAACTTTTAAAAGATAAAGACAATGATTTAATGACAACTATTTCAAATATGGAAAGTGAATCACTACGTCTTGCAACAGTTGAAATAATGTCATTGCTAGTGTGGGTGAAACGTTTTGCAGAGGGGATGTTCGAAGCCAATGAATAGCCCAGTTAAAACGTTTGAGGTGATTGGATCACATTGTGATAACTTGTACTTAGCACATAATAAACTTTTATGTTATGACCCAAGCAAAGAAGGAGAATTTAAAAGTTTACTTCATCAGAAATTAAAAGCCGTAAAATCTTTCGACTTTACTGAATTATTAAAAGCACTCAATGACAGGACGGCAAATCTTGCATCTTTCTATTCGATGTTCATAAATATTTGCTATAAGCCAGAAACAAGACTTATGATTGGAACAGGTGCAGAATCTCCGTATAGTTCAACTTTACTTATGACCTTCCATCAGGTATATGGCGTCCCATATTTACCTGCCACAGCTATAAAAGGTTGTTTCCGAAATTATTGCGAACAGGAGAGTCCAAAAGGCATTGATGTCGAAAAACTACTTGGTTCTGAAAGTAATGAATCCTATAAGTCAAAGGGGTGCTTGGTTTTTTTTGATGTATTTCCAACTCAATTTACATTGGATTTTGATGTGATGACACCTCATAATACTGAATATTATGCAAAAAAAGGGGGTGTTTTCGCTAACGATATGGGTAGAAAAACTCCGTTACATATCCCCTGCGTTACCAGAGAATCCATATTTAATATTTATTTTGCATGTACAGATAACGAAGAATGGAAAGAGCATAGTTTAAATATAAAAAATAGCTTAATATCTGCTCTTACAGAGTATGGAATCGGTGCAAAAACTGCCTATGGATACGGTCTTGCGTCATCTAAAATCAACTAACAGTAGGCAAAGGATAGTCATCCTCGAATGCAATTCACCCTTCCAAACCCTCCCGCATAAATCCCCCTCCTTTTACACACATTAACCACATCAAAATAAAAGGAGTACAATCCATGACACGTGACCAATTAATCCAACAGGTAAAGGACGAATACGCAGGTATCGCGTCCAGCCAGAGCCAGCAGCACTTCCATCAGACGACCACGGGCGTTACGCCGGAGGCCTATTATGAAAATCTGTTGAGCTGCGTTATACACGAGATATCCAGGGGCACCTTTGACAATTGCCGCTCCGGCAGCGAGATAGTCAACAAGGTTGCAGCCGACAAAAGCATCCTGTCCGGATGGCACTAACAAAAAAGCCGCGAATACAAAACATCACCTAATCCGGTATGATTGTATCGCGGCTCATTTTTTGCCATCACGTTCTCACGTCCCCATGTCTTATTTTGTCAATGTCTAACTCTAATCTACCACATCTTAGACATTTTTCCCATACTTTTTGTTTCCCCTCTCAGCGTTCGCACTTAGATATTACTTGTTGACAAACCAGATACCCCTGCATATACTCATTATATGAACAGTTGTTCATATGATTATTCATAAGAGGAGATGGGATAGATGAATGACAAAAACAGTTTACCTACATGCGATCTATTATGTGTACACGAGGACACCGTAAAAAAAGTCAATGAAAAGATGCCCGACGACGAAATTTTGTATGATCTGGCCGAGCTTTACAAGGTGTTCGGCGATACTACGCGCATAAAGATCCTTTACGTTTTATTTGAATCCGAGATGTGCGTCTGTGATATAGCGAGCATATTAAATATGAGCCAGTCCGCTATATCCCACCAGCTTAAGGTGCTTAAGTCTAACCGTCTGGTCAAATTTAGGCGCGAGGGAAAGGTGGTTTTTTATTCGCTATCCGATAATCATATCAAATCAATACTGAACCAAGGCTTAGAGCATATTGAAGAATAAACTTAGGGGGAATTAAAATGAAAAAGGCATTTAAACTTGAGGGGATAGACTGCGCAAATTGTGCAGCAAAGATCGAAAGAGCAATAAACAAGATAGACGGTATAGAAAACGCCATCGTCAATTTCATGACTACAAAACTAACCTTTGATATCAGCGAGGACAAATCTGATGATGCCATAAAGGCCGTAGAGTTTGCGATAAAAAAGGCAAATCCTTCTATCGTTATGAAAAAGGCTTAGGGGGGCTTTTTGTGAAAAACAATATACGCATCGCCAAGATCATTTGCGGTGGTCTATTTTTCGCAGCCGGATTAATACTAAATATCCAAAACCCACTGATGAATCTTATTATTTATCTAATCGGTTATTTAATTATCGGCGGTGATGTTGTACTAAATGCAATTAAAAACATTCTGCGCGGCAATGTATTCGATGAAAACTTTTTAATGTCCATTGCTACAGTCGGCGCATTTATCATCGGGGAGTATCCGGAAGCCGTCGCCGTTATGTTGTTTTATCAGGTCGGCGAGTTCTTTCAGGATTACGCTGTAAATAAATCCAGAAAGTCCATCGCAAGCCTCATGGATATACGCCCGGACTTTGCAAACATTAAACGTGACGACAAGATAATAAAGGTGGATCCCGATGAGGTCAATGTCGGGGACATCATCATCATAAAGCCCGGCGAAAGGATACCGCTGGACGGCAAGGTCATCGCAGGCAGCGGCGTTATAGACACCTCTGCGTTGACCGGCGAGTCCATCCCGCGTGATGTGTCGATCGGAAGTGATGTGTTAAGCGGTTGTATAAATGTCAACGGACTTTTGACCGTAGAGGTACTTAAGGGTTATGGGGAATCTACCGTATCAAAGATCCTTGATCTCGTGGAAAACGCAAGCTCCAGAAAGTCGAACTCAGAAAACTTTATTACCAAATTTGCAAAGTATTATACGCCGGGGGTTGTTATCGTTGCGGCGCTACTGGCGGTAGTACCCCCATTACTGATCAGTGACGCCACGTTTTCCGATTGGGTATACAGAGCGCTGACGTTTCTCGTGATCTCATGCCCTTGTGCGCTTGTAATCTCTATCCCGTTGGGCTTTTTCGGCGGCATCGGCGGTGCCTCAAAGCTGGGTATCCTCGTTAAGGGCAGCAACTATTTAGAGGCCCTTTCACAAGTAGAAACGGTCGTATTCGATAAAACAGGTACGCTTACAAAGGGCGTATTTAGTGTCATCGCGATCCAGCCGATTAATGTATCGCAAGACGAATTATTAGAGGTTGCCGCTTTGGCAGAGAGCTTTTCCAGTCACCCGATTTCGGTTTCTCTTACAAAGGCATACGGCAAGGAAATCGATACGACAAGAATAGGCAGCGTAGAAGAAATAGCCGGGCACGGCATAAGCGCTATTGTAGACGGGCGATTGATTTACGCCGGAAACACAAAGCTCATGCAGAAAATGAATATAGCGTTCTCCGACAAGGTATCGTTAGGCACGGTCATACATGTTGCGATAGATAACATCTATGCCGGACACATCGTTATCTCTGATATAGTAAAGGACGATGCATCTGCGGCTATACAAAAACTTAAACAAGCCGGTATCGGAAAAACCGTTATGCTCACAGGCGATGCCAAAATAGTCGGCGAAGCCATAGCACAAGGACTTGGGCTGGACGAGGTGCATACCGAGCTATTGCCTGTAGACAAGGTGACATGGATAGAAAAGCTGCTCGGTGAAAAAACAAGGAACGGTAAGCTGATATTTGTCGGTGACGGTATCAACGATGCCCCGGTCTTGGCGAGGGCCGACATCGGGGTCGCCATGGGAGGACTCGGCTCCGACGCCGCAATCGAAGCCGCCGACGTTGTGATCATGACCGACGAGCCATCAAAGTTAGCTACAGCCATTCGGATATCCAAAAAGACCCTAACGATCGTCAAGCAGAACATCTGGTTTGCCTTTATTGTTAAGCTGTTGGTTTTAATACTCGGAGCCGGGGGCATAGCCACCATGTGGGAGGCTGTGTTTGCGGATGTGGGCGTTTCCGTTTTGGCCATCCTAAACGCTATGAGGATGTTAAAAAACAAAGATATCTAAGAAATAGCGTATACTCACCGGAACCATTCACGTTTCCATAACACCAGCGCGAATGCACCATACACGGCTCTGACTGTCGTCAGCGTTGTTATCAAACACATAAAGACATATCCGAAAAACGGTGCGCCGATATTAAAACCCACAATCGGCAGCAACCTCGATACTAGCAGGAACATTATGACAGCCACGGTCTTTTGACCGAGGCTGTCGATAAAGCTCCATGCCATATTTCCGAGCTTATTCATTGTTTCTATACCACTCGACGGTGTGTTTTATACCCTCATCGAAGCTATATTCGGGTACATAGCCGAGTATCTCTTCGGCCTTTGAGATATCCGCGTTGGAGTGTCTGATATCTCCTCTGCGATCCGGTAGAAATTCGGGCTCTATATGCTTACCCAGTATCTTGCATATCTTCCAGTACAGATCGACTATATATTCCTGACCGCCACAGCCGATGTTGTACGCTTGTCCAGCGGCCTCGCTGTCGGCCTTACACGCCAGCAGATTAGCGTTCACGACATTTTTTACATATGTAAAGTCCCTCGACTGCAACCCGTCCCCATATATCGTTGGTGCTGTATCCTGCAGTAGCTGTGCGACAAATTTCGGTATGACCGCAGCATACGGCCCGTTCAGGTCCTGGTTCTTTCCAAACACATTAAAATACCGCAGTCCATAGGTATCCAGTTTATACAACCGCGTATAAAGCCCCGCGTATTCCTCGCAGGCCTTCTTTGTTTGTGCATATGGAGACAGCACCGTACCGGTTTTTTCTTCACGCTTTGGCAACTCCTTCGAATCCCCGTACACCGCCGAGCTCGACGCATATACAAACTTCTTCACACCGCTTTGTCTCGCCGCCTCGAGCATATTCAATGTCCCGCGAGTATTGATATCCTCATAAACCAACGGCTGCTCGATACTGCGCGGGACACTCCCCCATGCCGCCTGATGCAGTACATAGTCGATATCTGTACACGCCATCATACATGCGTCGAAATCCCTGATATCAGCCTTATACAGCTCAAATTTTGGATTACCAAAGAAACGCTCAATATTTTTTGCATAACCCGTGGAAAAGTTATCTATACAGCGCACATTATGCCCCATGTCGAGTATTGCCTCACACAGATTTGAGCCGATGAACCCCGCACCGCCCGTTACCAAAAAGCGCGTGCCCTTATTAAAGACTATCTCCATCCTCAAAGCCTCCAGTATATATATTGTTTTTCATATGCCGCTTTGTCGTATATACCCTTTATGTCTATGAGTAGCCTATGCTCACCCCCTGATACAAACATCGGCTCAAAATCATTAGCTCGGTCGTTATCCCATATTCGTTTAGCTCGTTGATGATATCTATGACCTTTGTGTTCCGGCAGTCGTTACAGTTTTCCTTAAATGTGATCCCGAGTACTGCCACCTTTATTTCCTTTGCGGGCAGATGTGTTTTCAATAGCCGCTTTACGATATTCTTGGCTATGTATTTGCCTATATCATCGTTGATTTTGCGTCCCGCGAGTATGCTCTGCGAGTGCGGACCGAGCTGCTCGGCCCGTTACGTTTTCAAAGCTCAATGCATCCCTATACACGTCGACCTCCGATCGTTTTCACAATCTCACCTCGGCAAAAGATATGCTCATCCAGATGCTCATACAGATACCTCAGTCTCAGTATCGATACCGAGAACCCACATAAAGCACCGATAAACACACCTGCCCCGTATAGTTCAGGCGGTAGTCTTCTGGCCAGCATTGCCCCCGCAAAAACCCCGAGTGCAAACGCAGCCGTGCTGATCGCCGCAAATTTTTCATCATCAAAGTAATAGAGTATGACAACGAACGCATAGCTCACGAACACCGTGATATACGATACAGCCATGGTCGGATATATGGCCGCTACCATACCACCCATGCCGAGTACCGGAAACAGGATATAGCTGAGTAAAATGAAGCAGAACGTGAACAACGACTGTATCTTGATGACACCTATTAGGTCCTCGGTCAGCGTGTAAAACATCTGCTTCTTTGCGTTATTGATATCCCATTTATTACCGCCGACGAGCATATGGCAGTAGGCGTTATATTTATCATAGAAATTCGTCTCTATACGCACGACAAACGCAACCATGAACGATATATTTGTAAACATCGCAAAGCAGTTCGCAAGATCGTATGCGGGCGCGGTGATAAAGGTATTAGAGATGACAACCCCGAGCGGCGAGCCCCAAAACACAAAGTTATGCATATACATCCCGAGTATGTACAGCAGGTTGGCCATGAACAGCGCCTTGTGCCTACCGAAGTACTGCAGCGGTTCTTTATAGTTTAGACTGACCTGTGGGATGAACAGCCGCAGTAGCGTGTACAGCCTAAACGATATAAACAGGTAACCCGCATTAAACGCACAGACCATAGACAGCGCGAGTCCCAAATGAAAAACCTTTACAAGCAACAGCGTGAGCCCGAACACGATCAGCATCCCCACAAAGAACGCTGATGCTATGCGCTTATACTCCTTCAATACGCTAATGTAGGACATGGATAAAAACACCATACACATCTGCATGAACATCAAATACAGCAGCGACATAAATTTCACATCGATATGTCCGACGAATACACCGTATAAACAGAACGGTATGGCGGCCAACCCACCTGTCACCGCGCACATCAGAAGGCCTATGTAATAGGACGGCATGATCGCTCCGAAGTCCTTTTCAAAAACCTTGTCCGCGATATATCTGGACAGCACCGCAGTAAACGGCGCCGTTATAATCAACGAGAATATAAACACATATAAGATACCCGCTGAGAGTAGGTCCCGCTCGCCATACGGCAGCGAGTTATAGTCCAACAGGATGTTGATCGATATGATCGTGACGATGATCATCACCATCGGTCCCACGGTGGTCAGCGTCGAGTACGCCAAGCTGCGCAGTGTATTGATGATGCCCTTCTTGTTGAACATCTTCTTCAGTTCAAAGCCTATGCCAGCCATGCGCGCGCCTCCTCCATGTCCATCCTAAACATCAGATCATCCGATTGCTCAGTGGGCATCTTCGGCTGTAGTTCCTGATACAGAGTGCTGTAGGTTTTGTACAGCTGTTCCTGGGTATAGTAACGCATCACCCTCGCACGGCCTACCTGACCCATCTTAATACGTAGGCCTCGATCCTTTGCGAGCTTTACTATTGCATCGGCTATAGCGTCTATCTGCATGATCGGGGTTATGATCCCGCATGCACCGAGTTCATCGCCCTCTGCTCCGTACAGTATTTCTGAGCATGAGCCCACATTCGTCGCTATGCATGGCTTTCTCGCCGACATAGCTTCCAGCAGCACCAACGGCTGTGACTCGCTTATACTTGTGAGTAATAGAATATCCATCTTGCCCAGGTAGTCCTTCACGACGACCCTGCCTGTGAATATTACATCGTTTATCCCCAGGCTCTCCACCAATGTCACGCACTCGGCATAATACTCGAGATCCTCATCCTGCGGGCCTATTACATACAGCCTAAGATTTTCGACAACCTTCTTTGCCTGATAAAACGCGTTTAGCATCGTTTTGATATCCTTTATCGGGGTTATGCGTACCACCGCACCGATGTTTATATACATATCATCATTGGGCTTTTGTGGGATATTGTCGTGGGACAATACATCCACACCGTTCGGTATGACCATCGTCTTTTTAGGGTCGCAGCCCATCTCTATCTGCAGCTTGCTCGCGTTTTGATACAACGCAACCACCCTATCCGCATAGTTGTACGCGCAAGAGGACTGCTTATAGAAATTTGAGATCCAGATGTCCTTGTAGATCCCCTTTGCCCAGTCGGTCTTGATGATCTCTTCCTCACGCTCACGGGTATAGATACCGTGCTCGGTCACGATGAGCGGGGTTTCCGGATATGTGTCCTTTGCATATCCGGCCATCACCCCCGCATAACCGGTCGAGAAGCTATGTAACAAATCCGCTTTTGCAGGCTTGGATTTTAATAGATGAAACATCGGCAAAAACAACGAGCGCATCGTCCAAAGAAAGTCTGAGAACACGACATGCGGATATTTTTCCTCATAATAACGTGTGATGACCTCCAGAAAATCTTTGCCCATTAAAAGCCTATTTATAGAGATATCGGAATTTTTACGAAACAGTTCGAACAGGCCATGCCAGTCACTGCTACGTTCACCGTTTAACAACGTGCTCAGCGCAGCCCTCTCATCGTCTCTGAGTTTGACCCTTTTATCGCGTTTGACCAGATCGTCGTCATACAATGCAGTCTCATATACTGCCGTAATATTCGGCGGCAGTGTGTACACGTACGCACCCATCTGCTTCCTGTCTACAACGATCGTGTGTAACTCGAATTCCACATCGGGCATGTTTCGTATGAATGCATGCGCCCAACTCGACACACCACCGACTAAATACGGATAACACCCCTCTGCAAACAACGCCACCTTCATCGTACCACCTGCTTAACTATCCTCAATGTCACGTCCGGGACGGACAGCTGTACCTTGTATATACCGTCCTCGAGCTTTGTAACCTCAGCTCCATGTGTGCTCTTAAGTTCCATATCATACTTTAGTCGGGCTATGAACACTGCCCGCTGCTTAAACCCACTGCAGTGAATATTGAGTTCATCTTCCGTTACCATAATCCGAGGCTTCAATGCATAGTAGCTGTCCGTTGCATTTAGCATATCGACGTAGTTGTGCTTATCTAGCCACGGATAAAAGCTCGAGAGCGCGTAGAGCCCCGACGCAAAATCCTTTGACAAAAGGCGCCAGTCGTTTTCGGGATCCGTATTGAACGCATCCTTCATATCCGCGGTATGATGCACAAGACCAAGCCCCGTCACGAGGCTGCGATTCAGAAAATCCTCGTTGTCTACCCTTTTAAATCCGTTGACGGTCACTATGCCCTTTATGCCGTCACCGGATGGATACATCGAAACTCTATACTTCTTTGCTTCCTTATTCCAGTAGTCCGGCCCTTGCTCAGCACCCGCCGTAAAGAGCGAAAACCTTATCCCCGTCTGCGAGGATAAGATAATCAGATCCGGGAATATCGTATCGCGCAACGCTCCCTGGGTGTCACGAAAGAAGATCTGACGCGACTGTGTATCAAACCTACTGTCGAGCGGAAAGTTAGTGAGTGTGACCGCAAACGATGATACGATCGGATAAACATACACATCCCGCGTGAACGACAGCACACTGATCAGACAGCCTATTCCCTCGTCATCGCTCATAAAGCTATTGTTAAACACAAACACGGGCGTATCGTATTGATATGTCCTCCAGAGCAATACGTTTTGTTCTTCATTAGTGATATCGGCCTCTGTGTCGTTTGCTCGGATATATGTCTTGCAGGCCGCGCTCAGGCTAACCTCACGTGCAGTCGTTTTAATCGTCTCATAAGTCTTGCGCCCGCCGAGCAAAAAGCCGTCTATGACATGAAAGCCCTCTTGCTCCGTTTCACGCCCCACAGCTTCGATGCCCAATATCTCACGCAGCTGTTGATTGCTAAGCGAGGCCTCGTCGGGCATTTGCGCAAACACTACAGGCGTACCCATTTCAAGTAGGGTTTTAATAGCATTAATCCCATCTGCGGAAATGCTTGCCTCTGCTACGATCACACATGAGTATTTGGCCGCCGTGTCTATTTCAAGCACGGTGCTTCTCGTTATGTATGGTTTCTTTACATAATCCAACGCCTTCACGGCGATTTGATATGCCGCGCCATTACCGGCAACGCAGTAGTGTGGCCTCTCGTCATCCGTATATTCAACCATGGACGAGGCCGGTGTGCCGGATACCTCCGACCAGACCGGCACCGCTTCATCGGCACCGCGTAGATTCATATCCATCGTCACCGCCGCTACGAACGTGAAGATGATCACAAACAAGCATACAAACATCAAGTATCTGCGGACAGACAAGCAGCCCACCTCCTCATTGCCTTATATAATCGATTGTCAGGTTATTAAGCGCGTACACATCCTGTTTTATCCTATACACGACGAGATCGTCGTCCTCATAGTACACACTCATCTCGTCCGGATAATATTTTCTGTATTCATTGGCCCATAGATACGCCTTAGACATTATGATCAGCCTGTTATGCGGTTTTACATAATAGAACTCGCTCAGGCTCTTCGGATCTATACCTCTATCGTCGGGCATGTTGGAGAGCCCCGCCTCACGCGTTATGGTTGGCCCGGGTACAAGTGTCTCCGGATGCGAGTAATCGACAATCTGGTATACAGGCAACACGGTTTTCTCTATGAACACAAAGATATTCTCGGTTGGGATGTATTGCTTGCTCTGAGCATTCGGGTCATTTATCGTCCTTAACAGCCTTATAAGCTCGTAATGATAGCCCTCGTTTTTTATAAGAGACATCTCGTGGGTCGTCGATATAACCGTGTAGCTTAGCCTCGGAAACTCGTGCCTGATCCGATCTATAACCTCGACCGTCTGCTCGTACTGTGCCTGCATAGATACCGTTTTGCTCGCAAGATGTCCCAGATAGGCCGAGTCATAACCCAGGCAAAATACCAACGCCAACAGCACGGCGTTGGCAGGTATTTTTACAGCCTTGTGCTTGAGGCTTTCGGTTATCTCATCAATCAACTCCGGGACAAAACCAAATATCGGGACGATCATAATTCTCAAAAGCATGCGTTGCCTTAATATGACAATGATCTGTGGAACGCCATATAGATATGCGATAGCAAGCGCGAACAGCAACGTACAATACATTACAAGCCAGAGCCGCAGCTTCGTTTCCGGCAGCCTCTTAACAAAACCCCATATGATCAACACCGCTGCCGCTGCTACGCTTGCTGTTAGCGGTATCGCATATTTGTTCTGTCCGCTTCGAAGCATGTAGCTGCCGTTTATGTCAATGGTCATACTGGCTTTCACTACTTCTCTGTCCGGCAATAGATGCCAGCGTACCTCTTCCGTACAGAGGGTCACGAGCCGTTGTATGCCGGTCATACCATCTGTTACCTCGGATTCGAAATTGTCCGACACATTCTCATTCGATACGGTGTCCTTAGGGGCCGTCTGTGTAACGCCGAGAGCCCAGCCTATGGATTTCTCAAACGGTATGCCCTTTGCGATGCCAATCACAAACGGTGCAATCGACAGCAATCCCACAACCCCATATACCCCCACCAGCGAAAGAAATGTTTTTTTGGCAAATACCCTACGCAGATTCAAAAGCACAACGACTGCATACGCGAAGCATAGGAATATCGTCGCGTAGAAATGCACCAGTACGGTAAGACCAAAGCACAGTGCTGACAATATAAGGTTTCGGTTGTCACCATCGGACAGATAGTCTATAAATAGTATGATCGCGGGTAAAACAAAGATCAGCGCGCACTCCTGCGGCAGTGCCTCGGTGAGTCTAAAATCTATGTATCTGAAATAGACAAAGATATCCGATACGCAAAATACCCATATTACCGCAAGCCTCGCGTACAGCGACTTAAACATCTTAAACACCAGAAACACAAAGCCCGTGAGTATCAGCATATAACTCAACGCGCCCCAGAGACGCAACACCATCACCAGATCAAACGGGAACAGCTTATTAAATGCGATTATCATATTGTGAAACCCGTATGGGTACACACCGTTTGCAAACAGTTGACCGTTTTGCATATCACGCAGCCAATCCATATGCACATACAAATCCGAAACCCCGAAATATGACAAGGTCACGGTAGGATACAGCCTTACATACAGTCCATAGGCCACGCAGGCTACGATGGCCAGTGACAGCAACCCGGTAAGCAGATACCCATGCCTCGGCCTTTGCCGATCAGATCTAAATCGTGCACCCAAGTTAATAAACAGCGTCTTCCATCGAAAGTAACCGTTTTTAATCAGGATGTATTGCTTTTGCACAACCTTTTTTATTTCATTGATGCGGGCCTTACCCCCGGCAAGCTGTGACAATACCGCGAACAGAAAAAGTGCTGTAATGAAAGTAACCCGACTATATATTCCCATGAAATACAATATGTACACAATAAAGATCATTACAACGCTGCCCGTTATCAAGCTCTGAAAGAACGCGTAGAACGGTCTGCGTTCTTTGAACATATAGCCCAAGCATAGATAAGGGAACGCTACATAGAGTAGTAAAAAGCAAACCGCTATCACTTTGTCACCTCTTTCGCCGATGTCCGATTTCCAAAGAAACGGATCAGGTCGATGGTGCTCGAACCGATCGGGATGCCTGATGCCTTTAATTCAGACAGCGTGTCAAAGAAACGGGTTCGTTCACCGGTTTCGTAATAGAAATGCAGCCTGCATGTATAAGCGCTCTCATTCTTCGGATATGCACGCGAAAAGATATCGAGCCAATCACGAGCCCTGTTGTGTTCCTCGAGCTCGACGAGGTGTCCTATCATCGTCGTAAACAACTCCTCGCCAAGCATATCTGGGTGATGCTTATATAGATTCTCGCAGAGCATCACATGCGAATATAAATGCTTCATGCGCTCCTCTCTAAACAGCCTGAGTCCGCTCGATAGAAATTCCTGTTCGGCACGTATGTACGCGAGGTTTATCTCTTCATCCGTGCGATCCAGGTCATATTGTTGAGCGAGTTTGTTGAGGCTGCGCTCAAACGCGTCTCTGGTCTTTGAGAGCATCGCAGCAGCATAATGCGATACCTCGCTATCCTCATTCAACACAGCCGCGCTGTATGTTGCCATGCTCGCGCTGATCTCGCTCTTGATAGAACTGAGCAGCCTCTCACGCTTCTCTTTTACACCCGAGATGCGCAGCACCTCCTCAAGAGGCGTCACATCTATACCGGTCACATAATCCTCACGCTGCTGATAGCTTATCTTGTCGTCGCTGAAATATATGCCCGTGATGTCTATATGCTTTTGCGCCCTGAGTGAATAAACAATAAACGACAGCCCAAAGCATAAAATCCCAAAAACCGGCATCAGTATAAAAAGCACCGTCAGTAGTAACGTTTTTACCCTGTCCTTACCCTTTAGTAACCCATATGCCATATACAGCAGTGAAATTATCGCATTTATGACTACTACCGCTATAACCTGATCCAATGAAGTCCACTCCTTTACAGCCTATCAAGTCGCGATGCATTCCGCATGTATACCTTTGCTTTCTAACCTCTTAGTTACGAACGGCAAGTCGTTTGCAGATGTACCACCCAATATAATCATGAGCTCATCCGCATCTCCTATACCCAGGTAGTCCGTCGTGCGCAGCATACCCGAGACCACAGAGCTGATCTCCGGCAAGCTGTTGTTATCCGTGGTTATACGTAGCAGCTGGTACGGGGTTTGGGTATCCTCCATGATATCCCTTTGATCCTCCAATACCTCCGCAAAGCTTTCCTTTCTCAGGATATTTGTATTTTCTATGTATCGCTGTTCGTGGGTCGCGAGCTCGTATTGATATGCCCTGCCTATTGAGTTGGTTATTATCATGCGCAGTACGAGAAACAGGTTGATGTGATACAGCCCCAGATCCTTGAACTCCATGCTCCAGAGCATGATTACGACGTTAAACTCCTCGCCTGTACTGATCGCGAGCGCCATGACGGGCAGGTTACTATCGAGCGTCCGGTTTATATATACATTCTCGTCTCGCAGTGCCTCATACATCTGTGTAAACTCTGTGATCTTTATCGAAGACGGCATGCTCTCCCTGGCCTTTGGCGTAGAGCTCGCGACACAGCGAAAATAGCTCGAATTATTACCGGACATATATATAGACACATCCTTTGAGCGCATGATATCCGATACCACCCTGAGCGCACCGATAAACACCTTGCGCGTCTCCACGGCATCCAGCCGCGAGACTATGTCATATATCTTCGAAAGGCTATCCGAGTGGTTTAACAAACGGCTTTCGAGTTCGACCTTAATATCGCGGCTCGTATTTAGCATGCTATTCAGTTCGGATATTTCTTTCTCTTGATTTTTTATAATAAAGTCCTTGTCGTTTCTTACGGCTATCAGTTTATCCTTTAGGCCCGAGACGACAAAGCCTGAGATGATCATGATCAATACCGTAAAGATATATCTGTAATCGCTCACGATCAGATACAACGATGTATCGGCGGAGTGGAAGAACGTATAGAACAGCACCGAGCACAGTATCGCTATAAACATCTGGGCACGGCCAAATATCGCCGAGGACAGCACGATATAGAGGATCAGTAATTGCACGGGTTCGGGGTACCCTAACCATACAGCGACAGGTACAAGCGCAAACAGCAGCAAGCACTCCACAAACGGCGTCACAAAAGACAACGCCTTTAGGCGTTCTTTAAGCGAAACGGATTTACGTTTCTGCTGATGCTTTATTTCGGACAGATTATGCTCGGACAGCACGGTTGCCACATTATGTATGCCCGTAGCCGGTGCGATCATGGGCTTGAATTTATATTCCGTCTCAAATGCATTCTTTTCGGTACGGGGTTTAAACGCCTTGTCCAGTTCGGATTGGGCAGGTGCATTGGGATCGATGGTCTTTAATAATTCTTGAAACATTTGTATATCGAGCGTGTTGCCGCCGTCGATGTCATACACAGCGGCTTCCTGGGGCGAGGCATTCATGACCCTGTATATAGCCTCTACCGCGTCCGAAACATACAGTGGAGCAATTTCAGGACGTATACCCACACAAGCCTCGCCGGATATAGCACAGGAAAGAAGTCTGCTCAGTTCACCGCAATATTCCCCCGGATATTCGGGCACACCATATACGGACGACAGTCTCAACACAGAGATATCATATAACCCGCTGTCCTTATGGTTTAAGCACAGGCTTTCTCCGGTCGAGATCGCTATGCCCTTTATCCCTTCGGCAGCCTGTGTCGATAGGTATATAAACCTACGCGGCGGGCAATCCCCCGCTATGCCCAATATGTTAGATAGCGCGGACAGATAGTCGTTAGACGCATGCTTCGAGTGACTCCATTTGTAAGCGGTATCAAATGCCCCCATAAAAAGGATAACGTCGGGCCTCACATCATCGACGATATGGAACGCGCTACCCTCAGATACCTCAAACGGGTATTCCACGTCTGCCTTTTGCTTGTATCGGTGTGCATCCTCGCGTTGTTTGCCGCAGATGATGTATGTGTTGTGCTTTTCTCGTTTTAAACGTGATATCAATGAAACTGTAAAATAATTGTACTCGCCGGCAATAAGTATCTTCATCAGGTCTCATCCCACTATTTAGTTACTATTACTAAAATAAACACATATGGAATTATACAAAGAAAAAATCACCCATGCGGGTGATTGTAATAATCATGTCGATTTTTGTCATAAACATGACAACCAATCTATTCCAGGCTATCTATGCTTGATTTGAGCACATATTTGAAATACTCGTCCTTTATCTGTTTAGCGCCGTTTTTGCGTATAGGCACATTTTGGCCGGTCATGGTTGTAAACGCGTCCTGCACAGACGTGATATGATTCATATTGACCAAGTAGCTCTTGTGTGAGCGCAGGAAGTAAGGCTTGGCGATCCCCCTTTCGACATCATCGAGCATGCCATAGAAGTTTCGACGCGTTCCATCGGTCAAATGTACGATAAGCTCTCGGAGCTTGCTTTCGATATACACGATGCTGCTGAGCGGTATCCTCTCATGGCGGCCGCCGTATTTTATCATGATGCTTGCCTTTTTTGTTTCGAATTCATCCGTTACGAGCCTATCCAATATGGAAAATAGTTTATCGTTTGTATACGGCTTTACGATATAGCTGTATGCAAACACATTATAGCATTCGAGCGCGTATTCATCGCTCGTCGTAATGAATACAATTTTTTCATTTCGATTGGACAGTTCGCGTATCCTCTTAGCGGTCTCAAGCCCTGTCATCACAGGCATGAACATGTCCAAAAAAATAATGTCAAACGCCTTTTGATCCTCACCTGAGAGATCGTCGATCAACTGCTCGCCGTCTACATATTCATACACCTTGAACATAAACGCGCGTGTATGAAAGTATTGTTCGATCCGGCATTTAGCGAGCATCAAATCCTCTTCGTTATCATCACAGATTGCTATACTGAGCATAGTTCATCCTCATTTCCGCGCAACCAATAAAAGTTCCAACGTGAAACACCCGTTATCAGCAGAGGTATTGAAATAACCGTCATACATAGACACTATCCTATTTATACTCGACAACCCAAGCCCATGGCTCTCGTCTTTGCTAGAAATAATTCGGCCCCTGTCTTGTTTTATACAACCATCAAAGCTGTTTTTGACGACCATGCCGATATTATCATTTGTACAGTTGATCTGCAGGCTTACATAACGTTTATCTTGATCAGATATCTTTACACAAGCCTCCAGCGCGTTTTGCAACGCGTTACCAAGCAGCGTGCATAGCTGTAGCCTGTCTACAAAAACATCCTGCGGGATATTAGCCTTACATACAAATCGAATATGCCGCTCCGCAAAGCTATCAGCATAATGACCTATCAGCACATTCGCCGCATAGTGCATACAGTAGTTGGTATCACTATACCTTTTGCTGCTTTCTACCAGCTCAAAGAAATAGGTTCTGAGTTCCTCAAACTGGTTATTGTTTATCAATCCCCCCATTACCCTGAAATGGTATGCAGCATCATGCTTCATGTGCCTTAAGTTGTCTATGCCTTCAAGCATCGTATTATAATGATCCTCAGCACTTGCAAGGCCCATATTTGCCGCATATACGGCGGATCTGAGCGCATAGCGCTCCTCACTGACTACATCGACTATCCCCAGGAATATTTGCGCCACATATACTATGCACGAAATACCGAAGAAGAACAGGTACGGCAGCTCCACTGACAGATTGCCAATATGCGGTAGTTCAAACGGCAAGAAGACCACCGCAAATTTTATATAATCCGCTAACACCCCCACGACCAGTGCAAAAACAGCCATGACGTAATGTGACGAAATACTCTTGTCCCACTGTTTTCGCGTTTGTATAAAGATAAGAAGATAGCCGACAAGGCTTGCGGCCATGGAGCAAGGCTCCAAGACATCTATCGGCAATATCCAAAACGCCAGCAACACGCTCCATACTATAAACAGTGCTATATGCACATATATATAGATCATAGTGCCTGTTCCAAGCTTAAACTGAAACACCCCGAGCAGCAACATATACCCAACAATAGGGATAAAGGCCTCCGCTATATAAAATAGCCAATCGCTTAATAACGAATATGAAGGCGTATAATTCGCTGCCTCCATGATCAAAAAGGTATCCGTGCTTATATATATAACTGCAAGAAATGTCAATAGCGCCACTGTGTGAGCCGGAAATATTCGAATCCCCTGCAGCTTGAACGATATATATAAAAGCAGCACTATCAGACACGCCGCGGCCAGAAATCCGAATATGAGAAAGCTATAGGATTCCCCAAATATATTGCGTATGATGAAGTCACTATGCGAACCTATCTCAACGCTTCTGAGCATGCCCAGCTCAGACGGCACTATGGAGTTCAGTTCTATCCTTATCTCTTTGCCATGATCCTCGTGGTCTAACCCTAACATGAACATATATTCCGCATTTACAAACGAATACCGGACCGGATCAGCCGACCTGTCGCCAAACCCCGCAACCTCTATGCCGTCTATATATATCACCGTTGCTTGCGTAATAACCCCAAATCGCAGCATCGGCTCACCTAATGTTTGGACATAGTCCGGCAGTCTATTTACAAGCGTGATCTTTTCCGCATCCTTAGGTAGCTCTAAAACCGTCGGCAGTGAAACCGAATGCCAATCCTCACTGTCGTTGATGCAGTATTTCCAACCGTGGCGAAGCTCATATATATCCATTTTGTGTGGCACATCGCCGCTAACTATATATTCACTAATGCCATATGCGATCAATGCAAGCAAGCTAACGATAGCAGCCACTACTATCGTCTTGAGTAATATTCGCATATTTACCTCCATCCAGTATTACAATCTACCATATCTTATGCATTTTGCCCATATGATTTTATAGAACATAACTAAAACGCGACAAAAGACCCCGTAAGCCATTACGCCTACGGGGTCTTTGTTATAACGGAGAGGGTGGGATTCGAACCCACGGCTCCTTGCAGAGACGCCGGTTTTCAA
>CAYURR010000022.1:0-24324 GCA_964446745.1 uncultured Defluviitaleaceae bacterium | reverse complement strand
CACACGGAACAAACACATGCTCTGTTTGTGGCGAATGGCTCTGTGATACCTGCTCATTGGAATTGAGCGGGCGTATATATTGCGGAAACTGTCTGTCAAAGACCGTTGAGAGCCAGCGCATACCGACACCGGGCGCGGCAACATCGAGTCCGTCAATGGCAAGTATTCCGACACCGCCGCCGATGCCGTCACCGGGCATACCGGTGCCGCCGCCTTTACCAATGCCGTCGGGGCCTAGGCCTATACCGAGGCGTCATGTCAGTTGGGGATTGTTGTTTATGTTCTCGTTTTTACCGCCGGGCATTACGTATATGTTTGAGGGGCTTATTAAGCGTGGATTGTTTACGCTGACTGCGTTCTTCTGTCTGACATATCTGGCCTCGGTGTTTAATCAACCGATATTCGGCATGATGATTGCGATATTGTGGATAACCACTGTGTTTGATGCATTTTCGATACGCCGCCGAATTAATGCGGGCTATGATGTACCGGATACGATAGATGATGTCACGTCATTTATCGCACGCAATAAATTCTTAGTCGTTATCCTTTGTATGTTTGTTGTCTTTCCGATTTTGGTATCGGGTGTCAATTCGTTTTTAATTAGTTTATTTGGTTTTAGATTTATGAGCGCGTTTAAGTCGTTGATACTGCCCGGGTTTATATTATTATTGGGTATTTATTTCCTCACACGCTCAAACAAATCAAAGGACGACGACCAAAACCGTATGCAATAAATAGAATTATCAATTAAAAGCCCATCTGCTATATCCGAAATGGATATGTATGCGGATGGGCTTTTTTGCGCAACATAAACAGCGGAGGTGCGATATGAACAAGAAGATTTGTTTTTTGTTGGCTATAGCTATTGCCTTGAACATATCGATGATAAACTGCTTTGCGGGATCGCTCGACGAGGAATCCACAAAGCGGGATAAGGCGTATTTGGCGATTGTAATAGACGACTTCGGGAATAATTCCGCGGGCACACAGGAAATGCTGAACCTGCCGTTTCCAATTACGGCTGCGGTGATGCCGGGCTTGCCGTCGTCCGCTAAGGATGCGGAGGATTTTCACCGTGCGGGTAAGGGCGTCATTTTGCATATGCCGATGCAGTCCGATACCGGTAAGCTGTCATGGGTAGGTAAGGTCGCTCTGACGACTGCGCTGACGGACGAGGAATCTGAGAAGCGATTAAACGATGCGCTCGATGAACTTAAATACGCAAAGGGTATAAACAATCATATGGGTTCGACGATCACGCGTAACCCCCATATTATGGACATCGTTTGCAAGGTTGCAAAGGAACGCAATCTGATCCTTTTGGATTCGGTCACGACGCCGAAGACGGTTGTAAAGCAACAGGCGGAAAAGAATAATGTGAAGTTTTTAAAGCGCGACGTGTTTTTGGACGGCACAAAGGATAAAGCGAAGATTACAAAGAACCTTATGCAGGCAGCCGAGGTCGCTAAGAAGAACGGTTATGCGATAGCGATTGGTCATGTGGGACCATGGGGTGGTATGCCTATGGCTGAGGTCTTGGCTACAAAGGGTCCGGAACTAATGAAGGATGGCATCACCTTTGTGACATTAGAAGAGATGTATAAGATTGCCAATAAAGATAACAGGATTTTTTGAACCATTCCTTGAACTTGTGTTATAATTGCACTGTTAGGGGAAATGGCTCAATGATCAGAAAGTACTTGGGGCCTTACATGAGACAAATCATTGTAGGGCCTTTATTTAAGCTCATAGAGGCCGTACTCGAGATGCTGATGCCATTTATCATGGCGAAACTAATCGATACAGGGGATATGAAACTGGGCATCTTGCTCGGTGTCGATGTCGTTCTCGGGCTTGGTTGTGCGGTTGTGTGTCAGTATATGGCCGCAAAGGCCTCGGTCGGTTATGGCGATACGCTCCGAAAAGCCCTATATAACAAGATCGGCCGCTTTACATATTCGGATGCGGATAGATACAGCCCAGCGTTTCTATCTGTGCTGATGACAAACGATGTAAATGCAGCTGCTTATGGGCTCGCACTTGCGATACGATTGCTGTCGCGTGTGCCGTTTATCATCATATGCTCGGTTGTGATGATATTGATGATCAAGTGGGAGTTCTGGACGATACTGGCGATCGCAGTGCCGGTGTTTATGGCGGTTGTGTATACACTGACGAGGTTTACGTTGCCGATGTTTTCGGTGCTGCAGCGCACGCTCGATGCGCTGTCCGGATTTGTGTCGGAGTATATCTCGGGTATAAAAGTCATACGCGCGTTCAATCGTGCCGAGGATATGCGAAGGCGCTTTACGACCAAGGCGCGTGCATATAAAAATGAATATATGAAGATCAACCTGCTGTCCGCACTCTCAAATCCGGTTACTACACTGATAGTTAACATTGCCATCGTGTTCATGGTCAGAAACGGTTTAACATATATATCAGACGGAACGCTGACAAAGGGCGAGATCATTGCGTGTACGGGTTATCTGACGCAGATCATGTTGGCGCTGATTGTGTTCTCGGGGTTATTGCCCGTGTTGTCAAAGGCTCTGGTCAGCGGTGGGCGAATAAATAACGTGCTGGACGGGGTGGGGGATAGACGTGGACACTATGAACTCGGCGGACACCTTGAGGTTATGGACGGTTTAGCCACAGTGGGAGATAAACAGTTAGATACGTTAGATACGATAGAAACTATCGAGTTTGAGCGTGTGAGCTTTGGCTATTATAAGAACCCTGTGTTTGAGGATGTATCGTTAACCTTGCGACGCGGTGAGACACTTGGGCTAAAGGGTGCGACGGGTTCCGGAAAATCCACGCTACTGTTGCTGCTAGGTAGATATTACGAGCCGCATAGCGGACAGATAAAGCTTAACGGCACCAATATCAAATCTTACCACATACATAAACTCAGAAAAGCAATAGCCATAGTCCCTCAGATACCGACTGTGTACAACATGAGTGTATATGACAATATCGATATGGGACGCGGATTAAATGAAAATGAAATCAAATCGGCAGCGAACCTTGCACAGGCCGATGAATTCATTTCGAAGCTCCCTGATGGATATAAGACCGTAATAAATAATGATCTATCGGGTGGGCAGAAGCAACGCATAGCGATAGCGCGTGCGCTCGCCGGAAAGCCGGACCTGTTAATACTCGATGACTGCACTGCGCAGCTCGACAATATCACCGAGGCGAGGATACTTGATGCGATTGATGGAGAGAACATAATCAAGATCATTGTATCCCAGAGAGAGCATGCGTTAGAGCGCTGCGCCAGGGTACTAACGATCAAGAACGGTAGACTGGACGGTGATGGGGTATGAGTAAATATCTGAAGCCGTACATCAAGCCATATATCGCCTATGCAATCCTGATTATGCTCGCCGCGATCATCAGTAATGCCTCGGCTGCGTTCGTGCCGACCATGATCGGTGCTATCATAGACGGACGCAATACTTTCGGCAGTATGTACAAGGACCTTGTCGGCATCGGAATATTTGTAGCGGTGGGGGCATCCGGGGCATATGCGGTGAGTGCGCTGTCGGCATATTTGGCATCGAGCATAACATGTGATATACGGACAGACGCGCTCAAGAAGCTTGAGGGCATGTCAGTATCGCTGACGGACACCTATAAAAAGGGTGATCTGCAGAGCCGTCTCACGAACGACTGCGAATACATAGGTGACGGAATATTTCAGTTTTTTGAAAAGCTGTTTTCGGGGATCGCACTAATCATCGTGACGTTTGTGTTTATGGTTAGGCTCAATATTATGCTGAGCCTAGCGGTGCTCGCGCTGACACCGCTGTCGATATTTATATCTGGGTTTATTGTAAAGAACACCCACAAATATTTCACCGAGAGCTCAAATAAGCTCGGTTCGATGAGCGGGTTTTTATCGGACAGCCTGCAAGGAATAAAACAGAATATCGCATACAATCACTTTCGCACCGACGAGCTAACACGCAGGAGCGAGGCATATAGGGATACAGCGCAAAGGGCGCAGTTCTTTTCATCGCTTGTAAATCCCTGTACGCGTTTTGTAAACAGTGCGACGTATATAGCGGTTGGATTTTGTGCGGTGGGTTTTGGTTTGCTCACACCCGGAGGAATATCGGCATTTCTTGCGTACGCAGTAGTGTTCGGTAGGCCCATCAACGAGATAACGGGCCTATCCGTGACAGTACAGACGGCATTGGCCTCTGCGAAACGGATTACCGAGTTTTTACAGATCTCAACGGGTGAAAGCACAAGCCTACCCGATATCGTACCCGCATCGGGACGGGTTGAGATCGCTGATGTTAGCTTCTCATATCCGTCAAAGCGTGTGCTCACGGATGTGAGCTTCACAGCCGAGGCCGGGGGCATAACGGCTATCGTGGGCCCGACGGGCTCCGGTAAGACCACTCTGATAAATCTGCTGATGCGTTTCTACGAACCGGATAGCGGTGAGATTTTGTTGGATGACCGTCACATAGACCGATATTCGGAGCAGAGTGTGCGCAAATGTTTCGGTATGGTGCTGCAGAACACATGGCTGTTTAACGGCACAGTTAAAGAAAACATCGCGTTCGGCAAGTCCGATGCGACCGACGCGGAAATAGAGCAAGCCGCCAAGGCTTGTTCGGCGCATAACTTCATCGAGCGGCTCGAGCACGGATATAATACCGTGATCGGAGAGGATTGCAGCCTGTCCGCCGGTGAGAAGCAGCTGCTGTGTGTGACGCGTGTGTTACTGAGCGCGCCGCCGCTCGTGATATTGGATGAGGCTACGAGCTACATAGACCGTGAAACCGAAGAGGCTGTGCAGAGCGCGTTCAAGCAGCTTATGAAGGGCAAGACCTCGATCGTGATTGCTCACCGGCTCACGACGATAAAGGACGCGGACCGTATCGTCGTATTGAAGGATGGACGCGTAGCCGAGAGTGGTACACACGACGAGCTGATCGCACAAAACGGCGAGTACAATAGGATGTATTTTGTTTAAGGAGGACATAGATAAATGACCATGAATGCTTTTCATGAAATGGAGCCCGTACTGGAAAAGTACAAGGATGAGAAGGGGAGCCTGATTACTATCCTGCAAAAGGCGCAGGAGATATACGGATATCTGCCAAAGGAATTGATCGTGTTTATCTCCGAGAGGACAGGGATAAAGCCCGCGAGGATTATGGGTGTCGTGTCGTTTTACACGCAGTTTAGATTAAACAAGGCCGGTAAGTTTATGGTGATGCTCTGTCAGGGCACGGCCTGTCATGTAAACGGCTCAAAGGGGATAGAGGCCGCGATACTCGAGGAGCTCGGCGTCGAAGAAGGCGAGACGACCGAGGACGGTTTGTTCACGGTGGAAAACGTCGCGTGCTTGGGTTGCTGCAGCCTATCACCGGTCATGATGATAAACGGAGAGGCCTACGGGCTGTTGACACCGGAAAAGGCGAAGGAGATCGTCCGGGACATTAAATCAAAACAATAGGCTTTATTCGGAGGGGAAATCATGGGTAAAACGGTTGTGATGGATATATTGGTAGGCAAGGGCAGCTGTGGTATCGCCGCGGGTGCGAACAAGGTACAGGAACACATTGAGCAGGTAATGGGAAATACGGCGGAGGTAAAACCCGTCGGATGTATCGGCATGTGTTACCTGGAGCCGATCGTCGTGTGCAAGGATGCAGACGGAGCTGAGCATATCTTTGTACAGGTGGATGAAAACGGAGCGGCTGAGATCGCGAAGTTCGCCGCCGGTGAAACAAACACGGCCACGGAATGGGCCATTTCGCAAGAAGATTTGGATATTTTAAATAAGCAGTATCGCATAGCGCTGAAAAATTGCGGGTATATAAATCCCGAATCGATAGACGAATACATAGCCGCCGGTGGGTATAACGCAATACAAAAATGCATAAAGCAAATGACCCCCGAGGGTGTTATCGAGGAGGTCAAGATATCGGGCCTTGCGGGACGCGGCGGTGCCGGGTTTCCGACATGGTTTAAATGGAACGCCGCGCGTGCCTCAAAGATCGATAAGGACGGCGCGAAGTATATGATATGTAACGCGGACGAGGGTGACCCGGGCGCGTTTATGGATAGAGCGGTCATAGAGGGCGACCCGCATAAGCTCATCGAGGGAATGTTGATCGGTGCGTATGCGGTAGGTGCAAGATACGGTATCGTTTATGTGCGCGCGGAATATCCTCTGGCTGTGACGAGGCTTGAGAACGCGATCGAGCAGGCGCGGAAGGCTGGGTATCTGGGTGAAAACATCTTGGGCTCGGGATTCTCGTTTGATCTGAGGATCAAGGCCGGAGCCGGTGCGTTTGTTTGCGGTGAGGAAACTGCGTTAATCGCGTCGGTCGAGGGCGAGCGCGGGATGCCGAGGTTGAAGCCTCCGTTCCCGGCTCAGAAGGGATATTTCCAGAACCCGACCAATATAAATAACGTTGAAACCTACGCAAATGTACCGTTTATCATAAATGAGGGTGGAGCGGCATTCGCTGCGCTCGGCACCGAGCACAGCAAGGGCACAAAGGTGTTCGCGCTGACGGGTAAGATTAAAAAAGGCGGGCTTGTTGAGATACCGATGGGTTCGACGATCAAAGAGGTCATATACGAGATCGGCGGCGGAATAAAGGACGGCAAGGCATTCAAGGCCGTGCAGATGGGCGGCCCTTCGGGCGGCTGTATACCGGCTGAACTTATTGAGACCATTATAGATTACAAGACCTTGGCCGCGACCGGTGCGATCATGGGGTCGGGTGGCATGGTCGTCATGGACGAGGATACCTGCATGGTGGATATGGCACGGTTCTTCCTGGATTTCACCTGCAAGGAAAGCTGCGGTAAATGCATACACTGCCGTATAGGCACAAAGCGCATGCTTGAGATGCTCAATCGTATCACAAACGGCGATGGCCAGGACGGGGATATCGAGAGGCTGTTAGAGCTCGGTAACCAGATAAAGGAGGGCGCACTGTGCGGGCTCGGACAGACCGCGCCGAACCCGGTGCTCACTACGATAAAGTATTTCAGGGACGAATATGAGCAGCACATAAAGAACAAGCGCTGTCCGGCCGGGCAATGCCAGCAGCTTATGACATACCATATAGACGCTGAGAAATGCACGGGTTGTACGCTCTGCAAGCGCAAGTGTCCGGTAGCCGCTATTACGGGCGAGGTCAAGCACGCTCACAGCATAGACACAGAGGCCTGCATCAAATGCGGTGCATGTAAGAGCAGCTGCAAATTCAGCGCTATATACACGCGGTAAAAGGGGAGGAAAATCGTGTTACATATCAATATAAACGGCAAGGAATACACAGCGCGCGAGGATCAGACGATATTGGCCGTCGCGCGGGAACATGGGATAGAGATACCGACACTCTGCGAGGACGAACGTGTAAAAATATATGGCTCTTGTGGACTGTGCGTGGTGGAGACCGAGCAGAGCCCGAGGCTTTTGAGGGCGTGTTCGACGCTTGTGTCCGAAGGCATGATCGTAAGAACGGACAGCGAGCGCATACGTGCATCGAGGCATACCGCGCTCGAGCTGTTGTTATCGGATCACAAGGGTGACTGCAGGCCGCCGTGTGCGACTGCGTGCCCGGCCCAAACGGACTGTCAGGGATATGTAGGCCTGATCGCGAACGGCGAGGACTACGAAGCGCTTAAGCTGATCTTGGAGAGGATACCGCTGCCGGGTTCGATAGGACGCGTATGTCCGCATCCGTGTGAAAAGGAATGCCGCCGCAAGCTCGTCGAGGATCCGATCAATATCGCCGCGCTGAAGCGTTATGCCTCGGAGGCTGTGACGTTTGGTGGCGGCAACGGAGCGGTCAACAGCAAACAAGCATTGCTTGAAGAGATAAAGACGAGGATAGAGGCGGCGGGTGATACGCAACAGCTACCGAACGCGCCCAAGCGCGTATGTGTGATCGGCGCGGGTCCCGGCGGATTGTCCGCTGCGTATTTCTTGAGATTGAAGGGTTATGAGGTCACGATCATCGAGGCGATGCCGAAGGCCGGGGGCATGCTGCGCTACGGCATACCGGAATATCGTCTGCCCAAACGTGTCTTGGACGAAGAGATAAAATTCCTGACCGAGACTGGTATAAAGGTTGTATGCAACACCGCAGTCGGTAAGGATATCAGCTTGCAAGAGCTTAGAGATGTGTTCGATGCGGTGATCATTGCGACGGGCGCATGGAAGAGCTCAAAGCTCGGATGTAAGGGCGAGGATGCGAACGGGGTTGTAGGCGGAATAGATTTCCTGCGTGCGGTCTCAAACAATGAGCCGTTTACGATGGGCAAGAAGGTCGCTATCGTGGGTGGCGGCAATACCGCGATGGATGCATGCCGAACCGCTGTACGTATGGGCGCGGATGTTGTGTACAACATATATCGCCGTACAAAGAACGAGATGCCCGCCGAGGCCATCGAGATCGCCGAGGCCGAGGAAGAGGGCGTAACGTTTATGTATCTCGTGAACCCGACCGAGATCATCTCGACCGGTGGCAAGGTCACGGGTATGAGGCTTCAATGTATGGAACTCGGCGAGCCGGATCAGAGCGGGCGGCGTTCGCCTGTGCCGATAAACGGTATGCAAGAGCTCTTAGAGGTCGATACGGTGATCATAGCGATCGGTCAGGGATTTGAGCCCAAGGGCTTCGAGGATGTAAAGCTCACGAGGCGCATGACGATAGAGGCAAACGAACGCAGCTTCGAGACGAACCTCGGCAATGTGTTTGCTATCGGTGACGCAACGAACAAAGGCGCCGGCATAGCTGTAGAGGCCATAGCTGAGGCATGGAAGGCCGCGAAGGCGATTGATCTGCGCATACAGGCTGGGATCGAGAGACCGGCGGCCTATCCGGATTACGACATACTCGTACAGAGACAGCTCACCGAGGCAGATTTCGATGATAAGGAAAAGGTCAGCCGCGTAAAGCAGCATCACCTGCCGAAAGGGATTCGCAAGGAGAACTTCTCTGAGGTAACAAACGGATACACAGCCGAGGAGGCCCGCAAGGAAGCGCAACGTTGCCTTGAATGCGGATGCGGGGATTATTACGAATGTAAATTGATACGTTACGCGAATGTATATGGCGCCCAGACCGATATTTATGCGGGAGAAAAACACAGCTCCGAGCCCGATCTGAGCAATCCGTTCTTCCTGCGCAACCCGGACAAATGCATACTCTGCGGACTGTGCGTAAGGGTCTGCGAGGAGGTAATGGGTGTAGAGGCGGTCGGACTCGTGGACAGGGGATTCGATACCTATGTAAAGCCCGCGCTTGAAACAGAGATTACAAAGACCGACTGCATATCCTGTGGACAATGTGTACAAATGTGCCCGACCGGAGCGTTGCAGGAGCGATTGAAGATTACAAAGCCCGTGCCCGTCGCGGAAGTAAAGACCGAGAATGTATGTATGTTCTGCGGTATGGGTTGTAAAACCGAGGTTACATCCAAGGGTTCGATGTTACTGCGTTCACAGGGTGAGCTCTGCGTAAACGGACGCTTTGGCTTCACGATATTAAACGACGCACCGCGTATAACATCCGCGTATCAGTCGGTAGATAAGAGCTTGGCTGAGACGAGCCTTTATGACGCGTGCATAAATACATATAAAAAGATACAGGGCATCAAGGCACGCCATGGTGCGGAGGCGGTTGCGATAACCGTTTCTGACAGATACAGCAATCAAGAGATTAACGCGATCAAACAATTTGCTTCGCTTACGGGCATAGAACAGGTATATTGCCTGAACGACGGCGGCGATAATATGAGTACCGCAGACTTTGAACAGCTCGAGCGAACGGACGTCGTCGTGGCTGTCGGCGAGTTTTCGGATAGCTGTGGTATGGCCGTACAAAATATTAAAAAGGCAGTCGAAAACGGCGCGAAGTTATTATATATGGGCAAGAATGACCGTTTGGTACGTATAGCCACTCAGAGATTTGATCTAAACGAGAGTGGTATTAATGAAGCCGCTGCGATATTGGAAAAGGCCAAGAAGGCTGTGATCATCTATGAGCAGCAGAATGTAGGCGCGGAAATCGAGCGTATGCTCATAGAGACCGCGAAGCGCACGAACCATCTGAGCGGCCCGCGTAACGGCATCATCCAACTCAAGGCCAATGTAAACAGCTATGGCTTGCGCAAGCTCGGGATCAATACCGACGCACACGAGCTCAAGTCATTGATGGCACAGGGCCAGATAAAGGGGCTTCTGGTGTTTGGCGAGGATCCGTCGGATGTAGCGTTTGACGGATTGGAATTCTTGGCTGTGCAAGATGTGATCATGACAAACACCGCGCAAAAGGCGCAGATCGTACTGCCGGGCTCGGTGCTCTGGGAGAGCGGCGGTACGGTTGTATCTACGGTGGGCAAGCAAGTTACGGTCCGGCCTGTAATAAAACCTGTGAGCGGTATAACAAATATCGAGGTCATAGCCGAGTTGATCAAGGCAGCCGGAGGCAGCAAGCGAATAGCTTATGCAGAGGCGAGTTCTGAGGATGAAGCTTGTATGGAAGGCTCGTGCTCAGATAGCAAATCCATAGGTGGCTGCTGCACATGCCATACAAAGAACACCAACGCATACTTCGCACGCTTTACGGATTACATGAAGAAGGAAGGACTTGCGCGTTGAGGCTTGTATTTACCTGCGACGACGATATGTGGGAACTCTGCCAAAGGGAGATCGTGGCACTTCTGCCCGGAGCGGCATTGGAGCGTTGGATAAAACGAGGGGTAGGGATAGCATCCGTACCCCTCGGCGATATCAAATCCTGCGCTGAGAAACTCAAACCAGCGATATTCCTGAGGCATATCTTCCCGTTGCAAAACACCTCGGATATCTCGGATGTAAATGGAATTTCGGACATAGCAAAAAATGCGCATGTGCAGAATGCGCTTGTGCTACTGCGAGAGGCTCAGGTGAAACGCTTTTCGGTGCAGGTGCGTGTATATGACGAGTCCCCGAACGCACCGAATAAAACCGACACGGCGCGTATGATAGCGGAGCGGATATCCGCCGAGGGGTTTACGGAGGATGTAAAGGACCCCGAGATGATCGTGTCGGTTGTAGTCCAGGCTGAAAAGGGTGCAGAAGGGCAAGGCACACGCAAGATCGCATACAGCGGCGTGTCCGCGCCATCAGACAACCTAAGCGCGTGGGCCGGTGGTATGCGCAGATATCAAAACTCCGACGAGCGCATCAGTAGGGCAGAGTTCAAGCTGCTCGAGGCTATAGAGGTGTTCGGGTTGGATCTGAGCGGCTACACGGGAGCTATAGATCTTGGGGCCGCACCCGGCGGCTGGAGTAGGATATTGGCATTGAACGGCTTGAGTGTAAACGCGGTGGACCCCGCAAACCTCGACAAGAGGCTAAAGACCCATCGTGGGATACGCCATATGCAAGAGACCGCGCAGGATTATTTAATGCGGATAATAGCGGACATGCAAGACCGTACAAAGACCCAGCGCAGGCGTGATACCGTGCTCGTAAACGATATGCGTATGGATGTAATGGAATCTGTCGCAATCGTATGCAAATACGCGGAGGTTTTGCGAATAGGCCGGTTGATCATGACATTCAAGCTGCCTGAGCAGCCCAAGAAGATCAAGACTATCATCGATAGGGGAGTACAGGCGCTGACCGAACATTTTGTAGATATAAAGGTCAAACAACTGTTTCATAATCGCTCTGAGGTAACGGTGACGGGGACGATGCCCGAATAACGGATCGCTTTCGATGGGAGGATAAAGCTAAGTTGAACCCATATATCACGCCTGAAAGGATAGAATTTGTAGTTACAAACGCGTGCACGAGCAAATGCAAGCATTGCTCGGCAGCGGATAAGTTAAAGCCGCCGAGGCTCCATATCGACAAGACGGCCGCAGCTCATGCTGATCATCACGAACGGCTTCTTTTCCAAGGATCGCACGGTGATAAAAAGGGTTGTGGACGAACTGAAGGACAGCGGTGTGAACTCGATACTCTTGTCCGTGGATGCGTTTCACGCCGAGCATATACCGCCGGAGGATGTGTATCCGTTTGCGGAGGCTGTGAAGAACGCGGGATTCGAAAGCTTCAGGCTGCACCCTGCATGGGTCAAAAGCCCAGATGACCCGAATGAATATAACCGGAAGACCAAGGAGTCGCTTGGGTATTTCGATAACCTCGGGATACCACACTCGAGCGGCAATGTGATCTTTCCGGCCGGTAACGCGGTAAAATATCTGTCGGAGTATTACGAACATAAGCCCGTCGATCTAGATTTCAAATGCGGCGAAGCGATCTATACGGCACCGCTTGACGATGCGCACAGCATATCGCTGAACCCTAACGGGGATGTAGAGATCTGCTCGTTTACGATAGGCAATGTCTACAAGAACGATATCCTCGATATCATCGATCGATACGAACCGCGAGATAACAGATACGCGGCCGCGTTGTTGGACGGTGGGGTACGTAGGCTCATTGAGATTGCCAAGGAAGACGGCATAGAGGTTGATACCTCGGATCACTATTCGGCGTGCTCAATATGTAGGGCGATCATGTCAGCGGCTGGGTAAGCGTAGCGGTTACAAATCTGTGAGAAATAAAAGGTGCAATATATAAAGGGAGGTCATTTATGAAGGCATTGGTAAAGGCGTTTGACAAGCCCGGTATCTGGATGCGGGATGTCGAGAAGCCTACGATAGGACCGGATCAGGTGTTGATAAAGGTCAGAAAGACTGCGATATGCGGTACGGATATACATATCTATCAATGGAATGACTGGGCGCAGAAGACGATAAAGGTGCCTATGACGATCGGACACGAATTTGTCGGTACGATCGCGGAGGTCGGTGTGAATGTGAATCATCTGGAGGTCGGCGAGCTCGTATCGGCTGAAGGCCATGTAGTGTGCAATCGCTGCCGCAATTGCCTCGCGGGTAACAGACACCTGTGTATAAACACTCAAGGCATAGGCGTGCAGATCGACGGTGCGTTTGCGGAGTATGTGGCGGTCCCGGCTGTGAATGTCTGGAAATGCGCAAGCAATGTGCCTGAGGATTTCTTTGCGATCTTTGACCCGTTCGGGAATGCGGTGCACACGGCTCTCTCGTTTAACATCTTGGGCGAGGATGTGCTCGTGACCGGAGCGGGTCCTATTGGCATCATGGCCGCGGCGGTAGCCGTTCATGCGGGCGCGCGTCACGTGGTGCTCACGGATGTAAATGATTTCAGGCTCGAACTTGCGCAGAAGCTTTGTAATGCTCAGACCACACGCATGGAGATCCGCACCGTAAACACGATGAAGCAGCCGCTCGCACCGGTCATGAAGGAACTGAACATGCGCGAGGGCTTTGATATCGGGCTCGAGATGTCCGGCAACCACAGGGCGTTCAACGATATCGTCGACAACTGCCGCAACGGCGGCAAGATCGCGCTGCTGGGCCTACAGGAACCCGGTACTGTCATAGACTGGGATAAGGTTGTGTTCAGGGGACTGACGATCAAGGGGATATATGGTCGTGAGATGTTTGAGACATGGTATAAGATGACGAACATCGTGCAGTCGGGATTTGATCTGAACCCGATCATCACGCATAGGTTCGCTGTCGATAATTTTGAACAGGGCTTTGAGGTAATGGCGTCGGGTAAGTCGGGCAAGGTTATATTGAACTGGGAGTGATATTATGGCATTTACACGCTACAGTCAGGAGATACAGAAACTCAAGGAGGCGGGCACATATAAGGGTCTGCGCTTTTTAAAGGGGCCGCTCGAGGGTTCATCGGATGTAGAGGGTTACGGCGAGAGCATCATGCTCTGCTCCAATAACTACATAGGCTTGGCAAACAAGCCTGAGCTCGTGGAGGCCGGTCAGCAAGCGCTCGCGAGATACGGAGCGGGTGCGAGCAGCGTAAGATTCATATGCGGAACCTTTGATATACACCGCGCGCTTGAGCAAAAGATCGCGGGCTTTTTGGGTATGCCCGCAGCGCTCACATATACCTCATGCTGGGCTGCGAACACCGCTGTGATACCGACGCTACTCGTCGCGGGCGATACGGTTATATCGGATGAGTTGAACCACGCGAGCATCATAGACGGATGCAGGATGGTGGGGAAGGGTGTAAACAAGGCTGTATACAAGCACAGCGATATGAATTCGCTTGAGGAAGCGCTAAAGAAGGCGCGTACGGAAAACCCAGCCGAGGCTGCGGTGTTGGTCGTAACGGACGGCGTGTTCTCGATGGAGGGCGATATCGCAAAGCTGCCCGAGATCATTGATGTATGCAAGCGTTATGATGCGCTGTTGATGGTCGACGAATCCCATGCCACGGGTGTAATAGGCAAAACGGGACGCGGGACATGTGAATACTACGGCATCGATCCGTCTGAGGTGGATATCATCTCGGGTACGCTGGGCAAGGCACTCGGCGGAGCGGGCGGCGGTTTTATCGCGGCCAGTGCGGATATATGCGACTACCTGATTCAGAAATCGCGCCCGCATCTGTTTTCAAATTCATTGCCGCCGGTGCTCTGCGGTATAGCGATAGCGGCGTTCGAATACCTCGAACAGAACCCGCAGATCGTAACGTCGCTGATGGATAAGGTCAATCATATGCGCAATCTGTTAAAGGCCGGAGGCCTGAACCCGCTCGAAGGGGACTCGGCGATCATACCGATCATCGTGGGCAAGACCGAGATCGCGATCGAGGCATCGCGCCGCATGATGGAAAAGGGCGTATACGCGATAGGCTTCGGTTTCCCGGTCGTACCGGAGGGCGCGGCACGTATTCGCGTTCAGGTCTCCGATGCGCTGAGCTACGAGCAGCTCGATAAGGCCGCCGACATCATCATCGAGACAATAAAGTCGCTATAATAGTTCGCAAGATTTATCAATCGTCAATCGGGAATAGGATGTAAACTCATGGCGGGTGGTAGGTATGGATTATCGAGAACACATTGCACGGGCGATAGATTTCATTGAGGAAAATCTGGCATCTGATATAGACCTTGGGGTATGTGCAAGGGCAGCCGGATATTCTTAATATCATTTCCTGCGTGTGTTCAAGGAGGTAGTCCGCCTAACACCCGCCGATTATATTCGAAAACGCCGCCTTTCCGAGATCGCAAAGCGTATATGCGAGGGGAAAATGCATATATCGGAGCTTGCGTTTCGCTATGGCTTTAACTCAAAGGAGAATTTTATACGCGCATTTAAAGCTGAGCACCATATACTCCCGTACGAATTCAAGACCGCAAGCAATAGCCTAAAGCTATATGACCGCTACACATTTGAAACCAAATCGTTTGAAATCAAGCCGCAGATCGTTAATAGCGATAGCTTCTCGCTGACGGGCTTTGACAGTGATGAGGATTATGCGCCGAACTTCTGGAACAAGTATAACGCCCATAAGTTATCGAAGCGTTTGTCCGGTGGTAAGACTGTTGCGGATTACGGCGTGTGCATCTGGAATGATGCCCATGAACGTATGCAATATTTTATCGGTATTCGCACACATGAGGCGGTGGAGGGTTTGAGCGGTACTAGGAGGCTTGAAATAGGTGGGGGATTGTATGCCGCATTCGATACGCCGACTACCGGGCACGCAGACTTTGTAAATTGTGTACACCGGACATGGGCATATATAAACAGCGAGTGGCTTCCCAATAGCGGATACCGACGCGCGTACAGGTATGAGTTTGAGACCTATGTCGAGGAGAGCAGGACGTTTTCGGAGCGGATATTTATTCCGATTGAGGAGGAAGCGAAATTAAAAAACTTGACATCACATGGGAAGGCATTACGGACAGCACGGGATATCTGTTTTCGTTTACAAAGGCCCTGTCCTGCGCAGTCAAAACCAGCCCATATAAAGAACTGGCAGAGGACATCGTCGCGATGAGTGGGTTTGCGTTTAGGCTCTGGGTGCATGCGGAGTTATGCCCGAGCGCGATGAGCGTATGGGAGTTTCAAAAGCAAAAGCCCTGGGTCGAAAACGGCGGGCTCAGTTGCGCATATTGCGACCGCCTGTGGGATCAGGACAACATCGAAGAGGCGCGCCGAAACGAAGCGATGGAAATGATCAAGACCTCAATAGACAACGGCATAGCCGCTATCGCGTGGGATATCGGTGTACCGGAGTGGGGGCTTGTGATCGGATACGATGAAGGTACAAAGAAACTCGCGACGCTGTCGATAACAGGCGAGTATGGAGAAATGGATTACGCCGAGCTCGGCAAAAGAGAGATACCGATCCTGAACGTGCTCACGATAACGGGGCAATCGGATAAGCAGCAAGCGGATATTGTATCCGGGACGCTCGCGATCGCAAAGCAGCACTTGAACGGCGAGGAATGGTGTGAGAATGCAAAGGGATTGGCGGCATATCCGGTGCTGATCGGATTCTTTGAAATGGAGGAAACGAAATATTGCCTGTCGTGGGAGATGGAGTATTGCCTCGGCACATACGCGGCATTGCGGCAATATGCGTGGATGTTCCTTGATAAATACAATCAACGGGAGCTTGCTGCACTGTATAAAAAGAGCCACGAGTGCTGGCAGACCGCATATGAAATAAAGAAATCAAAGGATATGGCCGATGCCGGGATCAGAGCCGAGATAGCGGGGCTATTACGCACCGCTGAAGAGTGCGAGAGGCAAGCGGTAACTATGATGTAGGTAGTATAAAAAGTAGGGGCTGTTGAAGGGGAAACACCATACCACGTATTTGCACGGATTCAAACGGATTTACGCTGTAAATCCGCAGTTATCCGTGAAAATACATGGTAAATGTTTACTCTTTCTACAGCCCATTTTAGTCAGGGGTGAGTTTGTGCAAATAAATAGATTGTTTGAGATGGTATATCTATTGATGAGCAAGAAGAACATGACCGCAAAGGAATTGGCGGCTCATTTCGAGGTATCGGTGCGGACGATATTACGCGATATCGAAACCTTAACCACTGCGGGCATTCCGATCTATACCATGCAGGGCAAGGGCGGCGGCATTTCGATATTGGACAATTTTATATTAAACAAGGCCGTCATCTCAGAGGAGGAGCAGAATCAAATCCTGTTTGCGTTGCAGGGCTTGTCGGCTGTCCAAAATATTGAAACCAGGACGATACTAGGGAAGCTGAAGACATTGTTTGACAAGTCGGATAGTAATTGGATAGAGGTAGATTTCTCACGTTGGGGAAATAACGCGTCGGACAAATTACGGTTTGAGATGTTAAAGAATGCGATCATAAATAAACAAGCGATCGCATTTGGTTACTCGAGTTCATATGGACAGACTACGGAGCGCAAGGTCTATCCGTTGAAGCTCGTGTTTAAGAGTGCTTCGTGGTATCTGCAGGCCTACTGTTTGCATAAGGAGAGCATACGAACATTTAAGATCACACGCATGCATAATGCCGTGTTGTTGGAGGAAGGCTTTTCCGGCAGGGAGTTTGATATTCCGGAGATCGATCCGCAGGAGATGTCGTCGCCGTCGTTGGTCGATGTAAAGTTACACTTCATGCCCCAAGTGGCGTTTCGCGTATATGATGAGTTTGATGAGCAGAGTATAACAAAGAATGCGGATGGGTCATTTGAAGTGAACATCACGATGCCAAACGATCATTGGCTGTATGGATACCTGCTGTCATTTGGTGACACGGCGGAGGTTTTGGAGCCTCAAAGCGTGCGGGACCAGCTCGTGAAAGTGACCGATAAAATAAAGCAAAGATACACCGGTATAACATGACGCGCTGTTGTCACATTATGTATAGTAAAATAGGTTCACAGCGGATGAGCGCTGACTAAAACGAGGGAGAATGATCATAATGGAAAAGTATTGTCAGTCATGTGGAATGCCGATGGGAGAAACCGATGAGATGTATGGAAAGAACGCAGACGGTAGCAAGAGCGGGGACTATTGCATGTATTGCCTGGAAGACGGCAAGTTTACATTCGATGGCAGCATGGATGAGATGATTAACATATGCGTACCGCATGTGGTATCTGCGAACGAGGGTATGACCGAGGATGCGGCGAGGAATATGATGCGTGGCTTCTTCCCGACCCTCAAACGCTGGAAGACCGCGTAAGCAAGTTAGAATATGGCCATACGTGATCAGTTTATATCCGACGTGGAGACGATCCTATCTCACAGGCATGACCAAGGCGGGGACTTGTGGGCCACATCGGACAGACGCCTATTGAAGGGCTCGCCGTTTTCAACGATCGAGTGCGTACGCTATCTTGCAGAGCTCGGGATGGAACCGACGGAACCCGTGCTACAGGAGGCCGCTGAGCTTATCTTTAGCACATGGCAGCCGGACGGACGATTTCGAATATACCCACAGGGCGCGATCTACCCATGTCAGACCGCGCTTGCTGTGGAGGCATTATGCCAACTGGGATATGCCTCGGACGATAGGGTGCAAAGGACTCTATCCCATCTGCTGGAGACCCAACATACGGACGGCGGCTGGCGATGCAATAAGTTCAGCTTTGGCCGAGGCCCTGAAACGGAGTATTCAAATCCGATGCCAACCCTGACTGCGATCAGCACGTTTCGCTTCAGTGAATATCTGAATACCGAAACGCGCTTGGATAGGGCCGTGGAGTTCCTGCTCGAGCATTGGACGATAAAAAAGCCGATAGGCCCGTGTCATTACGGAATCGGCAGCTTGTTCATGCAGATAGAGTATCCGTTTCGCGGATATAATCTGTTTGCGTATGTCTATGTCCTGTCCTTTTACCGGCGAGCTAAAACGGATGAACGTTTTCTGGACGCGCTACAGTTGCTAAAGGCTAAAACGGTTGACGGACAGGTAGTGGTAGAGCGTGTCGTTCCAAAACTCGCCAAGCTCTCGTTCTGCAGAAAAAATGAGCCAAGTATGCTTGCCACGCAGAGGTATCTGGAGATACTGCGAAATGTTGGTGAATGTTAATACAGATAACATATAAACGTAAATAAGGGGCTGTAGCAATAACAAATCCTTGGTAAAGGTGTTGTTGCTACAGCCCCTATTATATTGGTGTAATATCTTTCAAAGAATATGTCCAATAACATGTTAAAATAACAGATGCCGGTTTGGATGGAAATGGGGTGAAGAAAATGATACAAGAGCAACGCCATGTTTATTATGACCGTGAATTGGAGATAGAGGCCTATAATCTGCGCGGGATAGTTCAGAAATTTCCGAACCACTTTCATGAGTATTATGTGGTGGGGTTTATAGAGGGAGGGAATCGACGCCTGTGGTGTAAGGGTGAGGAGCATTATGTTTCTGCGGGGGATATGGTTTTGTTTAATCCGCGTGACAATCACCACTGCACGCCGATAGATGGGATGACATTGGATTACCGCGCCATTAATATAAACCCAGACACGATGAAAAGGGTGGCTACAGAGATAACGGGGATGGACTATGTGCCGCGTTTCAAACAGAATGTGGTACATCAGAGTGATATTATACATTCGCTCGGTGCTGTATATAAAGCTATCATTGATAATGCTTCGAGGCTGCAAAAAGAGGAGGCGTTATTCTTTTTGATGGAGCAGATATTGCATGAATACGCAGAGCCCTGTCACGAAACGGGTACATCGGATGCGGAGCAACAGGTCAAACAGCTATGTGCTTATATGGAAGAGCATTATTCAGAGAATATCACATTGGATGATCTGCTCACGATGACCCAATATGGCAAATCATATTTACTGCGAACATTTACAAAGCAAATAGGGGTTTCTCCATATCGTTACTTACAAACCGTAAGATTAAATAAATCAAAAAAATTATTAGAGCAAGGTGTGCCGCCCATCGAGGCTGCATTTGCTACAGGCTTTTCAGATCAGAGTCATTTTACCAATTACTTTAAGGAATTCATCGGGCTGACCCCGAAGCAATATCAACGTATTTTTACTACGAAGGAGACGCAATGAACAATAACACGCTAAAAGGGCATTTGGCCGCTTTCATAACCATCTTTATATGGGGAACCACCTTTGTCTCGACAAAGCTACTGCTTGTGGACTTATCGCCGATAGAGATTTTACTTATCCGATTTATCATAGGATATGCAGCGCTGTGGGTTGCTTATCCGCGTAAACAACCCGCTAAAAATATCAAAAGGGAAATCTATATCGCCGCAGCGGGTTTATGCGGTATAACGCTCTATTATCTTCTCGAAAATATAGCACTTACCTATACTCTCGCTTCCAATGTGGGGGTAATCATATCCGCAGCACCGTTTTTCACTGCTATATTAAGCTGTATATTTTTAAAAAGCGAGAACCCTGGAATACGCTTTTATATCGGGTTTGTCATTGCGATGATCGGCATTTGTGTTCTGAGCTTTAACAATGGGGCCGCGCTTGAAATCAATCCACTTGGGGATATGTTGGCTTTGTTCGCGGCACTCGTTTGGTCTGTATATTCTGTACTCACAAAAAAGATTAGTAGCTTTGGATATAACTCAATACAAACCACCAGGTCCACATTCTTTTATGGCCTGATATTTATGATGCCTGTTATCTTTTTTACGGATTTGGATGTGCGTATGCAACAGCTCTTATCCCCTATAAATCTGTTCAATCTGTTATTTCTGAGCCTCGGAGCGTCTGCAATGTGCTTTGCCACATGGAACTACGCAGTTAAATGGTTAGGCTCGGTAAAGACTAGTGTATACATCTATATGGTTCCGGTTATCACCGCCACCACATCGATGATAGTCTTAAAAGAGCGGATGGATGCAACTACTATATTGGGAATAATACTTACATTGGTCGGATTGTTCTTGTCAGGCAAATGGAATACATAAGCATCGGCAGGGAGCGGAATGCTGGTTCGGTAAGCTATACATAAAAGCACCTACGTAAAATGTAGTAGATACATACAACACTCTACGTAGGTGGCTGTAATTACCTCATCTTTATGTAATTGTCCTCGCGATCCCGTTTATCATTGACCGGATATGGCAGATATCCGTGATGTGTTAGTGCCTTGATGCGCTTTTCAGCTTCGGGAATGGCTTTGGTGACGATCCTTTCGCAGCTGAAGTCATAGAAGAACAGATCGGTGATTTGTAAAAGCTCACTGAGATCATCTTAGTTTTCGTAATCGGGCAAAATATCATGACTCCTGGTTTGAGTAACACTCCAATAAGTCAGCCGCATCATCGACAGACACTTGCCGAAGCAATAAACGGGGGATTTCATATGTGGGGCAGGTACTATACAGATCCGGGCTTGCCGCTTTTTAGTAAACAAATTACCTCGTCGACGGTATTGCATCGATCATAATCGCCAGCCAGCTTGTCAGCTCTGTGGTATGTAATACCGAGGTTGTAGTTTGTATGCAAATATTCTGAGAGCTTGTCCAGTCCCTCGGATCGGGCAACGGTATTAAACGCTCTGGATCGTGTGCCCTTGTGCATATCCCTTTCGCAAGGGTACTCATCGCATTCGAAGCAATAATTTAACCCCTTGTTTAAACAGCATGCCTTTACATCGCAGTCATCTGTCTTGCATCGGCATCCCGTACAGTCGCATTTGTAACTGCAAAGCGCGCATACAAGTCCGCAGATTGCATAGCTACTTTTGATTTCCTGTGTCGTCATAGGTATTCCTCCCAAAGATTTGATGCCTTTATAATACAGAGGGATTAACGACAACAGTGTGTCAGTATGTGAAGTAATGCTCGGCTTTTGATTGAAATTCTCTGATGCTTGTTATTTTCCCGGATGTGTTGAATTCCACAATAGATACCCCGTCAAACCCGGTGACGTTGCCGTCGTAACAGCATTCGAAATACCACTCGACAACAGATATATTTTTTTCATGCACAAATCGCTTTATATCCCATTTCACAACCCTGCCTCGTTTATTCCAATCATTAAACCATTTGATTATTTGCTCAATACCATGATATTCGGGTCCATAACACTCGCTGTAAGCAACGTCATTGTCAAATAAATCGGTCAGAACGGAGGCATTATTGTTTAACCATGCATAGAAATAGTCTCTAATACTGTCCTCGTTTGTCCTTTTGTTTATGATAGCGTAAATCAATGCATCGGAGTATGTACCGTCATGTCTGAGGTATTGATCCTTTAAACAGCCCTCATATAGCATGCCGCATTTCTTCATAACTTCACCGGAGGCCGGGTTTTCGGCATCATGCTTTGCAGAAATACGATGCATACCGACCTCTTCAAACAGAAATTTAATCACGGCTTTTACAGCCTCGCTGGTAAACCCCTTGTTCCAGTAATCATAGCTTAAGCTATAGCCCAACTCGCAGCAACGGTTCTTTTCATTACTGAAATCGAGAGACATTGCCGAAACCGCTCCGATCACCTGATGCTCGTATTCCATAGCCCAATGATATACATTGTTGTTTTCGTATGACTGTATTGTTCCGGTTAGCCATGTTCTGAGGTCATCGATGCATTGATATGGTGTCCAAGTCAAAAACTTGGTCACGCGTTCATCCGTCGCATAATTCTTGTACATACTCTCGGCGTCTGAAATGCGATACCGCCTCAATATTAAGCGGGATGTCTTTAGTTCCTGAGTACCTTTGTGCGTTAGCATATTTACCTCCCCCTAACTTACACCTATAACATTTCCAAACTCATCGGTATCATATGTGCCCTTTGTAATATCTAAAATTACATATTCATTACCCCATCTATCCTGTACAACCGCGCATTTTCCTATCGGGATATCAAACGGCTCGCCTACTACTCGGCCGCCCACAGCTTCAACCTTGGCTATTGTATCTATAACCGAATCTACCTTAAAGTCCACATTCATGCGCCTTCGTTCTGTTTGCAAAACAATCTCTGATATATCGTTTTCCATTCCCAAGCCGGCGGTGGTCTCGGCTCGCCATAAGAGCTTCAGACCAAATCCGTCGCAGTAATATTTAATCCCGTCATCCAAATCAGAGACATAGAGTTCAATACAATCTACGTTCTTAAACATCATTACAGCCTCCTAGCTTTAAATATAACCGTCAGCGGCACCACTTGTGATTTTCTGATCCATTCGCTCTATTACAAAACCTGCATTTGCCAAAGCATTCACGTAGGTAGATATCATTCGCGAGCACATCAAGACATTTTTGCCATCGAGGTCCCTTTCAGACCATGTTTCGTCAAAATAGCTCTTGTTGAACACGGCTTTGGCGTCTTCCATTGCAACGCACATATGTATATTGTTTATGTCGAGCTGCATTATGTAATTTCCCCCAAATCATATTCTTTATATTTACATTTTTAGTATACAAGTAATAGGTTGTTGAGTACAGTATTTATTACTCTATAAAGGAGGCGAACATAAATGTGATACCGGCAATAAACTGCTTATTTTACTCAAAAAAAAGATTATCCATCCTTTTTGGATCGGATGGATAATCGTTGTAATCAGTGACTTTACTCTTCGCCCCATCTGTCCGTGAAGGATATCTCCGAAATGGATTTTACTTCTTTGTCACCGGGGACTTCGTCCGCATAGCCCACAGGCAACAGGAACAAGCAGCGCATGTGATCAGGCAGATTTAATATCCGGCTGGCTCTCACGACATCCAGATAGCCTATATAGCATCCGCTTAAGCCATGGGAAACAGCAGTGAGATACATATGATGTGCGGGTAAAATCGGCGACACATTTTCATAGAAGGTTATGCATGCCTGCCTATCCGGATAGTCGGATAAGTATTTTACAAAGTCCTCGCCGAAGCGCAATATGTTCACCTGTTTTCCAAAATCGTCGTCGGGCTGCTCCGCGATATCCCAGCTGATGTCGGCACAGCAGGCAATAACGACAGGCGCGGTTGCTATCCACATCTGTTCTCCGGATGCCTCTGCGAGCTGCAGCCTTAGTTCCGGATCCTTCACAATGCCAAAGCAATGGGTTTGAGAATTGCCTCCGGACGGCGCATGGCGTGCCGCCTCCAGCATTTCGTTGATTATACAGTCAGGGATGGGGGTGTCCTTGAATTTGCGGACGGACCTTCTTGTTTGGATGGCCTTGAGTAATTCCATGTTTTAATCCTCCGTTTTATAGTTTGTTTAGCTGTGATAGCGCAAAGAGAAATAAAAAAAGCCGTGGATTTCTCCACAGCTTTCAAATACCGTAAGGTTTATGAGAGTGTGGAATTGGGATAAAGCATAATTTGCACGACAAAACAACCGTTATAAACGGCGCGTTCTGTGTCTAAATTATGTTTATCTGTCGTTTCCACGCTCTACTTATATTGCCGATTGTGCAATATCAAGTTCGCCGGATGAGGTCACTCCTTTGAATTACGCTAT
>CAYURR010000021.1:0-25790 GCA_964446745.1 uncultured Defluviitaleaceae bacterium | reverse complement strand
CTCAACGTTATCATCAATCATTTCTTCAACCGCCATGAGCACTAGAGCGAGCTCTTTGAGCGATTCGGTCGCGTCGGTTATGGTTTGTCCTTCGACGCTGGGTACAACGATCGGTACGGGGCGGTTCTTTATAACAAAAAAGGCGACTATTGCAGATATCAGCGCGATAAGGGCAATACCTGTGACGATACCGGCTATTACAATCTTTTTTTCCATAGAGCCGTCGTCGTATTTGTCATACTTATTTAGATGATTGTTGTTTTGCCTGTTTTTAGCATTGCTTTTGTTGTTGCCTTTTCTGTACTTTTCTTGGTTGTAATCGCTATAATCATCTTCGTTGTCGTAATATCTGCTGTATCGTTCTTCGGAGACATCACGGCTCTCCCCTTTGATTGTCGCCAGATCCTCTGACGTAAAGCGGATCGTAGGGCTGTCGGTGGCCTTATCTTGAACAAATCTACCGCTGGCATCTGTGAGGGCCTTGCGCAGATCTATGATCATCTCCTCTGCAGACTGGTAGCGCATCGTGAGACTTTTCTCAGTGGACTTTCTGACGATTTTCTCGAGGCTTATAGAAACCTCTCGATTGTAGTCGGTGATATTGGGGATCGGATCGTTGACCTGCTTGAGCGCGATCGTCACGGCTGTGTCTCCGTCAAACGGAATGCGCCCGGTCGTCATTTCGTACATGACGATACCGAGCGAATATAGGTCGCTTTTATGATCGACAAATACCCCGCGTGCCTGCTCCGGGGAAATATAATGCACGGAGCCCATCGTGCTCGTGCCCGTTGTAATCGTTGATGAACCGACGGCCCTTGCGATACCGAAGTCCGTTACCTTTACCTCGCCCTCCATCGTAACCATGATGTTCTGGGGCTTTATATCGCGATGTATTACGCCGTTTTTATGCGCGTGGGACAGCCCTGAGGCTATCTGCAACGCGACACCGATGATCTCATCGTCGTGAAACGGTGCCTTGGTGCGTATGAGCTGCTTTAATGTGACGCCGTCGATAAACTCCATGACGATATAATTGACATTACCGTCCTGCCCGACATCGAAAACGCTTACGATGTTCGGGTGTGAAAGGCTCGCGGCGGCCTTGGCCTCTATATTAAAACGCTTGATGAACTCATCGTCGGTGATGTATTCCTCACGCATGACCTTGAGCGTGACAAAACGGTTCAGCTTGTTGTCCATGGCCTTGTAGACGACGGCCATGCCCCCCATACCAAGCCGCTCGACAATTTCGTATCGCCCGGATACGATCGTCTTTGGCATCAGATTCATGATAGATTCTCCCTTTGTATCTCGATCAAAATTACAGAAATATTATCAGCGCCGCCGTTATGATTCGCCTTATGTATGAGGTTGTCACATTTCTGCTTGAGGCTCGGACCGAGTAGGGCTTTTTCGGTCACTATGCGGCGTATATCTTCATCGGGTACCATATTCGTCAACCCGTCGGAACACAATAATATATATCCGGTGCTATTTAGTTGTTGTACGATGCCGTCGATCTGTACGTTTAGATCCGTACCGACTGCTCTTGTCATGACATTTTTATTCGGGTGGTTTCTGGCTTGTTCGGCGGTTATCCTACCGGCCTTTAGGAGCTCATTTACATATGAGTGGTCGTCTGTTAGTTGAGTGATACCCGCCTCGGAAATGAAATATGCGCGGGAGTCCCCCACGTGTGCGATGGTGACCTTGCCGTAGCCGACTACAACAGCCGTGAGCGTACTGCCCATGCCGCTGAGCTCGGGATTGGTTGAGGATTGTTCAAAGACCATATTATTGGCGTAGGTCAATGCGGATATGATTGTATCGAGGGTATCGTTGAAGTTGTGTCCCTTTGTATCCTCGAGCCCGGATTCCGATATATTTGAATTGATAAACTCGCAAAAATATTCGATAGCCTTTTGACTGGCCACCTCGCCGGCTCTATGGCCGCCCATACCGTCCGCGATGATAAATAAATTCGGCAGCTTGCCGACCGGTTCCGATATTACCTTGATACAGTCCTGATTAATACGCCTTAATAAGCCTTTGTCTGTTTTCCCCACAGCGTTCATATCTCTGTATTTACCTCCGATTGCAGATAACGAGCCTTGAGCTGGCCGCATGCACCGCCAATGGTTTTTCCCAAGCTCCTGCGTATGGTCGTTTCTATTCCGGCATCCGTCAGCGCCTTGCAAAATGCGTGGATGTCGGTCTGATTGATACCTTTTATATAATCCGTATTCATACCGAGCAGGTTTACATGACAGAGCCTGCCCTTTAGACGTTTTATCAATTCCCTTAAGCATTCCTTTGTGTCGTTTACACCCGGTATCAATGCATATTCAAAAGAGATGCGCCGATGTGTGCGTGATGTGTATGCAAAACACGCATCGAACAGCTCACCGATCGGATACCTTGCTGCTATAGGCATGATCTTTCGCCGTACCTCGTCATTTGGGGCGTGTAGCGAAACCGCGAGGTTCACCTGAGGGCAGTCTCGCGCAAATGCTTCGATACCTGGTATGATCCCGCATGTAGAGACCGTTATATGGCGCATGCCTATATTCTTGCCCAGCGGATGGTTAATAAGACGTATAAAACCGATGACATTGTCATAATTGTCAAACGGTTCACCGCTGCCCATTATGACGATGTTGTCTGAGGCAGAGTTGTTTGCGTCCCTGTCCATTGCATATACCTGTGCGCATATCTCTCCCGCCGTTAGATTTCTGATAAAGCCCCCTTTGGCAGAGGTACAGAAGCTACAATTCATTTTGCAGCCGGCCTGGGATGATACACACAGACTGCGACCATAGGAATGATTCATGGAAACGCTCTCTATTATAGTATCATTTCCAATGTTTAACAAGTATTTTGTAGTCAGTGCGTTGCTTTCGCTGTTGTTTTCGGGGCGTTTGTCGGTATTTGCTTCTGATAAACGCTCGACTATGGATACCGGCGAGAGCATGGCAGTTTCGTTCAGACGTTCACGTAGCTTCTTAGGTAGGTCGGTCATTTCCTCTATATTAGTCACGCCGTTTTTGTGTATCGAGCGAAACACCTGCTTTGCTCGATACGCGGGCTCGCCGATAGATATAAAAAAGCCCTCGAGGCTGTTTTCACCCTCGAGCGGCATATTACGCAAATCTATATGCATGTCACTTTACCTTTCAATTAAGCCTTTCGTTTCAGGCATGCGATGAAGAAGCCGTCGAACGCACCCTGCGGGAATATCTGTATGCAGCCGTCGAACATACGGTAAGCAAGTTGTGCTTTTTCGGCGATCTCTACGATGTGATCGATCGGTGCAATCGTAAACGGCTTGCCGGTCAAAAAGCCTTGGATATTATAGATGTTTTCCTCGATCGTCAGCGTGCAGGTGCTGTATACGAGTGTCCCGCCGGGCTTTACATAACGGCTGGCGTTATCCAATATACTGCGGCTGATCTTCGCGAGTGATTTGATATCCGAAAAGCTCTTGTTGTAACGAATTTCGGCGCGTGTGCCGGCCGTGCCTAAACCTGTGCACGGTACGTCGGCGAGTACCCTGTCAGCGATTTTGTCGTATTGCTTGTCATATATGGATGCATCGGCGATGCTTGTTTTGATGATGTTTATACCCAAGCGCGAAGCCTCGCGCTCGATCAGCGTGGTCTTATGTGCATGCTTGTCCAATGCAATGATGCGGCCTGTATTGTTCATCTTTGCCGCCGACAGAAACGCCTTGCCGCCCGGTGCGCTGCATACATCAATTATAGTTTCGCCGGGCTGTGGGTCGAGGGACTCGACCGCGAGCATCGCGCTTTGGTTCATCACATGAAATCTGCCGCTGCGAAACGCAGGCAGCCGAGCGATATCCGATGTGCCGCTCACCAACAGGGCAGGGGAGACAATACCTGGCTGCGCGTCTTTGAAGTCTGGAGCAAGCTTGTCGGCTGTGGTCTTTAGAGTATTCGTACAGAGGGTCACCGGTATACGTGCCGGGGTTTTGGAGATGTCGCTTGCATGTGAGCATATCAATTCGGCGCATTCGACAGAGTAATGTTTTATATAGTAATCCACGAGCCATTTCGGATATGAGTATTTGATCGACAAATGATCAGCCGGTCGAGTGGTTTTATTTGGTAAAGTAATGCTATGCTTGTTGCGGTCGAGATTTCTCAAGACGCCGTTTACAAACGATGATAGGTTCGTGAATCCGCGCGCCTTTGTGAGGTTTACGGCTTCGTTTACGGCGGCGGATGCGGGTACTTTAGTTAATAATAACAATTGATAAGCCGAGACACGCAAAAGCTGCAATATAAACGGCTTCATTTTCTCGGTCTTGACCTCGGCGACAGTGTTTAACGCGTAGTCGAGAAACATACGGTTTCTGAGTACGCCATTTACAAGCTGTGTAACGAATGCCTTTTGCACCACGGTTGCGTCCGGATGATCGGCTAGTACCTTACGCAGACCGATGTTTCCGTAGGCTTGAGTTTCTTCCATTTTCAATAAAAAATCTACTGCAATTTCTCTTTCATTCATAAAGTTAATGACCTCATATATTCTACAAATTGCGGAAACGCTTCATCCGGCTCCTCGATGTCGGGGTGCCATTTCTTTTCCCATTCGAATGAGAAGTATCCATTATACCCATCTGCGAGTATAGCTCGGACGATCGCTCTAACCGGGATGTCACCATGACCCATCATCACGCATTTACCTGTTTCGAAAACAAAATCCTTTATATGCATGTGGTGCACATATGGTTTTATTAAATTATAAAACGGCATGAAATCAACGCCGTATGCCCTATGGCTGTGTTGAATGTCCCAGATGATCCCAAAATGTCTATCGGAACCAAGGGCAGATATGATCGGGGAAAGGCGTTCGATCGTGTTGATGTCGCCATGTGTTTCGAGCAGAACAGAAACCTCCGCGGAAATCGAACTGGAATAGTCGCAGAGTGTTTTTAGTCCAGTGATAATCCTGTCTATTACAGACTGCTCTTCCTCGGGGCTTTCTATGCGATCACCAAACACCCTGATAAACGGTATATTCTGCTGCTTGCACATATCTATGGCTAACTTACCGTCCGCGATATTATTTTCGTAAGCCGTAGCGTCGTGAAAATTCACAGAGGTGCCAAAACCTATGACCTTCAAGCCATCTGCCGGAGCTCCGGTTGTAAGTGTAGCGGGCCAGTCGATCTTTTCAGGATCCATAACGCCGTTTATACCGCGTACCTCGATCCCGTGTATAGCAAGCCTATTGCACTCCTGTTCTATGCGCGAGAAGTCCCATTCGGGGCATCCCAATGTCGATATTGCTAACTTTAGCATTGTTACCTCCTGACAATATTCTTAGGAATTTTACCATAGAGTTATCGGGCATTCAATCGAATAAGCGCGTTTACACCCGCTCCTATCAATGCCGCGTTGTAGCCCAGCACGGTTTTTTGTATGTAAACACTCGGGTTGGCTTGTTTGAAAATGCGGCAACGCATCGCAGATTCGATATGCGGCTCCAACAATTCGAAGGCTTGGCTGACACCCCCGCCATATACGACCTTACGCACATTGGTGATATTTATAGCCGCAGCGGTTGCAATGCCGATATAGCGTCCGGCTTTTTCAAACGCGGAGAGTGCATTTGTATCCCCGCCACGAGCCAGATCAGCTACCTGTACAGTAGAGGTAACGGAAGGATCGGGGTTGTTTTCAAGATAATATCGCAGTATCGCGGGGCCAGCTGCGCATACCTCTAGGCATCCAACGTTGCCGCAACCGCATAATGGGCCGTTTTCGTCTACGACGATGTGGCCAATCTCAGCTGCGCACGCGTTAGAGCCGCCAAATAGCTTGCCGTTTAAATACAGGCCGCCGCCTATGCCGTTGCTGACCGTTACCCAGAGGAAATCGTCACAATCCTTACAGCATCCGACCTCACGCTCGGCTATCGCACATAGGTTCACGTCGTTGTCGATATACACAGGCTTATGAAGCCGCTCGCTTAAGATATCCGATATCGGTATATTACTAATCCCCGAAAACGGCGAATAAACCCACAGTCCGCGTTCGGCATCACATAATGCGGGTATTACAATACCCACGGCATCTACTTCGTGTGACTCGAGTAGCGCAAGGGCTTTTTCCGTGATCATATTTAATAGAAAATCAAAATCGTATGACGATGGCAGTTGCGTCTTTTCGGCGTTAAATACCTCTCCGGTGCTTGAAACTATGCCCGTGACTATCTTGGATCCGCCGATGTCTATTGATAATGCGTTCATATGAGCCTCCCTATTTTAAATACTCCTGATAAATCCCTTTAGCTATCCCCATTGTGTGCTTGCTGCCGCCGATGTTTTCGAGCATCACACAGACGGCTATCTTCGGCTCGTCTATCGGTGCAAAGCCCACATACCATCCGTGATCATCGCCGATAGGGTTTTGCGCGGAGCCTGTCTTCGAGGCTATACGTATGCCTTTGATCTCGGTGCCGCGAGCGGTCCCTTCTGTCGTAACACTTTCCATCAGTGTAGTAAGCTTTTGTGCTTCTTCGCTTGGGAACAGTCTCGCCTCCATCGAAGGCATGGTCTTTGATACCTTGTCCATACCCTCTATCAGAAAATAATCCGCGATATAAGGCTTCATCATAATGCCTTTATTTGCTATCGCTGCGGTGATCATAGCCATGTGTAATGGTGTAGCCATTGTTTTCCCTTGCCCGATGGCACTTTCGACGAGTTCAGCTGCGGATGGATTGCTTAGGTTAAAGGCACTTTCGGGTGCGCTTATCGGAAACGAGATTGTTTTATTAAAGTACAGATCGTCGGCGACCTCATTTAGAGCATCCGGACCGATGCGCTCAGCGAGCATCGCAAAATATGTGTTGCAAGACAGCGCAAACGCACGGCTCATATCCTCTTGTCCATGGGCGACACTGTCAAAGCAGTTGATGATCTTGCCGTTAAAATTGGCTTGGCCCTCACAGTTGTAGACCATATCCGTTATCGCCGGATCCGGCGATTCTCCTGATGCGTTTCGCAGCGCAGCCGTGGCCGTGACGATCTTAAACACCGAACCGGGGGGATATTTGCCTGAGATTGCACGGTTTACGAGCGTGCTGTTTTCCGCATCTCCGGACAGAGAGGACCAATTTTCAGCGATTTTATTCGGATCGAACGCGGGTATCGACACCATTGCAAGTATCTTGCCTGTCGATGGCTCGATCGCGATCACACTGCCCTTGCGACCCTTCATGAGCTTGTATGCAGTATCTTGGAGGCTTGCATCGAGCGTCAGTACAAGGCTGTCGCCCTCGATCCGTTGTTCCGATGTGAGCTGACGGATATATTGTCGGATCTCATTGCCGGGTTTAGAGAGTTTAAAATTGTAAATGGATTCCGCTCCCATAGTGCCGATGCGCTTGTCATAATACCCGACAACATGCGCGAAAACATCAGCATAAGGATATACCCGTGATGTGGAATTTTCCTCGCTATATGCGAGCACCTCGTTGTTTCGGTCGAGTATCTTGCCGCGTAGTACATTTGGGTTATCTCGCTTAAGGCGTGGATTTAACGGGTTTACCGCGAGCCTTGATCCATCCACAAACACCTGTTTACACATAAAGACCGCCGTGATTATCAAAAGGCTCAGAAAGAACCACTTCGTAAGGCGTAGTTGCTTTTCCATATCGTTCATGGCTCAACATCCTCCTGTTCCGGCTCGTCAAGGATTGCGGACCTATTGATGCCATAAGCGATAAATCCAGCAAATATCATGCTGACAGCCACAGAACTGCCGCCATAGCTTATGAACGGCAGTGTTACACCGGTCATCGGTATCAGCTTAATATTACCGGCTATGATTAGAAAGGCTTGAAACGCGAGCATACAGGAAAAGCCCGCGACCATCAGACAGTCACTGCGGCGTTCGAGTAGCGAGGCAGCTCGCATCCCATATATAAGGATCAACGCGAACAAGCATATCACACCGAGCCCGAACGCTATTCCGAGTTCTTCACAGAGTGCGGCATATATAAAATCGCTTTGGACGATGGGGACGACATTAGGGGTGCCTGCTGTGAGCCCGCTGCCAAATGGCGCGTAAGTGGTTATGGCAAATAGGGATTGTATAATCTGATGCCCTTTACCGAAAGGGTCGGACCACGGATCAGACCATGAGAACACACGCACACGGATATGCGGAAGCAATTGGTATGCGATAACGGATACTACACTAGCCAATCCGACGCCCCCGAACAGAATAAGAGGGTTATGAGATGAGGTATATGAAAGAAACAGAAATATCACTGAGAATATCAACGCACCGCCAAGGTCGTTTTGCATGATCAAAATGCCTATGAAAACGGCGGCACAGCAAGCCGTGACAAACGGCAGAAAACGTCTCTTTTTCAATGCGGACGCAAGGAATAGGGTATAGAATATCTTGACTATCTCAGAGGGCTGAAAGCTTACGCCGCCGATATTGGCCCAGTTTCTGGCACCGTTTTTTGTTTCACCGAGTACAAACGGCAAAGCCGCTAATAAAAGCCCTACGATCAGATATAAAAATGATAATAGTTCGAATTTCGGCAGGACTTTTAGAAGCAGCGGCACAAGTAACGCTAACGCAAGCCCGATAGCCGCAAACATCAGCTGTCTATATGATAGAGAAGGGGTAATGCGAGCGAGCAGCACAAGCCCGATATCGGCCAGCATAAACACAACGTGCCAGATATGAGCAGAATGTTTAAACAGTAGCCTCGCGAGTAAAGCACCAACTATTATAAACAAGAGACCCAGAGCCCACAGACACAGCAAACTACCCCAAGGCGTTGAAAGAACCTCGGGGTTGTCGTATTTCAACGAAAGAATACCAAAAGCCGCTGTATGAAAAATCAATATCAGCAGCAGATCTCCATTGAAATATTTGGCGCGTGTTGGTTGTGCCAGTGCGACCGCGAACGCCTTGCGGAGCACAAAGTACACGAATATTAGCGCAAAGAAGTATTTTGAGAGTGATATGACTAACGGGAGCATTGTATCCTCCGGAGTTTAAGTTCATTCCGTATCTGAGACGGGCTTTCATCCCAAAACATCAGCCGATAATATTGAATGCTTTCCGGTGTTTTGGCCGGCGTTCGATCCAGTCTCTTTTCGCTGAGTATCAGGCATGAACAGGTCTCGCAATCTCTGATAAGCGGGTGAATTGCACCTTTGCGATCCTTTAATGCATACTGACCGTGGCTGTTGGTTCCGTGTTTGCCATGAAGAGAGCAATATATCCCGGTATTTGCGCGACGCCCGCCATAATTTCCGACAGGGCACTGCCTTGTGTACATCATAGGAACGCGTCCGTAGACGATATACTCGATATCTGGGATATCTAATCGCTCGAGGGCAATAGGCTCGGCCTCGATTGCCAACACAACGGCATTCACGTTAACTGTTACACTCGAGGTATTAAATGCATTAAATGTATAGTCGGCACACATGATCTTGTCGGGCACGTCCACCGCGCGTTGCAACTGCCCCCACGTGCGCAGGTAATAACCGTCGGCAAAACTATATTGAGTGAACGCCCCGTTCCTGTTTAACGCTACGCACAGCGTGATGCCCAATTCATGGCAGCGTGCAGCGAAATTCGACATGAACGCGAATACGTCAAAATCATCGATATGCACTGCGGCTTCGATGGCATATGATTCGACCACGATACGCGCCACATCGTGTGAGAGCATGGCCTCGAGCTGCAAAGACAAGGCCGGAAAATGTCCACCGGCTGAAACAACGAGCCTCTTATCTTGTGTTGGGTTCGTAGAATGGATGCTCTGCCGTACGTTCTGTGATGGATAGCGTAAAGCCGGAGCCTTCAACTCACGCTTAAAGGATCCAATCCATGCCGCTATAAACATACCGACCGCTTCTCTGCGCAGGCTATTCATCATCGATACGGGATAGAACGCGGATGCATCGGCCTCAAAACCCTGCCAATGTATTACGATATCATCGTTACCGGTCTTTGACAGGCGTAATTTCAATGTATCCGTAAGGCTGCCCGAGGTATCTGGATCGCGTGCCGGTTCCAGTGGGGTCGATGTTATTGCTGTTACAGAAATGCTTCCGCGTTTTAATGTCAGTTGCGCTACTTCCCCAACCTTACCATAGAAACTGCCTTCAACCTCCATAACGCGCTTGGACTGTGTCATAAAGGACTTGATGCGCCTGTCGAGATCCTTGTCAAAGGATTTGTATACAGCATCACCGGGCTTGATACCGACCTTACGCGGATCGGATTTGTAAAAAGAAACACTCAAGCGGCTATCTGCTACCGCATGCTTATCGGCTGCCGTACCCGGATGGGGTTCGTTCTCGGTCCATATCTCGAGGCCGTCACCGGGTACGATATCCGTTACACAGTCCATTGTAAATGAGTTCGCGGAAACGTTCGCGATATGCCCGGCTAGAGCACCGGTGCTCTTGGGACTCTGTGTGCTCATCATATCCGCGCCTGCGTGGTACTTCAGGTAGCCGTCCGTAAATGCGCCGCCCCTGTTAAATATCTGCAATAAATCCCTGTCGGAAAAACCGGCAGGGATTTTTTTGTCAATTAGTGATTTATATTTATGCGTTACGAGCGAGACATACTCGGGGCTCTTCATGCGGCCCTCGATTTTGAACGAGCTTACGCCGAGGCGGTATAGCTCATCGATCGAGGCTTGAGCGCAGAGATCCCTTGGGCTCAGCAAATAACCCGATGCAATGCGTTGGTCGGCTTCTATCAGATCGTAAGGCAGACGGCATGGCTGAGCACACGAGCCGCGATTACCGCTGCGTTCGGAACCGGTCCCGGTGGCATCGGCGCCTAAGCAATGGCTCATCATGCATTGACCGGAAAACGATACGCATAACGCACCGTGAACAAACACCTCGGTCTCAATAAATGATGAAGTCTCGGCGGTGATCTTTGCAATATCGTCGAGCGATAGCTCGCGCGACAGTACGGCACGGCAAAAGCCCGCCTCATGCAAAAAGCGCATGTCATCTGCATTTTGAACGGTCATCTGCGTGCTAGCGTGTAGTTTTATATCCGGCCAAAGACGGTGTATCTCAGTCGCAGCCCCGATATCTTGCAATATAAACGCATCCGCACCCGCCTCAGCCGCGAAATGCACAAATTTCAACAGTTCATGCAGTTCACTGTCTTTATATAACGTGTTTACAGCGACATAGACAGACACTCCGTGTGCATGGCAATAGTCGATCGCCGACACCAACTGCTCATCGGTAAAATTAGCGGCGTTTTTGCGTGCGGAAAATGACCTGCCGCCCAAATATACCGCATCCGCGCCTGCTTTTACAGCGGCCTCGAGACACTCCATGCTGCCGGCCGGTGATAATATTTCAGGAATGCTTATATTGATTGTATTAACTGCTTTTAAACTGCTTGATGGTTCCGTATTCAATAACCTCGCCCGCTCCCGTACGCTCGTCAAAAGTATTTATGTATTCTGTCAGCTCGTTCTGCGAATCCTCCAGATCCCTCTGCAGTGCCGCATTTTTTTCTATCAGTTCGGAGCGTTCCTCGTTTAATGTCTTCAGTTCCTCGGCGAGCTGCCTGTTATATTCCGATAGCTCGTCGTACCGCTCCCTCAATGCATCAAGTTCCGCGAGCAATCCCTCTGCGATATCGGAACCGCTTTGTAGTTCGAGCAGCTTGTCACGCTCCTTGAACAGATCGTCCGCAATGTTTATCGCTATCAGCAGACTGCGCATCTGCGGGTTTATGTTTGCGTGGGATTTACTGGTGAGGATCTCGTTGAACTTTGCATTTATGTATTTGGCGAGGCGTTGTATGTATTCGTCGTTTTCACCCGACACCAGCGTGAATATCTCCCCGCCAATAACAACATCAACCTTATTTGGCATAGTATAACCTCCCCCGGATGTATTCCTGTCCTTGTGAATCATTTTAACATGCGTTCACCCAATAGTGCAAGCTTGCGGTGAATGTATATGAATCCTTCTGCAAATCGTGTATAATAATACGAGTATACAGAGGCTGATGTCGGTAAAGAGTGATTATACTTCGAGCGGTTATTTGAGGGGGCAGTGTTGGATGAAACGTGTATATTGCAGGGCATTTCAAATGATGATGTTTGTAGGGGCGTATTTCCTGCCTTGGAGAGAACCAGATATCTTGAATTCGGCAAGTGAGCTTACGCAGATGCTAATGCAAAAAGGAATAGACAGTGTATTGATCGTAAGCGACAAGACTATCGTTTCGTTAGGACTTATGGACAGGCTATGCCAGACATTAATAAAACACGACATACACTACAGCCTTTATGACGGAACGGTTCAGAACCCAACGATCGATAACGTCGAGGACGCGCTCGATATCTATCATGCAAACGGCTGTAAGGCTGTAATAGGTTTTGGTGGGGGCAGCTCGATCGATTGTGGTAAGGCTGTCGCAGCACGTGTTGCAAAGCCGCATAAACCTGTCTCGATGATGAAGGGCTTGTTTAAGATACTCAAACGTACGCCAACAACTGTGGCGGTGCCGACGACAGCGGGTTCGGGCAGCGAGGCCACGGTTGCAAGCGTGATCAGGGAGCCCGTTAGCGGGAAAAAATATGCGATCAACGATATGTCACTGATACCGCATTACGCAATGCTGAGTCCGAGGCTCACTCTTGGGTTGCCTCCTGTTGTGACTGCCACGACGGGGATGGATACGCTGACCCATGCGATCGAAGCATACATAGGCCAGAGCAACACGATGCTCACGAAACGATATGCGGAGCACGCCACGAAGCTTGTGTTTTCAAATCTTGAGGCCGCCTACACCAACGGCGCGGACATACAGGCGCGTGCAAAGATGCAGCAGGCCAGCTATCTTGCGGGTGTGGCGTTCACGAGGGCCTATGTCGGAAACATCCACGCGCTATCGCATGCTATCAGTGGGTTGTATGGCACGCCGCATGGCTTGGTAAATGCGGTGCTGTTGCCCGTTGTGCTTGAATACTATGGCAAGCATGTTTACCAAGCCCTCGCGCGTCTGGCCGATATGGTAGGGATAAGCGGTGCAGATCAAGAAGCAATGGCATGTGGAATTATAACGGAGATACGAGCAATGAATAATCGCATGGGGATACCGAGTACTCTTATCGGACTTAAGAAAAAGGATTTCCATTTCATGGCTGTAAACGCCGAGAAGGAAGCGAACCCGCTATATCCCGTGCCGGTAATATTTGATCGTAGGGATTTCATACGGATTTTACGAGAGGTGAGTCAATGAGGCTACAAGAGATAATAGAAAGGCAACGGCAATACTTTAACAGCAACGCCACAAAGCCTGTACAGCTGCGCATCAAAAGGCTTGTGAAGTTGTATAAGGCGATAAAGCGACACGAGACAGACATCCTCGAGGCGCTAAGGGCCGATCTGAACAAGTCATGTTTTGAAGGGTACGCTACAGAGGTTGGCATGGTGCTTGAGGAACTGAAATATATAATAAATCACCTTGAGGGCTGGGCGAGGCCGAAGTTGGTACCTACATCGATTGTGCATTTCCCATCCGTAAGCAGGGTACACAGCGAACCTTATGGCGTGGTGTTGATCATGTCACCGTGGAATTATCCGTTTCTGCTATCGATGGATCCGGTCATTGGTGCGGTGGCAGCCGGTAATTGCTTCGTTTTAAAGCCATCGGCGTATTCCGCTCATACCTCTGAGATCATCAACACGATTATCGCCGAGGTGTTCGAGCCTGAGCACGGCGCGGTAGTGTTGGGAGGCAGGGAGGAAAACAAAGCCCTGCTGGACGAGAGATTTGACTATATATTCTTCACGGGCAGTACAGAGGTCGGCAAGCAGGTCATGAAGTCAGCTGCAAGGCATCTGACCCCTGTAAGCCTTGAGCTCGGCGGCAAAAGCCCATGCATAGTCGATGAGACCGCTCATATCAAGCTCGCCGCAAAGCGTATTGCCTGGGGTAAATTTCTAAACGCGGGCCAGACCTGTGTCGCACCTGATTACATCTATGTACACGTGTCTGTTAAAGACAGCTTGGTTTTGGAAATGAAGCGCTATATAACAGAATTTTTTGGATTGAGCCCGCTGACCTGTTCTGATTATCCAAAGATAATAAACATCAAGCACTATGAACGCCTTTGCAAGCTGATGGACGGCGAGATGATCTTGGCCGGAGGCGAATGTGACCCGATTACAAACAAGATAGCACCGACATTACTCGGTGACATCGATTGGGACAGTCCGGTGATGCGCGAGGAGATATTCGGGCCTATACTACCAATAATGACCTACACGGATATAAAAGATGTCGTTGGCACTATAAAGTCCAAGGAGAAGCCGCTCGCGCTGTACCTGTTTACGACCTCGGAAAGAAACAAGAAGCGCGTGCTCGGTGAGATCTCCTACGGTGGCGGCTGTGTGAACGATACGATCGTGCATCTCGCGTCTTCACATCTGCCTTTTGGCGGGGTAGGCGCGAGCGGTATGGGCAATTATCACGGGAAATACAGCTTCGAGACCTTTTCGCATAAAAAAGGCGTACTCACAAAATCCAATGCATTGGATATATTCCTGAGATACCCGCCTTACAGGGATCATTTGAAGTGGTTGAAGTTGCTGATGAAATAATTCTACTTGGAAACTATTTAGGAGGATGTAATGATTAGATTATTCAACGAGGGTGTCTTTGTAAAAAACGGCAGGGAGGTAATAACACAGCCGGATGTAGCACTTGATAGAAACGCGGCGCGCAAACAGACGATGGCATACAGCATATTACAGGCCCATAATAAATCCGGCAATGACGAGGATTTGAAAATAGAGTTCGACTGTATAGCGTCACATGACATCACCTATGTAAACATCGTTCAGACCGCAAAGGCCAGCGGCCTTACGCGCTTTCCGAAGCCGTACATACTCACAAATTGCCACAATAGCCTATGTGCGGTAGGCGGCACGATCAATGAGGATGATCACCTGTTCGGGCTCACGGCGGCCAAGAAATACGGCGGTATCTTTGTGCCCGCGCATCAGGCGGTTATCCATGCGTTCATGCGCGAATATGCGGCGCGCTGCGGTTCAATGATCTTGGGATCAGACAGCCATACCCGATATGGTGCGTTGGGTACGATGGCGATAGGTGAGGGCGGCGGTGAGCTCGTCAAACAGCTCTTGAGCAAGACCTATGACGTCGCGTATCCTGAGATCGTAGGTGTAATGCTCACGGGTAAGCCGCAGCCATACGTTGGCCCACAGGACATTGCGCTCGCATTGATAGCCGCGGTGTTCGGCAACGGCTTTGTAAAGAACAAGGTAATGGAATTCATAGGCGACGGCATCGCGTCGTTGTCCGTTGATTATCGAAATGGTATAGATGTTATGACGACCGAGACCACATGCCTGTCCTCAATATGGGAAACGGATGACGCTGTACGGGAATATTTTGCAATCCATGGTGACGAAGGTAGATACAAAAAACTCTCACCCGGAGCGGTTGCATATTATGACCGGTTTATTGAGATTGATCTTTCAAAAATAGAACCGATGATAGCGTTGCCGTTTCATCCGAGCAATGCCGTAGCGATATCCGAGTTTAATAAAAATCCTACCGAGGTGATGCGTTCGTTTATGTCTGAAGCGGATGCAGATCTGCTGATGTCCAAGATGCAGGATGGGCGTATCTCTGTAGACCAGGCCGTAATCGCGGGCTGTGCGGGCGGAACGTTTGAAAACCTCTGTATCTCAGCTGACATGCTCTCGGGTAAGGCGATCGGCAGCGACGCTTTTACGATGAGCGTATACCCGGCGAGCCAGCCGATCATGGACGCACTGCTTAAAAACGGCAAGGCCTCCGATCTGCTCCCGGCGGGTGTGACACTGCGTACGGCATTCTGCGGTCCGTGCTTCGGCGCAGGCGATGTACCGTACCACAACGGCTTTTCTATACGCCATACGACGCGCAATTTCCCGAGCCGCGAGGGTTCGAAACCCGCGCAGAACCAAAAGGCATTTGTTGCGCTGATGGATGCGCGTTCGATTACAGCCTCCGCGATCAATGGCGGACGCATTACCTCGGCTGCAGAGGTTTGGGAGGATCGCATGACAGATGCGAAATATCCGTACTCGTTTAATAATGACATATATAAGAATCGCGTTTACTATGGCTTTGACAAGACAGATACACAAGCAGAATTTCCGTACGCGCCAAACATTACGGACTGGCCGGAGTTTTCCGCTATGCCGAAGAATATGCTGTTAAAGGTTGCTGCGTTTATACCGGATGCAGTCACTACAACCGATGAGTTGATACCGTCCGGCGATACTTCGTCGTACCGTTCGAACCCTGTCGCGCTGTCGAAATTCACGCTTTCGCGTCGTGATCCGGACTATGTAAAACGTTCGGAGGCTATCAGGGAGCTGGAGCAGATGCGCAAAGAGGCTTTGGCCAACTCATTAGAGGCTATCAAAGCAGCCGATTCTCAGACCGCGAGCGCAATCAAGAAAATCAACGAGTGCTTCGGTGCTGGAGTTGCCGAAACAGGCATTGGTAGTGTGATATATTGCACAAAGCCCGGTGATGGCTCCGCGCGCGAGCAGGCCGCGAGCTGCCAGAGGGTTCTGGGCGGTACAGCTAATATCGCAAGAGAATACGCCACAAAGCGTTATCGCTCTAACCTCATAAACTGGGGTATCGTACCGTTTACGATAGCGGATGAGCCCACGTTCGGCTTGAACGACTTTATCTTTGTGCCTAATATACAAGATGCGGTCAAAAACGCACCGACCGAGATCAAGGGATATGTGTTGACGAGCGACGCGGCGAAGGACAGCGAACCTGCCGAGATAACATTAAACATACAGGCCATGACTGATGAAGAAAAGCAGATACTAATAAATGGGTGCTTGATAAATCATTACAAGGCACGCTAATGAAATCAAATTGTTCTAGTGTGTCAATCATCTCAGATGCCCGAATTCTTTTCCCTATTTCGGACACAATACCCATATGGAAACTACTAAACCAACACGTGGATTTAAACGCATCATAATATCGGCAGCTATAGGGCTTGCGTCCGGACTTGCTAATGGGCTTTTTGGCGCAGGCGGCGGTTCGTTACTAGTGCCATGCATGCAACGCTTTTTGCGTACAGAGACGCATAAGTCACATGCTACGGCAATCGCTGTTATATTGCCTATTTCGATTGTGAGTATCTTTGTATATCGTCAAACAGATTTTATGCCGTCTATGGCTTTAGGCTTATCAGCGGGTGGGATTATCGGCGGACTTACGGGAGCAATGCTTCTGAAAAAGCTTTCATCGAGTGCGCTGCATAAGATCTTCGGCCTGTTTATGATAGCTGCGGCTATCAAGATGATACTTTAGAACGGCTATGTGGATTGTATATATACTGATAGGGACTATCTCGGGGATTATCAGCGGTATGGGGATAGGCGGCGGTGCGGTACTGATACCGGCTGTGACATTTATATTTGGTACAGAGCAACGTAGCGCACAGTTTTTAAATCTAATATACTTCGTGCCGACGGCGGTCATAGCGCTTATAGTGCATATTAAAAAGGGTAATATCCGAAAAGACGGACTGTTGCCGCTAATTATATTCGGTGTAATGGGTGGTATAGCAGGATCATACGCCGCTGTAATGTTAGACTCTGCGATATTAAAAAAAGGCTTCGGCGGGTTTTTGCTAATTATGGGTGTAATGGAATTTTTCAAGAAGGAAAAGAAGGAGAATACGAATGGACAATCATGAATTTGAAGGCTTTAAAAAGCGTTTTGATATGGCTGATACAGAGACAAAGGTTGAGATGTATGTAGGTACGGAAGGGCTTTCGGCCGCTCAATACAGAGAGCTGCTGAGCCTGTACCCAATAAACAAGATAGACCTTTTAGAGGCGGCACTCGGATAGTATGTAACCATGACGGCCTTTTTGAATAAACTGGTATTACACGTAGAATATTCAAAGAGGCGGGGAAGCATATGCAGTATTATTACGGTGAAAAGAATCTGCTGCGCGCGTTGGACGAGGCGGATTTCTGGATGCATCAACAGGTTGAGCATACACAGGTAATACAAGCCGTCACACCAAATCTGGAACCGGAATACGTAACAAAGCTTCAACAGTACGGTCTGGAATTTGGCAGTAACCATGCTGAGGTCGTTAAGTACATCGAGAGTGCAACGCGATCAAAGGGTATGGTTAGCAACTCGATAAAGATGGGTATGATCGAGGCCATCAAGCAAAGCATAAATCTGAGCGGTATGTTTGTGACATTCCTACAGGATATGCTGCAAAAGAGCGCAGCGGTCAAGGCCAATCAGGTTTCTCAGACGGTCATAAACCATATCATACGCGAGTCGCAGTATTTCATAGGCATTGACCAATTGATACTGGCATAAAGCAATCCGTAATATCAAGCAGCATGGGCTGCGGCGAAACAATGCCGCGGCCTTTTTTGTATCTGTTTAACCTCTATATAATGAATGTTGTATTTCATAAGAAAATGATATAGAATCATTACAAGAAATAGGAGCAGCAAATCCATGGAGGGAGAATTATGACAATCATAAGTAATGTGGGTACGTCGATATATCGAGACGTTCAGCCGGCGGTATACAAGGGCTCATTCGATAGCCGTTTGTCACCGGACAATAGCTTTGTACTCGCGGTGAGGTCATCGATCAGCCCGGAAGCGAAGGATATGTTTCAAAACCTAAAGAACCCGAGCATGCATGAAACTATCCAGCTGTCGGATAAAACCATCAAAAAGCTTCAAAACGGCACATTCGATAATCAGGCTGCGCACTCACTGTTGATGAACAAGCATCAGATAGAGGCATTCAACTTCGACCGGCGCGTACGAAACTCGTTTGATGAATACGAAAGGGTCATCTATGCGCAGCTGAAGGGAGAGGTTTCGTATGATGATGCCGTGAATTACGTAAATGGTCTGACGGATGCGCTGACCGGACGCGGAAACGAGGAAGCTACGGCAGAAGAGCGTGCCTACATGCGTGAGGCCGCGATAAAACAGGCGGAATATTTTGCAGAGAAATTTCTATCCCCGGACAAGGCTCAATCCTTTATGGATAGTGTAAACACGGTCGCGCAGGAAAGCATCTACACTGAAAAGGGATATATCCAGCACATGGGCATCGAGATGGAGGGCGGTGGCTATACATATGAATTTGTGCGAGATATCCCGACGTCGCAAACCGTATATTACGAGCAAAGAGACCGTGATATAGACGGATATCATGCAGCGGCAAGGGATTATCTTAAGGATCTATCAATAAACAATGCCGACTACGCAAAACAAATGCCGAAGATATCGGAATGGAATACACAGATGCTGTCGTTGCTGCATCTGAAGAAGAAGGACATGTAATATTTAATGGAGGCGGGTTATGTTTTCGGTCAATGTATTAAGCTCCGGCGGTATCATACCAACTTACAGGTGTCCGGCTGAGTGTCGTCATTGCCTGTACAACTGTTCAAAGGAGATGGATGAGCATTACATCACGCCCGCACAGAGCGAGTTTTTATGTGAAACACTGTACAGGCTCAAATGCCCGTCCGCGCATATCGGCGGCGGCGAGCCGTTTTTAAATGTCGACGGATTAATAGCGCTAGTACGCTCGATGAAGCATTATGGCATTGCGCTTGACTATATAGAGACGAACGCTGCGTGGGTCACCGATGACGAGGATCGGGTGTTGCGCATCCTGGAGCGGCTGGTTCAAGAGGGTGTCGAATGCATAATGGTATCGGTGGATCCATTTCATGTGGAGTATATACCACTAGTGAAACCGCTACGCTTGATAAGATTGTGCAAACAGGTCGGCATGCAGTATTTCATATGGAAAGAGGCATTCTTGCGATCGCTATCTAACCTCGACGTGAACCGAACATATACACGCGAGGAAATAGAAGCAAAGCTTGGCAAGGAATACATAGTAAAAACTGCAAAGAACTACGGGCTTGGTTTCAACGGCCGGTCACTCGCGCTTGCGCATGAGTTTATGCAAAGGCGGCCACATACAGATTTTACGAGCGGTCAATACGGACCCTGTAGAGAGTTGCATTCGGTTACGCATTACCATGCAGACTTCAACGCACGTTTTATCCCGCCTGGCTGTACAGGTCTCGGGGTTGAACTGTCGGATCTAAAAAACGGTGTGACAATGGAGCGCTATCCGGTGTTTTGTACGCTCGCCGAAAACGGTATTGGCGGCTTGTTTGAATACGCGTCACGTTACGGCTTTAGGCCGCATGAAAAGGGATATGTCAGCAAATGTGATCTCTGCTTCGACATACGATACTTCCTCGCACATGACGCACGTGTAGAGTACAGCAGGGATATTTATCCGATAGATTTTTATATACATGGCGTAGGGAGGGATTAGTCGTGCGGGTATCCGATATTTCGGAGAAGATGAACGCATTCTGGCAGCACGAATACACCGGAGAGCCCTGTATCGCGGTGACGACTGATAAAGCGTCGGCAGATGAGCAGGTTTTCTCGCGCTTCGGTTCTGAAGAAAATTTGAGTTTTGAACAGCTCTGGCCGTTACTAAACGACCCCGAGCACTTATTCAGGCATAATCTGCGTAAGATGGACAATACACTGTACTTCGGTGATGCATTTCCGTCCGTGTTTCCAGATTTCGGAACGGGCGGGCATGCCGCATATTTTGGCTGTCCGTTTGAGTTACATAGCGATACGGTCTGGTTCCATTCATTTTTAAAGAGTTACAGCGAGAATCTCGACTTTTCGCCGGATAACGAGGTGTTGCGTGCGCAGATGGATTTCATTCGTTACTGTACAGCGAAACAACCCGATCACGGATACATGATCGGTATGCCGGACAATTGCGGGAGCTTGGACGCGCTCGCGCACATCAGGGGTAACGAGGAGCTGCTATCTGATCTGATCGAAGAGCCCGAGGCCGTAAAGGCATCGGTCGCAAAGATCGTATACGCGCTCAAGACCACAGGCGATGCGATGTTTGCGCAGACATGGGAACTAAATGGCTCGGGCTCCGTACAGAGCTGGATGCATCTCTGGGCACCCGGTAAAATGATGCAGCTGCAATGCGATTTCTCCGTGATGATATCGCCCCGGATGTATGAGGAATTTGTGATGCCGGAGCTACAGGCGACCGTGGATTGGTTGGACTACAGCGTCTATCATCTGGATGGCATGGAGCAGATCAAATTTCTGGATATGTTGCTGTCGCTAAAGCGCTTGAATGCGATACAGTGGACACCGGTTTTCGGACAGCCACCCACGTCATACTTTATAAAAGAACTTAAGCGCATACAGGATGCGGGTAAGGGACTGGTGTTGTTGCCCAATGTTGACGAGCTTCCGTTTCTGACTGAGCATTTGAAACCGTACGGTGTAAGGCTGGTATTATCTGCGGATTCGGCTGAGCATGCCGAGGCGATAATAAAGAGTGTTTCGGGTTGGAGGTAATATATGGGGTATAAGAGATATGTGGAGATAGACGGGCAACATGCGGATATGCTGATGGACCTCGGCGTAATGAATCTTGCCGAGGGCGAATGCGTGAGCATAAACGAAGCGGATAAGGAAGTGGCTGTACTTATTTTAACGGGAGAATGTGAGATCTCTTGCTACACAGCTTATGATGCTGCGTACGCATATAAGATGTCACGAGCGAGCCTGTTTGACGAAAAGCCGCAGGTGTTACATGTCTGTGTAAACACAGTAATTGAAATACAAGCCGAGGTTGAGACTGAGTTACTGATATTAAAGGCAGAGAATGATGGGTCGTTTGATCATGTATTCTATGACCGCGCGGATATCAAGGAATATATCCTCGGTGAGAATGTGATGGAGAATACCTCGAAGCGCGTAATCCGCGATATCTTCAATTACGAAAACGCACCATATTCAAAGCTGGTGGTCGGTGAGATCATCAACATGCAGGGCCGCTGGTCGAGCTATCCGCCGCATCAACACCCGCAGCCCGAGGTGTATTATTATAGATTTGATAAACCGCAGGGCTTTGGCTGCTCGGTAATCGGCGACGATGTATACAAGATCACCCACGATTCCGTTTCGTGCATACCGGGCGGGTTGAATCATCCGCAGGTATCCGCTCCGGGATATCGGATGTATTACTGCTGGGTCATCAGACATCTGGACGGCAATCCATGGGAAATGACGCGGATATTTGACCCGGAACACAAATGGGTTCTTGGCTGATATGGCCGCGAGAAGCGAACGCATAAGCGTGAAGTATCGAATGCATGAAATATTAAACGTTTGAGGAGGGGCAATATGGTAATGACGACTGCGCAAGCTTTGGTCAGGTTTCTGAAGCAGCAGTATATAGAAGTGGACGGGATACAGACGGAGTTTGTGAATGGTGTGTTCACGCTGTTCGGGCATGGCAACGTGCTCGGTCTCGGTCAGGCACTTCAGGAGCTCGGGATGTTGGAGGTTTACCAAGGCAAGAACGAGCAGGGCATGGCACATGCGGCAATGGCATTCGCAAAGCAAAAGCTGCGTAGGCAGATCATACCGTGCACGACCTCGGTAGGGCCCGGTGCCGCGAATATGGTTGCGGCTGCCGGTACAGCCACCGCCAACAATATACCGCTGCTGTTGCTGCCCGGCGACGTGTATGCATGCAGGCAACCCGATCCCGTATTACAGCAGATCGAGATCACAAACAGCCTGTCCGTCAGCACCAACGACGCGTTCAAGGCCGTGACAAAATACTGGGATCGCATAAACCGCCCGGAGCAGCTTATGACCGCTATGATCAACGCGATGCGTGTGCTCACCGATATCGGTGACACGGGCGCGGTTGCTATATGCTTACCGCAGGATGTTGAGGCCGAGAGCTATGACTATCCGGACTATTTCTTTGAGAAGCGTGTCTACCGCCTCGAACGCGTAGCTCCGACCGCAGCGATGATTGATGAGGCCGTCGATGCGATTACAACTGCTCATAAGCCGATCGTGATATGCGGCGGTGGTGTACGTTATTCGGGAGCGGGTGAGCGGTTGGCCGAGTTCTGCGAGCGGTTTAATATACCGTTCGGCGAAACCCAGGCAGGCAAATCTGCGTTACCGTATGACTTCCCGCTCAATATGGGTGGCATCGGCGTAACGGGTGGCCTTGCGGCGAACCGTGTGGCAGCTCAGGCGGATGTGGTTATCGCGCTCGGTACGAGGCTCACGGACTTTACCACAGCCTCGAAGTCGCTGTTTAAGCCCGATGCGCGTGTTGTAAACATAAACTACTCGCGTTTCCAGGCCGCGAAGTTGGACGGGGTGAGCGTAACAGCCGATGTGCGTACGGCCTTGGAGATGCTTTCGGACGCGCTCACAGCTAAAGGATATAAGTCTTCGTACACGGACGAATACAAGGTCGCGAAGGAAGAATGGAATAAGGAGATCGACAGGCTGTTCAACATTTCCTATACAGGGAAGGATTTCGTTGCGGAGGCACCGGGCAATTTGGACCTAGACGAATATGCGGAGAGGTTGGGCAGTAAGCTCACACAGACCGGTGTGTTAGGCAAATTACAAGAGTTGTTGCCTGAGGACGGTATCGTAGTGGGCTCGTCCGGTAGCTTGCCGGGCTGTATGCAGCGTATATGGCTGCCCAAGAAGCCTCAGACCTATCATATGGAATACGGCTACTCATGCATGGGTTATGAGATATGCGGAGCGGTCGGTGTGAAATTAGCTGAGCCCGACAAAGAGGTCTATGCTATGGTCGGGGATGGCAGCTTTTTGATGCTGCATTCGGAACTAATCACCGCGATACAGATGGGATTAAAGATCCATATCGTGCTGTTCGACAACATCGGTTTCGGCTGTATAAATAATCTGCAGATGAGTAACGGCATGGACACATACGGCACGGAGTTCCGTTATGGTAACACCGCCGATGGAAAGCTCATGCACATCGATTTTGCAGCGGTCGCACGCGGTTACGGTGCGGCAGCGTATACGGTCACAGACTATGCCCAGCTCGAGGATGCGGTCAAAGACGCGAAGAATACAAAGCTACCTGTGTTGTTTGATATAAAGGTATTGCCAAAAACCATGACGGGTGGTTATGAGGCATGGTGGAACACGGGTGTCGCATCGGTTTCTAAAAAGACCGAGATCCAAGCCGCATATAAAGAAAAGGTAGAGATGTTTGATAAGGCGAGGAAATATTAATATACAGGAGGCACACATGGACAAAAACAAGGTCAGCCTCGGCATAGCGCCGATAGGCTGGACAAACGATGACCTGCCGGAGCTTGGCGGGGAAAACACATTTGAGCAATGTGTCAGTGAAATGGCCCTTGCGGGTTTCACGGGCAGTGAGGTCGGTAACAAATATCCGAAGGATCCCACAGTATTAAAGCGCTACTTAGACATCCGCGGTGTAGGGATATGTAACGCGTGGTTCTCGACATTCTTTACTACCGGTGATGATGCTTCCTTTGAAAAGACCGTCACTGACTTTACCGATCATATGAATTTCCTGAAGGCTATGGGCGCGAAGGTCATCGGTTGCTCAGAGCAGGGCGGCAGCATACAGGGAAAGGATGTTCCGGTTTTTGGAGACAAGCCTATGTTCACTGACGCTCAGTGGGCTAAGCTCGCCGAAGGCTATAACCGTATCGGCGCGATCGCAAAGCAAAACGGCATGAAGGTCTGTCTGCATCACCATATGGGCACAGGCATTCAAACGCCCGCTGAGATCGACCGCTTTATGGAGCTAACGGGCGAGGATGTCTGGCTGTTGTTTGATACAGGGCACATATACTTCTCCGAGGGCTCGCAGGATGCCGTTGACACTTTGATCAAGAAGCATATCGCGAGGATCGTGCATGTACATCTTAAGGACGTACGCAACGATGTCCTTCAAAAGGTTAAGGACAGCAGTATGAGCTTTTTGCAAGGTGTAAAGGCCGGCGTGTTCACGGTGCCTGGTGACGGGAATGTCTGTTTTGATACGGTATTCGCGACGCTTGATGAAACGGGCTATGAGGGCTGGATGGTCGTAGAGGCCGAGCAGGATCCCGCAAAAGCCAATCCGTTTGAATATGCGGTGAAGGCTCGCAAGTTTATAAAAGAAAAGACAGGATTATAAAATAAGGGAGGCAATTTCATGTTGAAGGTAGGCATCATAGGCGCAGGACGGATCGGACAGGTACATAGCCGCAGCATAGTCAATTATGTCCACGAGGCACAGATCAAGACAATCGCGGATCCGCTCATGAACGACGATATCAAGGCGTTTGCCGCAGAAATGAATATCAGGAATGTAACGGACGATTATCATCACATCCTAAACGATCCTGAGATCGACGCAGTGCTCATTTGCTCATCTACAAATACACATTCACAGATATCTATCGAGGCCGCACAGAAGGGCAAGCATATCTTCTGCGAAAAGCCCATCGATACGGATGTCAGTCGCATTCAAGAGGTCATAAACGCCGTGAACGATGCAGGTGTAAAATTCCAGGTCGGTTTCAACAGGCGTTTCGATGCAAACTTCCGCGCGGTCAAGAAGGCCGTTATGGATGGCAAGATCGGTGACGTGCATATCGTAAACATCACATCCCGTGATCCCGCGCCGCCGTCGGCTGAATACGCGCGCACCTCGGGTGGTATGTTCATGGATATGACGATCCATGATTTTGATATGGTCAGATATCTGTCCGGCAGCGAGGCCGTATCGGTATA
>CAYURR010000020.1:0-26079 GCA_964446745.1 uncultured Defluviitaleaceae bacterium | reverse complement strand
CTACGCGTCCGAGTACATCTACAATGCGTACAAGGACACAAAGACCTGCGGCATCGTCGAAGAGGATAAGGCGGCCGGTATCAAAAAGGTAGCAGAACCTGTAGGCATCATCGCGGCGGTCATACCGACCACGAACCCAACTTCAACGGCAATTTTCAAGACCTTGCTCGCACTCAAGACCCGTAACGGTATCATCATAAGCCCGCACCCGAGGGCAAAGAATTGTACAGCAGAGGCCGCAAGAATCGTACTCGAGGCGGCTGTAAAGGCCGGCGCACCGGAGGGCATCATCAACTGGATTTCCGTACCTAGCCTTGAAATGTCGAACACGGTCATGAGGGAAGCGGATCTGATCCTCGCAACAGGCGGCCCGGGCATGGTAAAGGCTGCATATTCATCGGGCAAGCCCGCCATCGGCGTAGGCGCGGGTAATACACCGGCCATCATCGACGACAGCGCGGACGTACTGCTCGCGGTCAACTCGATCATACTCTCGAAGACCTTTGACAATGGCATGATCTGTGCATCCGAGCAATCCGTACTCGTAACTCCTAAGGCCTATAACAAGGTCAAGGATGAGTTTACAAAGCGCGGCTGCTATTTCCTGTCCGAAAACGAGATCGAGAAGGTTCGTAAGACCATCATCATAAACGGCGCGTTGAATGCAAAGATCGTCGGTCAGTCCGCATACAGGATCGCTGAGCTCGCGGGCGTAAGCGTTCCGGAGAGCACAAAGATATTGATCGGCGAGGTTGAGAGTGTTGACATCTCGGAGGAATTTGCACATGAGAAGCTCTCACCAGTACTCGCTATGTACAAGGCAAAGGACTTCGCGGACGCGGTTGCAAAGGCTGAGCATCTCGTCGCTGACGGCGGATTTGGACACACAGCATCGGTTTATCTGAACCCCGTTACAGAGCAGGAAAAGATCGCGTTCTTTGCGGATCGCATGAAGACCTGCCGCATACTTGTAAACACACCGTCCTCACACGGCGGTATCGGCGACCTCTACAACTTCAAGCTCGCACCGTCACTGACATTGGGCTGCGGCTCATGGGGCGGCAACTCCGTTTCGGAAAACGTCGGTGTAAAGCATTTGTTAAATATCAAAACCGTCGCCGAGAGGAGAGAGAATATGCTGTGGTTCAGAACACCCGATAAGGTATATATGAAGAAGGGCTGCCTGCCCGTTGCAATCGATGAGCTCAAGAACGTGCTCGGCAAGAAAAAGGCATTTATCGTAACAGACAACTTCCTGTTTGAAAACGGCTACACAAAGTGCATCACAGATAAGCTTGATGAAATGGGTATCGTCCACGCAACATTCTTTGATGTAGCGCCGGACCCGACACTCGCATGTGCGAAAGAGGGCGCGGCTGCAATGAACGCATTCAAGCCGGACTGCATCATAGCGTTGGGCGGCGGCTCGGCAATGGACGCCGCGAAGATCATGTGGGTTATGTACGAGCATCCTGAGGTAGATTTCATGGATATGGCTATGCGCTTCATGGACATCAGAAAGAGGGTATACTCCTTCCCGAAGATGGGCGAAAAGGCATATTTCATAGCAATCCCGACCACAGCCGGTACAGGCAGTGAGGTTACCCCGTTTGCGGTCATCACAGACGAGCAGAGCGGCGTTAAATATCCGCTTGCAGACTATGAGCTGATGCCCGATATGGCTATCATCGACGCAGATCTCATGATGAACATGCCAAAGGGCCTGACATCGGCATCCGGTATCGATGCGGTCACACATGCTATCGAGGCATATGCATCGATGCTCGCAACCGAGTTCACCGACGGCCTTGCACTTAAGGCATTGAAGATGATCTTTGAGTACCTGCCTGCAGCTTATGAAAACGGTCAGAACGATCCGGTTGCACGTGAAAAGATGGCCAACGCTTCCACAATGGCCGGTATGGCGTTTGCAAATGCATTCCTCGGTGTATGCCACTCTATGGCGCATAAGCTCGGTGCATTCTTCCACCTGCCGCACGGTATCGCAAACGCGCTGATGATCAGAGAGGTTATCAAGTTCAACGCAAGCGAAGCACCTGTAAAGATGGGCGCATTTTCACAGTATGACCACCCACATACCCTTGCACGCTACGCAGAGGTTGCAGACTACCTCGGCATAAAGGGCAAGGACAACAACGAAAAGCTCAACGGCCTGATCAAGGCGATCGAGACCCTGAACGAGAAGGTCGGCATCAAGAAATATATCAAGGATTACAACATTGATGAGAAGGACTTCCTCGCACGCATCGACGAGATGACCGAGCAGGCCTTTGACGACCAGTGCACAGGCGCAAATCCGCGCTACCCGCTAATGAGCGAGATAAAGCAGATGTATTTGAATGCGTATTATGGTGAAGGAGGACAAAACCATGAAGCTTGATCGGATAATCGCTGTAAGAACAAGCAAGACCATCTACAGGGACGGGGAAAATGTAGTAAAGGTATTTGACAATGAATATCCGAAATCAGATGTACTTAACGAAGCACTTAATCAAGCAAGGGTAGAGGAAGCAGGGCTACCCGTACCGAAGCTCATCGAGGTCACACGTGTCGATGGCAAATGGGCTATCGTAAACGAATACGTGAGCGGCAAGACCCTTGCGCAGCTAATGGAGGAAAACCCCGACAAGCTCGACGAGTACATGGAGCGCTTCGTAGATCTTCAGCTCTCGATACACGCGCAGAAATCGCCACTTTTGGGCAAGCTGCGCGACAAGATGAACCGTAAGATCTCGGAGACAACTCTCGATGCCACCACGCGTTATGAGCTGCACACAAGGCTTGAGGCTATGCCTGTGCATAACAAGATCTGCCATGGCGACTTCAATCCGAGCAATATCATATGCGGTGACGACGGCAAGGATTACATCATCGACTGGTCGCATGCGACACAGGGTAACGCGAGCGCGGATGTGGCCAGAACATATTTACTGTTCTGGCTCGCGGGCAACATCGACGCGGCTGAGAAGTACTTGAACCTGTTCTGCAAGAAGAGCGACACCGCGAAGCAGTATGTTCAGAGGTGGATCCCGATCGTTGCGGCATCGCAGTCGGTCAAGGGCAAGCCCGAGGAACGCGAATTCTTGTTACACTGGATCAACGTTGCGGACTACGAATAAGGGGGATGGCATCCATGGTAAAGGTCACAGTATGTATTGGCAGCTCGTGCCATTTAAAGGGCTCAAGGCAGATAGTTGAGGAGCTGCAGTTTTTAGCGGCAGAGCATAATCTGAAGGACAAGGTGGAGCTCTCGGGCAAGTTTTGCATGGGCAACTGCATAAACGGCGTGTCCGTAATGGTAAATGACGAGCTGTTTTCGCTGACACCTGAGAATGTAAAGGAATTCTTCAATACCAACATTTTATCGAAAGCGGTTTGAGTGAAGTAACATGACCGAGTATATAAAGCTCAAAAAGAGCAATTGCAAGAATTGTTATAAATGCATACGCAACTGTCCGGTAAAGTCCATTAGGTTCTCTGCCGGACAGGCGCATATCGTCGAGGATGAATGTATACTCTGCGGGCAGTGCTTTGTAGTCTGCCCGCAGGACGCTAAGCTCATCCGAAACGATATCGAGAAGGCAAAGGATCTACTGATGTGCAACGATAGGGTCATAGCGAGCGTAGCGCCGTCGTTTGTAGCGAACTACGGCGGTTTCGAGGCGGTTCGAGCGGCGCTAAAATCCTTGGGCTTTTATGACGCCGAGGAGACTGCAATAGGCGCGACGATCGTAAAGACCCAGTACGAACGCCTGATGTCTGATAAGAAGGTAATGATCTCGTCCTGCTGCCATTCGGTGAATGTGCTGATACAAAAGTACTTCCCTGAAATGCTGCAGTATCTCGCGCCGGTCGTTTCGCCTATGCTCGCGCACAGCCAAAGCATAAAGGAACGATATGAAGACGCAAAGACCGTGTTCATCGGACCATGCATATCCAAAAAGGCCGAGGCTGAGACATACAAGGGTATCGTGGATTGCGTGCTAACCTTTGAAGAGCTATCGAGCTGGTTCAAGGACAAGGACATAACCCTACCGAACGGCGAAAATGTTGATAATGAGCAATACAACGAGCATTCAAAAGCGCGACTATTCCCAATCGCGGGCGGCATCATCAAGACGATGGATACGACATCGGCTACATATGACTGTATTATCGTAGACGGCGTGGAGAATTGCATCGATGTATTTAACGATATCCGCGACGGCAAGATCAGCTCGTGCTTTATCGAGATGTCGGCTTGCAAGGGCAGTTGTATAGGCGGACCCGTGATGGAGAAGGGGCTTTCCCCGGTTAAAAACTACCTAAAGGTCAGCCATTGCGCAGGCAAGAAAGACTTTGAGGTTTCGCAGCCCACAGATGACAAGATACATAGGCATCACCCGTTTATCGGGCTCAGACGCACGATGCCCGGCGCGCAAAATATCGCGGACATACTGATGCAGATGGGCAAGACCTTGCCCGAGCATGAGTTGAACTGCGGCACCTGCGGATACAATACTTGCCGCGACAAGGCGATAGCCGTCTATCAGGGCAAGGCGGATCTGTCGATGTGTCTGCCGTTTATAAAAGAAAGAGCGGAATCCTTTTCCGATAACATTATAAAGAGCACCCCGAATGCCATCATCGTCACGAACGACATGCTCGAGATACAGCAGATAAACGAAGCTGCGTTGAGGTTATTGGGATTAAAGAATCAGAGCGACGTAATCGGACGACAGGTCGTGTGCATACTCGATGTGGACGGCTTCTTAGAGGTACAAAACGGCAAGGACATTATACAAAACAAGCATATCTACCTCGCGGAATACGACAAATATGTAGAACAGACCATTGTATATGACAAGGACTACCATATCTTTATATGCATCATGCGTGATGTGACCGACGTGCAAACACAGCGAAAGGAACGCGAGGCATTGAGCCGACAGACGATATCGATAACGGATCAGGTCGTTGAGAAGCAGATGAGGGTCGTGCAGGAGATCGCATACCTGATGGGCGAGACCGTAGCGGAGACCAAGGTCGCACTCACAAAGCTGAAGGAGTCACTGGCCCATGAATAGTCTGTGCTGTGACATCGGATACCTGAGTATAAACAAACATGGCGAGCAACTCTGCGGCGACCACGTGGACGTTATAAGTGCGGACGAGAATTCGATGATTGCGGTCTTGGCAGACGGGCTCGGCAGTGGTGTAAAGGCTTGTATACTGTCCACATTGACATCAAAGATACTCTCGACGATGCTCTCACAGAATATAAACGTAGAGGACTGTGTGCGTACGGTAGCTGCGACGTTGCCCGTATGCTCGGTCAGACAGATCGCGTATTCGACGTTTACGGTCGTACGCATCATCAACAACGAAACCGCCGAGATCATAGAATATGATAACCCACACGCGATCCTTATCAGAGACGGCAAGCATATAGAGTTTCCTAAGGAAAGCTTTACCATAGAGAATAAGACAATCTACAAGGCACGCATCCCGATCTATGAAAACGATGTGTTCCTGGCTATCAGCGACGGAGCGGTGCATGCCGGGGTAGGCAAGACGCTGAACTTCGGCTGGCAGCGCAAGGACATCATCGAATTCATGGAAGCGATATACGACGGGAGCTATACGGCAAAGACCCTCGCGACGTTGCTCGTCGAGGAATGCAACAAGCTATATGCGGGTAAGCCCGGTGACGATACAACAGTCTGCGCAATCAAGATCAGGCACAGGGAACCGATGAATTTGATCATAGGTCCACCGGCCGATCCCGAGGACGCAAATCGGATGATGGCGTTGTTTTTCAGTAAGATTGGCAAACACATCGTCTGTGGCGGCACGACGTCGACGATAGCCGCGGAGTTTTTGAAAAAGCCCGTGATACCGGAACTGACATATCACGACCCCGAGATACCGCCGACCGCGCGCATAGATGGCGTTGACCTAGTAACAGAGGGCGTTATCACGATCAATAAGGTACTTAAATACGCGCAGAGTTATCTCGCGGACAATGAACATTATTCGGATTGGTGCAATAAAAAGGACGGGGCTTCGCTGATAGCGAAGTTGCTGTTTGAGGAAGCCACGGACATCAACTTCTATGTAGGACGGGCGGTCAATCCCGCTCATCAAAATCCGAGCCTGCCTATAGGCTTTAATATAAAGATGCGTCTGATCGATGAGCTTGCGGAATGTCTCAAGCGCATGGGCAAGCGTATCAAGGTCAGTTATTTTTGAGAGGAAACTTTATGCGTAATTTTGATACAAAGGTTCAAGAGCTTAAATATACAGTCCTACGCGAGGTCTCGAGGCTCGCGTGGGACGACAAGCTGCTTGAAAATATTACCGACATCCCAAAGCAGATCATCAACGGCAAAAATCCGACGATGCGCTGCTGTATATATAAAGAACGTGCGATCGTCGCCGAGCGTGTAAAAATGGCCGTAGGCGGCGATAAGCAAAACCCGAATGTAATAGAGGTCATCGAGATCGCCTGTGACGAATGTCCGGTGGGTGGTTATGAGGTCACGGCGGCATGCCGAGGCTGCATAGCGCACCGCTGCGAAAAGGTCTGCAAAAAGGGTGCGATCACATTTGACCACAATCAAAAGGCCCATATAGATAAGAGTAAATGCGTAGAATGCGGGCTCTGTGCGAAGGTCTGTCCATTCAGCGCGATAGCAAATAACAAGCGCCCATGTGAAAACGCGTGCAAGATAAAGGCTATCCATATGAATAGCGACAAGGCCGCGGCGATAGATAACGACAAGTGCATGGCTTGCGGCGCGTGTGTATATCAATGTCCGTTCGGCGCAATCATGGATAAATCATATATATTGAACGTGATCGACTTGGTCAAGAAGAGTAATGACAACACGGAATACAAGCTCTATGCGGTGGTCGCGCCGTCTGTGTCCAGTCAGTTTACCTACGCGCGACTCGGGCAGGTGATCAGCGGCATAAAGGCACTGGGCTTTTACAATGTGGTAGAGGCCGCTCTCGGAGCGGATATGGTCGCATACGCGGAGGCTAAGGAATTAGCAGAGAAGGGATTTTTGACAAGCTCGTGCTGCCCGGCGTTTGTAAGCTATGTTAAAAAAGCATTCCCTGATATGGCGCAGCACGTCTCACACAACCTGTCGCCAATGGCCACGATAGCAAAATACATCAAGCAGACTGACCCGAGTGCAAAGATCGTATTCATCGGCCCTTGCACAGCGAAGAAGCAGGAGGTTCTGTTGCCCGAGGTCAAACCGTATATCGATAGTGTACTGACCTTTGAGGAGCTGCAGGCGCTGTTCGACAGCCGCGAGATAGATATCACCACGCTCGGGGATGATGTGCTCGACAACGCATCGTATTACGGCAGAATATTTGCACGCAGCGGCGGGCTATCAGATGCGGTGAGGCAAGGTCTGAAGGAGCACGGTATCACGGACTTTGAGTACAGGCCCGTGGCTTGCGACGGCATCGAGGCATGTAAGACGGCTCTGCTCAAGGCATCAAAGAATGTTCTGGGCGGAAACTTCATAGAAGGTATGGCCTGTGTAGGGGGTTGTATCGGTGGGGCGGGCTGCCTGACCCACGGAGAAAAGAACAAGGCAGAGGTAGACAAATACGGCAAGGAAGCCTATGAGAAGACGATCACCGATGCGGTGAGCGTGGTGATGGGGAAAGTTGAATAGATTACCGGTGAATTAGATATACAAAGAGGCCGTGGCAATTAAACAAATTGCTACGGCCTCTTTTTTGATGATGTGACATTTAGCTTGGAAGAGTTATTGTATGTTTGTAGGGTATGTAGTATACTCGGGTTGTACTGAAGGAAATGATAAAATATGTAATTTGAATGGGGCCATTAGTATGAAGTGAAACCTTATGATACTAACGAAATTTCCGATGATCTGTAGAAATATGTATACCTCAGGGAGCAACATTATCATAGTTGCAACAAAAAACGCCTTGAATAAACAAAGCGCTTTCAGGAACTCCTTCTACGCATGGCAGATGAGCTGTTTTTAGTTTAACTCTTATTTGGTGCTTTGTCAAGTGGCCACGCAATTATGTTTCCCGCACCTATAATTATTATACGCCAATGGTTAAGATAATGTTCACAAAGTTGAATTTTGCAGGACTTAACCTTGTCCATTTCATTTCTGAGGTTTCAGGCAAACCGTTTCGTGGCTTAATCTTGCGAATTCGGTTTTTGACTTCCCTTACCATATCGTGCGGACACCAAACAGCACCAAGTACCATCACATTAATGCCGTCATGTTCTAAATGGCAACTTTCATCACAGTATACATTATAATACATCAACATTTTATCGCATCCTTAATAATACGAACACCAAAAAAAAGGTTGTCGTTATAGAAACATTCAGTTGTTGCTTAATGATACTACATATACAATCTATCAGGAACAACTTTATATACTAAAAATTGTTTTTTATGCGGATTAGTATTACGCAATATCATTTACTATTTTAAAGCGGATAATTTAATTGAGAACTTCAGAATGTCAATTCATATCCTATTTACAAAACAAGAAACCGGTTTTTATATGTCATTTCATCAGCATATTTACATATTTGCTCAAATCGTTCTATAGGGGATACACTATCGTCTTCAAGTAATTTTTTAAACTCAACCATAATGTCAGTGCAGTTTTCGATATGGTCGGTTATATCAATTACGGATGATGAAGCGGTTGAATCTTGTTGCTTTCGAAAATGAAATTCAATTTCCCAATAAAGCTTGTTGAAGATACCTGCCGGATAATTATTTAGGGTTTCTGGGTTTTCTAGTTCAGAGCAGAAACTATTTAATGTTTGTAGTTTCTTTGACAATTCTAATGAATTAAATTGAAGCTGCTTTAAATCATCATCACTTCCGGATCTCTTTAGATTATCTGCTGATTGTATTGAAGCATCGAGAGAAAATAACACATCCCAGATTATCATTTGGGCATATCTGTTAACCTTTTGGTTAAATCTGTTAATGCGAATTGTTTGCCAAGCAAAGATAGATATTAGGACGCATATCAACACCAGTTTTACGACTTTTTTAATCTTATCCATATAACCCTCCGTGCAGCACATTACCTTCTCTTATGACCAATTATATTATATGAGTGCCATAATTTGCTGTCAACCTCAACGTCGGTAATCAAATGAGTACAAAAAGGCAGGGCAATCTATACATTTGAAATGTCCAATCAAATCCACCTTCTAAGTAATTTTATTTAGAAAACCTATTTACATCTGGATTACAATGCGTTATCCTTATAATAGATAACGCATTGTAATCCAGATTGGGGTTGTGAATCATGCAAATTTCAAATTATGAACTGGAATTGATGAAAATTATTTGGAGCAACGGTGGAAATGCTTTATATGCAGAAATAGTAGCCGGCTTAGAATCAAAAGGCAATAGCTGGACTAAGAACACGATTATTACATTGCTATTGCGCCTAATTGAGAAAGGTTTGCTGCAAAGCAAAAAAATTGGAAATCGCAATACCTACACAGCAATCGTATCGGAAGCAGAATTTCAAACGGTACAGACGCAAAACTTCCTTGAAAAAATCTATGAGGGTAATGCGAAAGGGCTTGTGTCAACGCTAATACAAAAAGAGCTTCTCTCCGCTGAGGATTATGAGGCGCTAAAGAAACATTGGGAAGGTGGTGTAGATAAACGATGAACGACTTTCTTATTACCGCCCAGTGGCTTTCCCTTTCAGGCTCAATTTTTATTCTCATTCTGTATCTTTGTAAGCCAATTGTAAGGCACAAGCTTAGTAAAGGCTGGCAATATTACATATGGCTCATCGTTATCGCTCGGTTGCTTTTGCCTTTTTCTTTGGAGGTAAATATTTGGAGTAGTTTTTTAGGTAACTTAGAAAACAGAATCGCTACCCAAACGCCACAACAGGAAATGGATATTGAAGGCTTGCCTGATAGTGACAGTATCACTACCAATTACAATAACGACAACCTTCTTCCACCAAAAGAGAGTAATGACTATACCACCAACAGTATCGTAACCGAAGTACAAATGAAATCCTTGGAACAGCAGATTGGTGACGTTTGTTCAGTATTACTAATTTATGCTTGGCTAATCTGGATTATTGTTGCTCTAATTTTATTCGTTCGTAAAATAACGATTTACCAGAGCTTTATCTGCTATATTAAAGCCGGACGAGTCGAAGTGTCCGACATAGAGCATTTGGAGCTGTTAGGTAAACTCTCCGAGCAGTTAAAAATCAAACGCACTGTAGGATTGTATACCGACAGCTTAATTTCATCACCCATTCTTATCGGATTTCTTAATCCTTGCATAATTCTGCCTACAGCTGAACTGTCAGAAGAGGATTTTAAAAATACCATTTTGCACGAACTAATGCATTACAAACGACTGGATATGCTTTACAAGTGGCTTGTGCAGCTAACCATCTGTTTGCACTGGTTTAATCCGCTTGTGTATTTAATGGGACGCGAGATTAACCGTGCTTGTGAGCTTTCCTGTGATGAAGCTTCCATAAGAACACTAAATCCAAAGGAACAAAAGGCTTATGGGGATACATTGCTGAATGTATTAGCAATTGGTAAATACAATCAGCAGATTGCGTCTTTATCTCTTAATGAGGGTAGGGAGCTTATGAAAGAGAGGTTGGATTCTATCATGAATTTTAAGAAAAAGTCTGTATTCGTAAGATGCGTATCACTTATGTTGACATTGGTTTTTATGTGCGGTTTCGCTGTTACAGGAGCTTATGCGGCAGGTAATGATAATCAAAAACAATCAAATATCAGTCGGGCAGACAGCTTAAAGCAAAATTTTGAACGGTATAAAGGCTTTGGTGTTATTTATAATCCCTCACAAGATGTTGTTTACTATAACGGCGAAAGAGTAAAGCTCTTTGTTGAGTTTAAATCATATAAAGAAGAAGGTATGGCATATGTCTTTGACTTGTGTTACCACGATAGTAAGACAAACAGCACACTATATTTAGAAGCCGTTAAGGATAATAATGGTAAGGTAGTTAAAATACGGAAACTTAAACAAGAAATTGCAAATTATTTGCTGGATATAGAAAATACTACTCCCGAGTTAAAGCTGGAAGTTACACCTTCAACCGCTCCTAAAAAAGAAAATTCTGCTCTAACTATGGATGCTACACAGATTCTGGATAGTTATGGAATTATCGCCAAGGATTTGACCAAAGATAAAGTGAAAGATTCTGTAAATGGCTGGATAAATCCATATGATGAAATAGCACATGACATTGAAAATGATTCCATAAAGGAATGGCTTACACAATGTGATAATAAACAAGGAGCTTATATCTACAGAACCGAATATGCAAATCAATTCATTACCTATATCTACTACAATGGGGGCGGTCGTTACCCGTGGGAAATGAGTGTTAATGGCAGCAAGATAGTAATCAATCTATACAGCGATAGCAAATTGGCAACCAATGACGGTTATTACTTGATGTGCTTTACGGCTCCAAAAGAGTATAGTGATGTAAGCTTGTTTTTAGATAACAAACAGCTTAACTTACCTATTTTTGCGATTATGGACAAATTTTCTTATGCTATCGCTTATCGAAACAGCAACACCTTTGTATTAGAAAATGATACAACAATTCAGATTTCTACAAAGGTGTCTGCTTCAGATGGTAAAATACGCTTTATCATTCAACCACTGTTAGATGGATATTACCTCTATGACCAAAAGGTATATGATACAAATGGGAAACCTGCAGAATTTGTTTATCAAGCAAATTACCCTTCGGGCAAAAAAGTAGATGAAATAAAATTAATCACTTTGAAAGCTGGGAAATACCATTTTCTTCTTAACGATACTATCAGCCCTTTGAAAAATGCACAGTTAGAAATTATTGGTACTATAGCAACACGAGCTGATTTAAAAGCACCCAATAATTCCAAAGATACAATAAACACAAGTGGGGTTTTACAACCAACTTTTTCACTCATAGACGGATTTTCATATGCCGGAGGTTTTGAAGCCGGCGAAACTTTTGCCTTAGCAAATGACAGCGCCAAAACAACATGGGACTTAGGCGCTGTACCTCGCTGTAACGTAAAGGTTGCTTCTGAAAACATCGTAGTCAAAACAGGCGGAGATAGCTTTAAAATAGAGGCAGATGAAGCAAGCAAGGACAGCTATACCTTTACTGACGGAATTCATACAACATCAAAGAAAAGAGAAATTACTTTCAAACGAAAAACTGAACTAAAGCCGGATGCCATCTATTCATCTACAATTTATGTGACAATTCCCAAAAACGAAGAACAGAACGTCTTGTGCTTTATATCAGAAAGCGGTAATGTCAGTGTGGATGGTTTGAATTGCTCTGCACTGCAGGCAGAATCCCAAAGCGGCAACGTAAATATCTTTAATACAAAGACAAAGATACTTATTGCAAAATCTGAAACCGGCGAAGTTGATTGGCAAAGCACAACTGCTGACAGGATTTTTAGCAATAAAAGTAATTCAGATAAATTGAGTGCTTCCACAGGGCAAATTGCATTAAACAATAAACAGTACTATGGCAATACCAATGAAATGGTATTGGGCTCGCTCGAATCTACTTTTGTGGAAGGGGGTATTCCCGGGTTCTTGATTGATTGTGATGCTGGAAGATATTCTGTTGAATTAATACGTTCCAAAACAGGCAATAACCACGGAGTTGCTCTTTATGGGGTAAGCACTGAAAAAATTACAGATTATGAGAATATCGCTATCCCTAATGAGCCTTCCATCTCTAAAGCACCAGATAGTAAGCTACCTACACATTCTGTAGACAGCCCTGCCTCTTTTCATTCTGCAGTATGATTAAAAACCCCTCGTGGTATCTATTGTTACGGTATTGGTTTTCTGGTCATATCCGATCGCAAAGTCGATGCACTCTGCGAGCTCCCTTATCTTGAAATAATTGTTGCCGTCGATGTTGTACGCGGTGAACTGCTCGCTTTCACCGTCTACTATAACCTTGGCATTTGACAGCGTGGCTTTTTTGGTCGTGGATTTTGTAGAAACGCTCAACTCGCCACCCACAGGCTTATATGCATCCTCAAAGCCGATCGTTATCGATGACGTCGCATTATCGTAGCCCACCGAATACTCGACCTCGGTGCCCGCGAGAGCCATTGCCACATCCCTGAGCTTAAAATAGTTTGAACCCTCAATGTTGTAGGCCTCAAATTTCACCTGCTTGCCATCGATCAAGACCGTCGCTGACGCGGGTTTTGCCTCTGCTGTGGCAGAAGTGGATGGAACGGTCACTGCGGGTGAATCGGTCGCCGTGGTTGTAGTTTTCGCCGTGGGATCGAGTTCCTTTACGGTGTCGGCTACGAGCTTTTTCATGAAGTCAACCTTTTTCGCGATAGGGCTGGATGCGTCAGCCAAAAACGGTTGCAGCTCACTCGTGTTGTAATACATCACGCGGAAAACCTCACCGAAATCCTCTACAAACTCCGATGCGGCGTATGTGGTCACAAAGGTCTTTGCTGCGTTTCCGGTCAATTCTTCCAGATCCTCCCAGCCTTCGCCGACATATGACTCGCCGCCGTTTAATGCCGTCCACTGCTTTTCGGTATCCCTGCCTAACGTTTCCGTCAGGTAATTCGAAAAATAATGTCCGAACTCATGTGTCAGTGTACCGGTGTCTTCAGTGGTCAGTATTTTTATGTAATAATCTCCGTTTTCATCGGATGTTATGTAACCGAGGCTGTCTCCATCCCCAGGTTCGGACTTTGTAAAGATGATGATGTTGTTGTATTCAGAGATTATGCGTTCCTGTTCGGTTAATGCCTTTACAAAGCCCTTCGGCAGCTTTTCAAAGGATTTGTCTATGAGCTTGATTGCAAAATCCTCGGTGAACATAGACGTATCGCCGATCTGTACCGAAAAGCCGTATTGCTGCTTGACCCTATCCGTGGCTGCCGACGCAAATGCCGATACAGACATGCTCATGGCCATTACTAATGTTAATACAAGGCTTACAGCCGCTTTGAAATAATACCTGTTTGCTTTTGCCATGTTCATTCTCCTTCTCTATAAATATATTTAAAAGCCACGCGATGCACCGCCGCCGCCAAAACCGCCCCCTCTACCATGATTGCTTGGGCCTCGGCCGTTCCCTGATCCTCTGCGGCCATACCTACGACCTAGAAAGAACAGGAAAAACAACACTTTAAACGGATTGAGACAGGTTTTTAGATCCGGTAAAAAATCCCTGGCGCGGTGGGTGTTTTTAGCCTTGTCTGTGAGACGCAGCACCAGATAAATGAGCACCGCTCCGGCGAGTACCAGCAGCCATATACCCGTACCGAGCAGCACTACTGTCCCGAGCAGCATTAGTACTATAAACAACCCGGTCTCGAAATCGGGCAGTGGTATATCGTCGCTGTATACCGGTGCGCCAGGGATCGTTTCGAGGCCGTATTCCTGACGGACTGCATTTAGCACGGCTTTATACAGGGTTTCGGTGCCATATGAATAATCACCGCGCCTGTAACGAGAGGTGGCGTAGGTGTCGATCATGCGGCCTGCCTTTGCGTCGTTTATGCAACCCTCAAGCCCGTAGCCCACCTCTATACGTACTTTTCTGTCGCCCGTCGCCAGTAAAATCAATACACCGTTATCCTTACCTGCTGTGCCTATGCCCCATGCCCTTGCCGTTTCGAGGCTATATTCTTCAATGCTCTTGCCGTCCAATGTTTTAACCGTTAGCACCACTATTTGCGTACCGGTTTTCTCGTAGAGCTCAGTCGACTGCTTTAAGATGATGTCTTCTGTTTCTTGCGACAGCACACCCGCGTAGTCGTTTACATAAAAATCATCCGTTGGCTCCGGTGCTGCCGCGTATACCAGTACTGCCGCGAATATCTGCACCGCTATGATTATGGCTGCAGATATTTTTTTTATGTCTGACATCATGGCAGCTTGCCCTCCAGGTCAGGCGCTGTGTCCGCGCCCTCAGAAGCCTTAAAATACTCGACCTTTTCAAAACCGAACGCCGATGCGAATAGATTGCTCGGAAAACGGATGATGCGGTTGTTGTAGCTTTGCGCTGCGTCGTTATAGTCTTTTCTTGCAACCGCGATACGATTTTCACTGCCAGCGAGCTCATCCATCAACGATACATAAGTAGTATTGCTTTTGAGCTCGGGATAGTTTTCGACAACGAGATTGAGCCCACCGAGCGCACGTGTGAGTCCCGCGTCCGCCTCGGCCTTTTCAGCTATACCTCCAGCGCTCATGAGCTTTTGGCGAGCCTCTAATACCTTGTCAAACACCTCTGTCTCATGCGCGGCGAAGCTCTTTACCGAGGCCATGAGGTTTGGTATCAGATCCACTCTGCGCTGCAACGTCGTGTCGATGTTTGATTGCGCGGTAGAGACCGCCTCCCGCCCCGTGACGAGACCGTTATAGCTGCCGATCACGAATACCGCGATAACCACAACTGCAGCTATGATAATCAGTAAACCCTTTTTATCTTTCATAAATAGTACCTCCTGATCCTTTAATCCTCGTCCTTTGTACGACTATCTTTTTCGGCATCGATAGCAATCACTACCATCAGCGCCAACAGTGCATCCTCGTCATTGACTACATCAATCTCATAGGTGTCGCCAAAGCCAAACAATTTTTCTATGCTTGCCACAGGTCCGTCCGGGCCTATAATGCTGTAGTCATATTCTATAAAGCTGCCCTCTACCCGCCAGCCCTTGCTTTTTAGAGTATATACAGGTTTTAAAAGAGTAAACTCCTTGACCACCGAACCAAAAGACTGATCGCCGAAGATGATCTCAAATGTTGGTTTAAGTGACATCACCTTTTGCCTAAGTAACGCTACCTGATTTTGTTTGGCATCATAGACCTCCAATTTTTTACCCAAGGCAAACTTGCCCTTGACGGTATAAATCACATTTTCCTGTTCGTCAAAGATGTCCATTTTGTCCATTAACGAGAACACGCGTTGCTTGAATAACAGTTTCATAAGATCGCTCCTTTTATAGTTTTATTTTATTCTCCCTTGCCACCTTTACGGCCATTGCCCGAGAATTTACGCCGAGCTTGGTATAGATGCTCTTGGTGTGGCTTTTCACGGTGTTGATGGAGATGTTTAAAAACGTACATATCTCGCTGTTTGACTTATCCTGTGCCAATAGTTGCAACACCTCTGTCTCGGTGTTCGTTAGCTTTTCGTTGACCGTCCTCGGTAAACGCAGATAGTTCGGGTAGGCAAGCGCCATCTTCCTGGTATCGTTTAATACCGCCTCCATATACTCATCTTTGCCCTTCGGTGGTGCATGGGCGTGGTATCTGTTCAACAACTCGTACATGCGCCCGCACTCGTCCGCAAACACACGGGTAAATTTGTATTTACGTGCAATGGACAGGGCCTCCGAAAGCGTTTCAAACGCGTAGCCTTCATCAATATAGGCAAGCGCCAATGCCTGTAAAACCTTGCACTCGATGAGGTTATATGTACGACTGAGCTCTAAAAAGAAACGTTCGTATTTTTTCAGCACGATCAAGGCGTGGTTGTATTGCTCGTTCAGGATATAGACCTTCGCCTTTGTCAGCATGCGATGCAGTTCTATAAAGCTCACATCATCTAAATCGTTAGGTGATTTTTCTGCAAGCCATTCCAGTATCTGCTCGGTATCACCTTGATAGAGCGCAAAGCGTATGCACACAGATTCAAGATTTGGCAGCAGATACCTTGTGTTGTCGTGTTCCATTTTCGTGCGTATGTTTTTCAAGATCGGCGGCACGGCATCGAGCTGACTGCTTGCCGTCATTATCCGAGCCATAAGCGTATACCCTGCAAACCAGTTCTCTGCCGCCGCGTTGTTTTCCAGTTCGTTCATGCCCTTGGTCAGTTCTATCAATGCCATGCCTAAATCGCCGCGCTCATAATATGTTTCAGCTACTCCGATATCTGCAGAACCTATGCCGTAGCGCCCAAGCACAAAATGCAATGCCGGCTTGAGTACCGCTCGCATACGTAGGGCTTGGGTCGACCACTTGCTAAAGTCCTTGCCACCGAATAGGAAACTGGGTAGGTTGCCAGTGACCGCCATATTTTGCATGACAAGTCTATCCTGCATCATGAGAACGGCAGTGTTGAGAATAGTCTTTGCAACCTTAGGCCCATGCTGCCACGGCAAGGCAATGTCCAGATACATCAGCTTCTCACGGCAGACTTTGTATTGCGGATCGTTTTTAGGCAGGGCATTTTTTAGATCGACCAATTTCTGATACCATGCCTTACTTTCATCCAATCGCAGATAGATACAGTGCATCATGCACACCGCACCGACCAAGACAGGGTTCTTCTCAAGCATAGCGATGGGTAAGCCTGTATAGTAGGTCTTTAGCTTGTCGTATTCCGTTGCACCGGCATGTTCTTCGGCTACTTCAACGAGCAGGGGGACAGCGTTTTCATAATCCCTTGCCAGAAAATAGTAATGCAGCGCGTTTTGTATATCGCCGTTGGACCTATACCACAGACCACCGTTTGCGAGTATCGCGGCGATCTGGGATTCCGAAAACAAATCCTTCGCTTTAGATTGAAAATATCGCTTAAACAGCGGACGCATACTGTAGCTGTCATTCGAATGCTTAATGATAAAGCTGTTCGTTCGGATAAAGTCACTGATGATGTATTTGGAGTCGGCCTGCCCGGTCACAACAGTGATAAGCCCCATATGTAAAACATCAAACAACGAGCATTTGACGATAAACTCTCGCTGACGCTTGTCACACTTATTCCAAATCGCGGTATCAAACACAGCAAATACATGGTCTATTGCGGTGTCGTACAGTGACCTATCCCAGACATTCTTGTTTGCAATGATTGCGGTAACAAGTGTATTTAAAACAAGAATATGTCCTTCGGACAATGCAACCATTTCACGGACCGCCTTGTCGTCGAGGGTTATATCGTTAAGTGCTAAAAGCTCATTGACCTCCATAACATCAAAAGCAAATGCCTCCGTTTGGATAATGCTAAGCTGTCTGACTGCGGAGTATGGCTTCAAGTCACGGGGCAATTCGCCTCGGCTGATAAGTAGAAATGAAAGCTGTATAGGGCTGTCCTTGATATAGTGGATAATCCGGTTGAGCTCATCGTTGCTGTATTCGTGGATATCCTCGAGGATTTTGATTTGCGTTTCGGATTTATATGGGATATCAAGCAGTAGCTGTATCCCACCGGGGTAAATGGTATGTATGCTCGCGTTGTCATGCAAAATAGCATCAGCCCACATTCTCACTGCCGTGCTTTTGCCGTAACCGATCGGTGCGGTTACAAAGGTGACTTTCGAGCGCATGCTTTTGTTTAGTTGTGATATGATTTCATATCGCTTTACTAGCAAGCCGGACGAATCCCTTCTTTTGTTTTTCATAATCGCACCTGCCTCTCAGTCCTGAACAAACTCTTAGGAAAAATTATATAATATTAATGAAGACTCTACCATCACACTAAAGTGTGATTTTAAAAAAGACCTGTACATTCCGTATAAACGGTTTGTACAGGTCTTTTTCGCTTCGTTAATTTATACTTTGCTTTCCTTTGCAAACATCGAATACAAAATCGGAATAACGAAAATCGTTGTAAAGGTTGAAAAAATCAATCCGCCCATTAATGCGATAGCCATCGGGGAAAACAATGAATTGTTTGAAAATGCTAATGGTGCAAAGCCTAATATAGTAGTTATGGCAGTCAGCATGATGGGTTTTATCCTTCTCGCTACGGATTGCCTGCAGGCTCTTGCAACGCTTTCACCCTCTTGTCTGGCGATAAGTATGTATTCTATCAATAATATACCGTTATTAACTACAATACCGCTAAGGGCTATGATGCCGAAAAGTGCTGTCAGCGATAGGGGGTTGCCCATTATGTATAGACCGGTCAATGATCCCATTACTGCTAAGGGTATCGTAAAAATAATAATCAGCGGTAAAACGAAGGATTTGAACTGAAGGCATAAAACTATATAAATTAAAAGAATAGACACAAGTGCGAGGGTAAGGGCATTGCTAAAATATTTTATTATATTGGCGCGCTCGCCGTCAAAGCTCACCTCTATGCCGTTTAAATCTAATTTTGACAGTATGCTTTTATCGATTTCATTGGTCAAGTCTGTAGCGCTATAGCCCGGTAAGGAATTGGCTGTAATTGTGACAGTCTTTTTGTTTTTGTAGGTGTTGATTACGTTGGTGTCCAAGACCTGCTCTATTTTAGCGATTTCCTTTAATAAGACCTTATTACCTGTCATGGAGGATTTTACCCTCAATTTTTCTAGCTCGCTGACAGAGGTTATATTGCTTTTAAGCATCATGTCGAACTCTTTCGCGTCCTTACTAAAAACCCCCGGTACAGCCCCTCTCATAGCCAGATAAATCTGCTGTTGTATATCATATTTTGTAAAACCCATCTGCATAGCCTTGCTGTCGTTTATCGTTACTTGATAATGATAGGTATCATCACCCATGTTGTCATCCAGATTTGTTAAGCCTTTGAGCGTGCTCATTTCTGATTTGAGTTGATTTCTTGCTTGCTTTAACGTTTCGATATCGTCGCCGGAGAGCCTGATCTCTATTTCTGCACCCGGGATTGATAAAGCCAGCCTGACTACCTCAAATTTGGCACCGGCAATGCTCTCGGTGAGTCTTCGTTGCAAATAGGCTTGATAATCTGCGTGGTTTTTAAATTTATCGCCCTTTGATAATGCAAATCTATAAAACAACTGTGCGGTATCTGCGGATTCGCTTTTGGGTATAGCGGTGACAAAGAATTTCGGTAAACCGGCACCTGCAGCCGAATAAATATCAACCGCCTCTGACTCTGTATTCAATAAAGCCATGGTTTTGCTGACCAAGGTCTCGGTTTCCGCCAAATCACCTTTCTTTTCTGTGTTTATGTCGATCAAAAAGAAGTCCTTGTCTGCATATGGAAAAAACTCAACCTTTGGGACCAGAAATACTGTTACGACTACAAAAATAAATACTATTGCACACATAATGCTCTTTTTATACTTGAATGCAACATCAAATACATTAATAATCCTTGTGATAAATTTTTCATCTGCATTAGGTTTTTTACTGCTTTTAAATACCAATGAAGCCACAGACGGGATTAAAAACATCGCAACAATATATGACATGATGATCGTGATGATAAATACAATAGAAATAGGACCGATAAAATGCCCTACAACACCTTCAATGCGTGTTAGCGGAAAGAAGGACAAGACTGTGGTGATGGTTGCGGTCAGTACGGCAATGGCCGATAGCTGAGATCCTTTTATGGCGGCCTTTTTTATGCCATCTCCGTTATTGATGCTGTTTTGTATGGCATCTCCTACTACAACGGAGTTATCAACAATTGCACCTACGCCGATGATTAAACCCACCAGTGACATCTGATCTATCTTTATATTAAACACATACATGATAATAAAGGTGCAGAATATCGTAATAGGTATCGACAGGGATATTGTTAATGCATTGCGTAAGCCGATGCCTATTAACATAACGATTACAACGAGAGCAATGCCCTGATAGAAGTTGTTTAAAAAATTGTTCAATGATTTATTTATGTCATCGGGTCCGAAAAATATATTATCCAGCTCAAGCCCGACTGGAAAACCTGCCTTTAATGCATCGAGCTGATTCGTTATTTGCTTGCCGACTGTTATTCCGTTTATATTGTTTTTGATATATACAGATATAAAGACTGCATTTGATCCGTTCGATCCATAATTTGGTGTATCTTCTACATAACCGATGTTGATATCGGCTATGTCTGATAGCTTGGTAACGACACCTGTTTCCTTGGAAACACTGACGATGGTGTTTCGTATGTCCTCCACGCTTTCATATGTACCGTTTGTACTGATCCGTATCTTTTCGCCGGCGACATGGACATTTCCCTGGGGCATGGATATATTTTGGGCCTTTAGCACGTTATATATATCGTTCATGCTTAGGCTCATATTATTTAGCTTATCGATGTCGACCGTTACCTTTACTTCCTTCTTTAACTCTCCGTCAATGTTGATCTTTTTTACCCCGTCGATACGAAGCAGCTTTTCCTTTATATTCTTTGCGTAGTCATTTAATTGTGTATTTGTGTAGTTTTCGCCGGAAAGGCTCAACAAGATAGAGCCTGTTTCCATGACATCGGTGTTGATATTACTGACAAATGCGTTGTCCGGTAATTCATCCTTCAGATCCGCAATTTTGTTTCTGACTTGCTGCATAGCAATATCTTCATCGGTGTCCAAGTCAAACTCAACTAATACAAATGAGACGGAATCCTTTGATACCGAGTTTGAGTAATCATAACCGTCTATTTCCTTTAGCCGTTCTTCTATCTTATTGCTGACCAGGTCGTGGACGTCCTTTGCGCTCGCGCCGGGATATATCGTAAGTATTGTGCTGCCTGCTAAAGAACTGTCCGGAAACTCCTGTCTGGGCAGCAAAATATAAGAGGCTAAGCCTACAAGAACTAAGATAGCAAATATAAACAGGGTAAAACGCCTATTTTCAACCAATAATAATATAAACTTATTCATCCTGTTCTCCTTCTGCATGGCTTGCCTTGATTTTTGTTCCTTCGGAGATGTTGGAGGAGCCCTTTAATATAATGCTTTCACCGGGGTTGATGCCTTCTACCCTTATAAGATTGTCACCGCCCTCTGCTAAGGTGATATATCGCTTCTCTGCTAAGCCGTTATTATCTATAAATAAATAATCTTCTCCGTCCGAGCGTATCGCACTGATGGGTACCCATATGCCGCCGGTCTTTCCGCTCTTTATTTCCACATCCACCAATGTTCCGATTTTTAAAGATTTAGAGGGTTCTATTTCAACCTCATAGGTTCGTGTGTCCAGATCGATCAATTCGGAGATGTCACAGACATATCCGTCGGCACTTGTATCGTTTGTTTTTATCACAGCACTGTCACCGAGATTGATTTTTCCCAAATCCTCGGCGGTTACACCTATTTTGACTACGCATTTCTCGTTGCGGGTGATGACAACAGGGCTGCCAGCCGGCACAATCTCGGATACTTTAAACGGGGTTTTTAAAACATAACCGTCCTGTTCGGCATATAAAACCCCGTCCTCCAGTAAATTTTTCTGGCGTTCAAGCTGGGCCAAAGCCGAATCACGCTTGGCCATTGCGTCTGTTAATAAGGCCTTGGCCTGCTCCTTTAGATTGAGAGTGTTTTTGTATTGTAAGGTTGCCGCCTCAAGTTGAGCCTTTGTAGCGTCAATATCTTCCTTACGAGTTCCGTTCTTGATTTCTTTTAAACCCTCGGTCGCCTTAAAGTAGTTTGAGTCCGCTTCCTTTAACTTGATCTCTGCCTGCTCAAACTCATTTTTTGATAGAGCCCCGGCACTGTACAAAATGCTGATATTATCATAGGTTTCCTTTGATTTATCATAGACCTTCTTAGCCAATTCGACATCCGAGGCAGCCCTATTTATACTTTCATCGGTTGCACCGTTTAATGCCTTGTCATTTTGGGCTTCCAGAGCCTTTCTGTTTTCGTTAGCTATTTCGGCGGCTATCTCTGCAGACTTGATTTGAGCAAGAGCATTGTCTATACCGGCAGAAGCCGAACTTACTTGGCTTTCCAAATATGTAGCTGTTAGCATCAGATCATCCGTGTTGATCCTGGCTAGAATATCGCCCTTGTTTACCCTTTGCCCCTCTATAACAAATAACTCCGCGAGTCTGTCTGTAGTTTTAAAGCTGTAATTAAGCTTTTCCTCATAATCCGCTACACCGGAGTAACTAAGAAGCAACTCTTGCTCGGAATGTTCTGCTTCTTGCGTTACAACTGCCACTACCCTCTCTTCGGACATTGCCCCCTCGACCTTTGCACAGCCGGTAATTAATGCCAGACAAAATAAGATCATAAATATTTTCATAATCTGCCTCCTAAGTTTGTGAATGTAAATATATATTCATATTTTAGCAGACTATACGGAAACTGTCTATAGAAAAATGAATGTGAGGATATATTCATATATACTCACAAAAAAAGAAGGGCTATAGCCCTTCTTTTCTACTCTGTATCGCTTTTATAGGAACACGTACTTATATATTAGCTCAACCAGCTCGCTCTTCAAGGCTTCTGCATCAAGTTCCGTGGCCTTTAGTACGATGGCCTCGGATACCGCATGACCTATGTTAAATATCATAAATATGCCTGCTTGGCGGTCTTTTACCTTTATCTCTGTATCTAATATCGTAAATACATGATCAAGAAATCTATAGATGGTGTTTCTTATTACACATGATTCATCATGATGAGATAGGGCCAAGGATGAGGCGGGATTGACATTTGTCAAATACTCCACAAACAGATTGCCGTAAAAATTGAGGGACTTAAAAAGAGCGTCAATGACTTCGGAAATCAATGTCCTTTTATCGGGATTTAGAATATCGATCTTTTCCGTCATGGACGTAAACATATTGATATACTCGTGATCACATTGATTTATTACCTCGATAAATACATCCTTTTTATCTGCAAAATAAGAATACAGGCTGCCGATTGATACACCGGCTTCTCTGGCGATATCATAGGTGGTCACGCCGTGATACCCGTTATCATTAAATAAAACCTTTGCGGCTGCTATGATCTTATTCTTCTTTTCAATACTCCTTTGTTGAGAGGGGGTGCGTGTCTTTTTAGCAGTGCCTTCCATAATTCACCTTTTGCTTCTCTTTAATTTGCTTGAACATATAAGCTTGAATCATACATTGAAGTATTATAGCAGAGATATATTAATATATGCAATATAGACGGAACGCGCTTAATATGCATTTATTAGCGTTTGCACTTTTTCTTGATAATAAACATATAAGAGGTGAGCAACATTAATGTATATCCCAATGAATATATAATATAAATCCAAAAACTCCGGTCTAAAATAAACACTGCATCATCTAATCCGAATAGCCTCTCTGTAAGGAAATTGACCGGCGGCAAGAGGTACGCAGCGTATGTAATTAATACATTTGATTTAAACATATGAGATATAGGCAGCGCAGTAATAACAATGATTAGTGCCTGTATCGGTAGAGCCGCGCTTTTATCTGTAAATATATATGAATTAAAAAAGATGCCGACAGCGACACCCTGTAAGCTGTATGTGAAATGAACAATAAGAAAAGCTAAAACCTCGGTAGGTAGGAGGCTCCTTGTATAAAAACCTAATATGATCGGATAGAATATCGTTAATAAATAAAACGGTATAGTAAATATAACTATCGAAATATATTTTGACAAATAAAAAGCGGTATCATTTCTTAGATGCAACTTCGTTATTGACTGCTGAACCTTGTCCTCGCAGTTTACAAAGCTCTTGCCTATGCAAATGGATATAATATATACAGCCATGGCTGTAATATAGCAGTTACTCCATATGCCTATACGCTTGTACTGGTAATTAATGAATAAGAACACGAGATAAATCATGCTCAGGCCAATGAATTTTAATGAATTGATATAATAGCTTATGTTGTACTTTATCAGTGTAATCTTCATTTTACCACCTGTGACTTCAGAATTGTTTTAAGTTTATCGAATGTATTTCATATCCATGATCTACCATGAAGATAACGGTTTCTTTTAGTTTTTGCGTTTGTACTAAGGCCTCAAATAATTCCCCGGATGTATTAACGGATATTAAATTTTCAATTATAGTATCAAGGTTTATATCAGGATTATCTGCATAGAATTTAATGCAATAGTGACTTAAGATAGTCTCTCTCAAATGGCATTGACGATCGTGGAATACATAGATTTGATCGGTAATACGCTGAGCCAGTATACTCTCATGGCAGGCAATAACGAGTCCTACACCACTTGATACCAACTCGTTTAACATATCGATAAAATGACCTACAGATAATTCGTCAAGTCCCGCAAAGGGCTCGTCCAGTATCAATAAATCAGGTTTGGTGATAAGTGCTTGCATGATGTTAATTTTTTGCTTGGTTCCTTTAGAGCAAACGCTTATCATCTGTCCTTTAATATCTAACGGCATATTGAGTTTGCTGAAGTGGTGATTGATAAATTCATCTATCTCGCTTTTGAAGAGGCCTTGAATACCTCCCATGAACATGAGATATTTTTCTATACTGAAAGGGACCGGAGGCAAGATATCCGGCATATACGATATCTTTATATCATCGGTATGTTTTATTTCGCCCTCTGTGCAATCTAAAACCCCTGCAATAATCTTTAACAGCGTGCTCTTGCCGCAGCCGTTTTCTCCCATGATGACAATCGGCTCATATCGCCTTATTTTCATATCTATGTTATTGAAAATCTTCTTCCTCGAATACGATTTTCCGAGATTTTTTATTGAAACCAGTTCGTACATCATATTCTCCTTATATGTATGACCGCTATACGTCCAAACTATTGCTTGGGCATGCATCGAAATTATACCATATGAATGTAATATACAGCAAATACTAAGGAATGTCTCAATGGACACATAAATAGAAGACTAAACGGAACGTTTCCTTGACATATTCAGGCACGAGTGTTAAAATCATACTCGTGTTTTTTTATAGGCAGATAATAAAGAATTTTTAACAAAACCCAAGGAGGTGCAGGAATGCCGACATTCAATCAATTGGTTCGCAAGGAGCGTAAATCCGTTTCCAAGAAGTCCACAGCGCCGGCGTTACAGAAGGGCCTGAACAGCAAGCGCGGGATATCCACGGATATTTCGAGCCCGCAGAAGCGCGGTGTTTGTACGACTGTAAAGACGCAAACGCCTAAAAAGCCAAACTCGGCTCTTCGTAAGGTCGCGCGTGTACGCCTTTCCAATCAAATGGAGGTTACATGCTATATCCCCGGTGAGGGACACAATCTTCAGGAGCACAGCGTCGTTTTGATACGCGGTGGAAGGGTCAGGGATGTTCCGGGTGTGCGTTATCACATCATCAGGGGCACATTGGACACGGCCGGCGTAGCCAAGA
>CAYURR010000019.1:0-26764 GCA_964446745.1 uncultured Defluviitaleaceae bacterium | reverse complement strand
GTTTATTAAGGGTGATAGGCTTCCGGCTGCTACCACTGCAACAGCAGTTTAGTGCTATGAGCATAATATTTGCACTTATACAGAATTTTTCAGTATTAGAAAATCAATATAATTCCGAAGTCAAAAACAGCCGTCACTTAGTTTTGACGGCTTTTTGTCGAAAAATATCTTTAGTTCTGCATTGAGCTGCTGTCAAGTTTGGACTAAGTTTTTCAGCAAAGCATTGTACTTTTATAAAGTGTGTAGTATCGTAAAGAAAATGATGATTATATTACTGTATTAAATGATTTAATGATAGTAAGGATTATTTATACAACAGGAAGGCGGAGATGTATGAAAGTTTTACTCTTGAATGCGAGTGCCAAAAGTACAGGAGCAACACAAGAAATACTGTCTATTATTAATTCTCAAATTTCTTCAATAGTAAAAACAAAGGTTGTTTGTCTTGGAGATTTGAATATTGAATACTGCAAGGGTTGCAAGATTTGTTACGATACTTGCCAATGTGTTCTTGATGATGATGTGCTTTCGTTAATAAACCAATTGGATGAAGCAGATGTTGTGGTGATAGCTGCTCCATCATATTGGGCTGATGTGCCTGGACAATTCAAGGTTTTTATTGACCGTTGTACGGCATATAGCAACACAAACCCAAATTTGAATCACAAGACATTGATGTCGGGAAAAAGGTGTTATGCAATAGCACTTAGAACGGGGACACGCTCAGCTGAATGCGAACACATTATTGAAAGCATTTCACATTGGTGCGGACATATGAATATTGATTTTATTGATAGTATGTTTTTTTGTGAAATAAACGATAAAGAAGATATATCGAAGCATAAGGAAAGTATTGTAGCAAAAGCCGAAGAATGGTTTAGCTGCTGATTATCCATGCTTCGTATAATGAGTAGCAAGTTATCCGAAGTCAGTCAATAACAAAAAAGCTCTCCGAGTAGGAGAGCTGACTTTGGATAACTGTCATTGAACGAAACTGCTATGGCGAAGTTATAATTTCTCCCTTAAACAAGGAATTTCTCGTATTATAACATTACCTGAACCACCGCACAAGCGGTTTAGTTCTATGAGCATAATAGTTACAACTAAACAGTAAATTTTAAATAAGAAAAGTAAAGTATTCCTGAATTACAGCAGCCACCTTGTTATAACTTGGTGGCTTGTTTTTTGTCCAAATATATCTTTAGTCCCGGCCTGGCATATAAATGCATTCCAAATCCGACTAAAAAAAATTGTACACAAGTATTGACAACTAAAAAAATTCATGGTAATGTAAACCCACAAAACATACCGTTGGTTGGTTTTTAGTTGGAGGTGGTATAGTGGCACGAAAAAATAACCCCAAGCAAACTGTTGAAAGCATCCTGTCTGTTTCAGCCAGGCTGTTTTCTGAAAAAGGGTATGAGCAAACAAGTATGCAAGATATCGTAGAGGCATTAGGAATGTCTAAAGGTGCGATATTTCATCACTTTAAATCTAAGGAGGAAATATTTAACAAGGTAATCGATGTGCAGGCTGAGCTTCAAGAAATGATCATGCGCCAGTGGATTGAAGAAATGCAAGGTCTTACTGCAAAGGAAAAGCTCACTGCGCTTTTGGAAAAAACGTTGTTGTCCTATGACATGCATACGTTGGACAGTGTTGTGGCTTCTCAAATGGATAATCCACGGTTTATTGTTGCTAATATGAAGGATTTGGTAAACCGTGGTGCTCCGATAATTGCAAACATTATGCAGCAAGGCATAGAAGATGGATCTGTTACAACAGATTATCCAGACGAATGTGCTGAAGTGTTTTTGCTCCTATTCAATATTTGGTGCGACCCCGTTATATTCAGCGGTGATGCAGCACGTTTAACAAAGCGATTTAGTTTTCTCAGCCAAATGATGCGTATGATGTGTGCAGATATTATTAATGAAGAGCTAATTGAAAACTATGTAAATTTTATTGAGGGATTATATAAGGGGGTATAGTTGTTATGGGTAGTTCTGTATGTGTTAAAACAGAAAACTTGGTTAAAACTTTTTCCGGCAACGAGGTAATAAAGCGTTGCAACCTAACCGTTAATGAGGGTTCAATCTACGGATTTTTAGGAGCCAATGGTGCCGGAAAAACCACAGTATTTAAATTGTTGCTTGGGTTCCTTGAGCCGACAGCAGGACGAGTGGAAGTGCTTGGAATGGATGTTTCGAGCCACATAAACCAAATTCTAAGAAATGTTGGTAGTATAATAGAGGTTCCTGTGTTCTATGACCACTTATCAGCAAAGGAGAATTTAGAGATTCACCTTTCTTATATGGGCATTCGTAACGGTAACATCAATGAAGCTCTGGAAATGGTTGGACTCAGCTCCGGTAATCAAAACCCTGTGTCAAAATTTTCACTGGGTATGCGTCAGCGGTTAGGAATCGCAAGAGCACTTGTGCATAAGCCTAAGCTGCTCATATTAGACGAGCCTATTAATGGATTGGATCCGATGGGTATTCGAGAAATGAGGGATTTGTTTTTAGATCTAAAAGCAAAAGGCATGACCATATTGATCTCCAGTCATATTCTTGGAGAAATAGAACATATTGCGGATACAGTCGGCGTTGTCGCAGGAGGCACAGTGGTAAAGGAGGTTCCACTCTCTGAAATCAAAGAACGTTATCAGGGTGGTTTAGAAGATTATTTCTTTGAAATAATGGCTGGAGGTAAGCAGAATGTTTAATTTAATGCAACTTGAGCTAAAAAGAAACAATGTGAAAACATACATTGTGGCAAGCGTTATTATTGGCATCGTGATGTTGGGTTTTCTATATTTATTCGCCTATGCACCACATATTGACCCGGATCCGGATCTTAAAATTTTTGCAGGCTACAACAACATTATTGCCTTATTTTCCACGCTGAGTATGGCGGCCTTTGCAACGCTTTCATCGGTGTTGTACACACGATTTATTATTGATGAATATAAAGACAAACGTGTGCTGTTGCTCTTTTCATATCCTGTCAATAGAGAGCGGGTTTTATTTGCTAAAATACTGGTTGTGGTGCTGTTTACTGTAGCGGCAAATATTGTATGTAATCTTGTTGCGTTTTCGATATTTAGCATTTCAGAGTCAATATCCCCTTTAGGCGATGGCGTATTATCTTTAGCGATAATGATGAGAGCGGTAAAAATGACTGTGCTCAGTGCAGCAATTGCCGGTGGCATTGGGATGTTAGCTATGGGAGTGGGATTTATCAAGAAGTCCGTACCATCAACTATTGTGTCTGCGGTTCTTTTAGCCTCACTATTTTGTAATATCATTTTTAACTCATCGAGCAATACACAAAGGATAGATACTGCATCTCTTGTTTTTGCTGGCATTTCCATAATATTAGGTCTAATTTCAGCAGTTTTAGTAGCCCAAAAAGTAAAGAAAATGGAGGTAGAATAATGGAAAAGTTCGTTGATACAATGCTTAATAATATTTTTGGTGGCATGACTACTCAGTTAACATTTATTAACATCATTGGTGGCATTTTACTCATTATTGTTGGTGCATATCTATTATTGCGCAAATCGTCTAAAGTCAAACAATATGTTGGATGGGCTTGTATTGGAATAGGAAGTTTGGGAGTCTTAGCCCGCTTGTTGATGCTACTTGTTTAGTTTTATGGAGGAAATGGGGTTATGCAGAATTATTTCCTCCGTTCAAAGCCCTGTGCTTCAAAAATTTTACAGCGTTCCTCATAACTGACCTCTTTGTCGATTTGATGAAGCATCCAAACATAGCCAAACGGGTCTTTGAGAATTGTGTTTGACATACCCATTTCTTGATTTTCGGAGATGGGTATTATAACTGTAAAACCCTGTGTTTCGGCCTTAGTGAATATGCTTTTGATGTCCAGCACGACAATATTAAACCATATAGGAAGCCTAACACCCTCTTTGGGAGCAACAAGCCCGCATTGGTCGTTTTCATCAAGTAAATGAAAGCGTGTGCCATAGATATTCAATACAACCTCATTTGTACCTTTGACAAAGTCACCAGTTTCCACACGTTCGACCTCGAAGACAGATTCGTAAAGTTCGAGAGCTTCCAAGCTGTCCTTCACAACCATATCAATTTCTACACCAAACATTTTTATTCTCCTTTAGCTTATATTTTGTCATCTTTTTCGGGTAATTATCCAATAGCATATAGGATGTGGCAGTATATTTACATTAGCCAATGTTACATATGGAGAGTCTTCTGGAAATTCACTAGAAGTGCTTATAAGATCAATTTCATCATCAGACAGCTCGGATTTATTGAGCTGTCTTTTTATGTTTGAATTATATAAAAAATAATCTACGTATACATTAAAATAGTTCGCCATTTGCAAGATCATCGCGATATCCGGCTCTGAGGCTCCTATCTCATATTTGCTAATCGATGCTTGGGTGATGTGCAAATCCGAAGCAAATTTTTGTTGATTGATGTTTCGTTCTTCTCGCAGTTCTTTTAATCTAAGCGTGTCGCCACCTCTATTCTATGTTAGTATCTGCTTGACTTGCCTCGCTTAACATGGAGTTCACTCCAAGTGCTATACTCACGCCAAAGAGGTGCGATATGAAAGTGAGTGGGAGGTTTGGGTTATAGGCAAATAAAAAAGGGCTTTTGCGAGATAAAACATTTACCACGGATTTGCACTGATACAAACAGATTTACACGGATGAAATCATTTTACATGATCCTATCTGTGAAAATCCGTTATAATCCGTGTAGATCCGTGGTATTGTTTTATGACTTGCAACAGCCTTTCTACATGCCCATGCTCTCGTACTTCCTGATACCCCTATAAAACACCGCGCGTGCCACCAAGAAATACACTAACGTCATCACGGGCAGTGCGAGCAGCAGCCAGAGGTTCATATCACGCAGTATCAGCGTCGGAATATAACCCGCGAACGCCATGGGTATTACAAACAGCAATATAGCCCGCATCCAAAACGGATAGATATTTAACGGATAGCGTGCGTATTCGCCGATGGAGTGCGCGAGAAAAGACACATTGAGGTTGGAGCCGGGTGGGACATAGAAGATCGCTGACACGAACAGCAGCGTTGAGGACATACGCAATATCACGCCGCAGGCCAGAAACAGCAGCGACAGCAGAATATTTAACGGGGTCAGCCATTGGAGTGTGAGCATCGACATTACAAATGTGACTAGCCCGAGCGGGATGATCCCGAAGCCCTGCAATCCGATCTGATCGGACAGCAGCTGATACAGAGGCGAAACGGGTCGTGCGAGCATCACATCTAACGAGCCGGTCGCGACGAGACGGCTCAGATGCCACACCCCGTCGAACATAATTGTACACATACCCTCGCTCAGAAACAGATAGCTCATGATCAGGTACAACTCACCCGCGCGCCAGCCGGCGATATCGGGCAGGTTGTTATACAATATCATAACGGCCAAGTAGAAGATACCGCGCATCGCGATCCCGGACACCGTCATCATCCAGAAGTTCGCCTTGTACTCAAGTGCAACACGTATTGCGAGAGCCTTGAATTTCAAATATACCTTTATCATGTCAACCTCCCGCTACTGTGATGTTTTTACGGATATGTCCCCAGCAAATGCCTTGCAAAACAATAAAAAACGCAATCCACGCAAGCTGTAGTACATATGTCATCCATACCGGATACATGAGCGTTTGCCCGAGATAGATGGATATAGGTACCTGCAGCATCAGTGGAAACGGTGTATAGAACGTGAAGGTACGCAATGCTAATGGGAATAGCGAGATCGGCATGATTGCGCCCGAAAAGAAGTCCGTAACAACCCCACGCGTCCAGGATAGGCCCAAGAAGCTGGTCGTATAGAAGCACAGCAGACTGAACGTGGATATCAACAGCATTCGCAAAAGCACGGCCAAGACGAGGCTAATAAGTGTTAGCCCGATAACGGGCAACGACGCTATGATCAGCTGTTGACGAAAGATCGCAAATAGAGCACCTACAATCAACGTATTTACCCCGGCCTGTAAAACAGCCGAGCCGCACATATCGGCGACATTTTGCCATAAGAAGTTAAAGGGCCTGATGCATTCGGTTACGATGGAACCCGATATGATCTTGCGAGACATATCGTTTTCGCTTTTCCATGTCAGCAAATTTGCCACCAGAAAAGACATGATTATGTAAGTATACATATCCTGTCTGCTGTAGCCACCGATGGTCGCATTTTGCCCGCCATAGAGCGCGGTCCAGAGCAGAAATTGTCCGGCCAGCAATATGAGCGGCGTGAATAAATTAAACAGGAACGCGAAGCGATACTGCAGATTGGCCTGCATGCTGATCGAGGCTAATGTAAGAAAGCGTCTCATCGCAAGCCATCCCTTCCGCCCGTCGCGTAGATCTCGGAGACCACCTGTTCAATGCCGGGGTCTTGTATAGAGATATCCTCGATATTGAAGCATTGATTGATCACAGACAGCAGCTCGCTCGAGGAGATATTCCTGTAGTCGTAGGATACGGAGGTATAGCGTTCGTTTCTGGTTACTGTTACACCGGGCAAAAGGTTCTGTATGTCCTGGATAACCTCTCCGGTGATGCGCACGACCTTTTGGGTGATATAGGCCTGCTTCAGCTCGTTTAGACCGCCGCGGTAGACGATGCTGCCCTTATGTAAAATCATGGCGTTGTCGCATATCTGCTCGATGTCGTCGAGATCGTGGCTGGTTAAGAACACCGAGACACCCTGTTCACGATTCATCTGTCGGATAAAACGGCGTATCGTGTGCTTAACATTGATATCCAGTCCGATCGTGGGCTCGTCTAGAAACAACAGCCTCGGCCTATGCAGAAACACCATCGCGATATCGGCCTTCATGCGCTGCCCGAGAGACAGCCTACGCGCAGGCCGATCGAGGATAGGGGAGAGGTCCAAGAGTTCTGTCACGGTCTTGAGTGTTTCGTCGAACTGCGGCTTCGGGATTTTGTACAGCACCTGAACCGCGTTATAGCTCTCTATGATCGGGATGTCCCACCACAGGTTGGTCTTTTGCCCGAATATAACACCGATCGAACGCAGGTAATCCTCCTTGTGATCGGTAGGGTTAAAGCCGTTTACGGACATCGATCCGGTCGTCGGGTTCAAAATACCTACAAGCATCTTTATCAGTGTGGACTTGCCAGCGCCGTTTTCGCCGATGCATGCGAGGGCTTCGCCGTCCTCTACATGGAATGTAATATGGTCGACCGCCGTCTTGTCCGAATACTCCGCGTGGAAAAGGCTTTGGAAAGCCCCGGCCAGTCCGGGCTTTCTTATTGTTGTGCGATATACCTTTGTCAGATTTTCTGCAGTGATGATGTTCATGTCAACCTCCAAGCCTCTCTTGATGCATAAAGTATCCGCCATATACAGCGGGTAGGTTATGGCTTCCGTCGTCTATAATCACAGCGTTCTTGCCGGTTAAGCTTAGCTCACTTGAAAAAGGTTGGCTTGCGATCAATTCCGAAAATGCATCGCGTACAAAGTGATTCCGTTCTATCACGCCGCCGCGCCTATATATAGGCACAGGCTTCTGGGTTTCGGTCGCGGCAAAACCCATCTTGTGATACATGCGTATAGCCATCACGCCCAAGGTCCGTCCTGCCTGGTTCAATATGCCCGTGGCGTATCGGCAACCGTTTTCGGCGGCCTCGCTTACGATTGGAAACAATGCGGCGATCTCGGCCTTTGTGGCCTCGGCCGCAAACGCTACCGCACCGAATACATCCGTGTTCAGCTGCTCGAGTATTCGGCGGGAGAGCTCCGTGGATTCGTCCTCGGCATCGTATACGGCGATCACATGCTTTAGCGCATTGATCGCGGTATCGTAGCCGCTGCCCTCGTCACCGAGTATATGCCCGAACCCGCCGATACGCTTGATTGTCGTGAGGTTCTTGCCGTAGCCGATCGAGCCCGTGCCCGAAATGATCAAGATCCCGTTCTGGCCCTTTGTACACGCATAGAGACCCATCTTCGCATCGTTTTCGAGCCTGATGTCGTCGCCGGGAAAACGATTGGACAGATATGCGGTCATAATTTGTCTGTGGTCGCCGGGCTCGATGCCCGCACAGCCAAGGTAGATATGGAAACGCGGACCGTTGCTTGCTGCAAACGCCTTGCAGCCCGCTATCGCGTCGCCGACATGCTCCATGGCCCGTTGCTTATCCACAAGCATATTGCCAAAGCCCGTATCGAAGGTATGTAAAATATTGCCGCTCATGTCGAACAGCGCGGCATTGGTCTTTGTGCCGCCAGCGTCGACGGAGATTATATATTCATTTGTGCCCATACTACTCCCCGTCCTTTGTGGGTTGAGTGGTTCTGAGCCTGCCGCCATTTGCGTCCAAGATGCGTCTGGCCTGCTGTGCGTCAACGTTGTCGCGTATCATCACGACCGCAAGCCTTACATCTTTGCCCGAGGCCATTAGCGCTTCTTGGGCTTTTTCGTATGCACAGCCCGTTATCTCCACGATGATGCGGCATGCCCTGTCCACGAGCTTTGAGTTAGTCGGGCGCACGTCTACCATCAGGTTTCCGTAGACCTTGCCGAGCTTAATCATCGTGCCCGTCGAGATCATGTTCAACACCATCTTAGTCGCCGTGCCGGCCCTCATGCGTGTCGAGCCCGTTACGACCTCGGGGCCTGTCACGGGGACAATCGCTATCTGCGCGTTTCGCTCCATCTCCGAATTCGGACTGCAGGTTATGCAAGCCGTCTTAGCACCTAACGAGGCGGCGTATTTGAGGCCGCCGATCACATACGGCGTGCGCCCGCTCGCACCTATCCCCACAAGCATATCCTTTTCGTTGAAGTTCAACTCTTTCAAATCATTCACGCACGCATTCTCGTCGTCCTCGGCACCCTCGATGCTGTTTACGAGCGCGTCGTATCCGCCCGCAATGATACCGATAAACATGTTTTTGTCTACTCCATATGTAGGCGGGCACTCCGACGCGTCCAACACACCAAGCCGACCGGACGTGCCGCAGCCGCAATAGATCACACGCCCGCCGCCCCTGATACAGGCCTCCGCAGCATCTACAGCCTGTGCTATCGCGGGTAGCTGCATCTCCACCGCCAAGGCTATCGTTTTATCCTGTTCGTTGATGATCTTCATCGCGTCCAGTGTGCTCAGTGTATCGATGTTTGACGATGAGGGACAGCGTGTTTCCGTTGTGGGCAGTTGCATAGTATATCCTCCTAATCTTATGCCTTCATATTATGGTAAATGTTGGTGATATTGTATACCGTTCGTGTGAATGTTACAAATAAAAGTTCTTGTAATTATTTTAAGAATTATGCATAATGGAGATAATTAGTGCGGGTGGATATGAGAGTGTTTGTATGAAATGGGATGAGATATATGGGCTTTTTAAAATTAACGGTGGAGGATTTCGGAAAGATAAAGCATGTCGAGATAGAACTCACGCCGCTGACGTTGTTCATTGGGGACAATAACAGTGGGAAGAGTTATTTGATGACGCTTTTGTATGCACTGACAGATGGGTCTTTTATGTATGGGTTGATGTCGGATATGGAAACAAGTGTCGAATTTGATGAAATAGTTGAGAGTATTAAACAGACGAGGCAAAGCAATGATAAATACACATTAACGTATAAAAATAAATCTATAATAACAGAACATCTAAACCGTCATTTGAACACAAAGCTTGAATTAATATCAAATTATATATTTAACGGTAGCGTAAACATTGGCCATGTACAATTGGAGTTTGAATGGCCGGAGGTAGATATATCTGATCATGAAAAGTATATCGCAGCGGATATGCACTATGCTGATGACTCGTGGGGGCATCTTACGAGGTTTGCCAGAGATCAAAATGACACTTGCTATATATCAACATTTATCATACATGCAGCGTGCAAAGCATTGGATATCTCTTCACTCTACCTTCCTACATCGCGTACGGGCTTTCTTCTCACGCGCAAGCAATTGGCAAATGAATCTATTGAAAACAGATTTTCGCTAAATAAGAAGGAACCTTCGTACCTTACCAAACCGTGTGTTGACTTCATCCGTCTGCTAATAGGTATCGATGTAAATGACCATAATGATTATTTCAAAGATATTACAAATTTCATTGAAACTAATATGATGCGCGGACATATAGAATCTGATGCCTTGCCAATGCCGGACTATTTCTATGTTTCCGACGAAAAGAGATATCCAATGCACCTGACCTCCGGTGTCGTTACCGAGCTTACACCTTTATTGCTTGCCCTGAGATATGAGCAAAATTTTACCGGACTCATCATCGAGGAGCCCGAGATGTGCCTACATCCCGAACTACAATGGAAGATGGCGCGCGTGCTTATAAAGCTATCAAAGCGTCTACAGTCCGTACTTGTCTCTACACATAGCGACGTGATCATACAACACATCGACAGTATGTATATGCTCTCGAAAAATGAACGCAAATCTGAATTGATGAAAGAATATGGCTATGATGAAGACGATCTTATCGGGCGGGATGATGTGCGTGTGTACGAATTCAATGAGAAAAACGGTGTCACGACAGTAACTCAAGCCGAGCTGGGTGAATACGGTTTTAAGACACCGACGTTTAATAATATGTTGCGGAGGTTTGCTCTAGAGGCGCGCGCATTCGAGGGAGAATAGGCATGTTTAACAGTGACTTGGATTCACGCTTGGGTCTGTTTGATGCCATGCTTGTCGAAATATCGGATAAACAGTCGGTTATCGAAGAAAAAACGCAGAGTGGATACGCGAGGCTTAATCTATCTTTCACAAATCCGTGCATAACCTTTAAGAAGCTGGATGATAACAGATTGGGATATTTTAAGCAGAAGAATACGGCAGATGGGCTTATGATAGAGATGACACCGGAGAAGTGCAGATTGCATATCTTTGAGCTTAAGAAAACAATAGATATTAGCAGTCTTGAAAAAATGCTTAAGCAGTTTAAGGGTGCATATCTGAATGCTTTAGCCATCGGCGGATACCTAGGTATTACATATGATCAAGTATTGTTATATTGTGGTTATCGTTTCGACAAGCTAACACAGGCTTCCGATGTATATCCATTGATGTATAAACGCAATACGGGCGAAAGCACCAAGGACAACGATATGCTTATCCAATGGGAAACGGAAAGGATACGCATAGAAACATATATCAACAAGGAATTTACGCTTGTAAAAATTCCGCTGAATCAAGAAAGCGGCGAAGCGGATCATTGTATAGCATAGATACAGATAACCATTCTAAATAACAGATCTATATAGAACAAATACAGAAAGGATCATCCCATGAAAAGATTACATACCATATGTGCAATAACCTGCTCGGCGCTTATGGCGCTAATGCCGATATCATTTATCCCACTGCAGACCGCCTATGCCGCGACCTCATATACGCCGGTCAAGGAGTTGATCGTCTCGCAGCCCGCGGATAATACCTCGACGTTTTCGGAGAGCATCAGCTTTCTCGGAGCGGCCAACCCGTCGTATCCCGTGACGATAAACGGCGATGCCGTCAAGGTTACGCAGAACGGATTTTTCGCGTCGTATCAGCCTCTTGTAAACGGCAAAAACACGTTTACCATAAAAAACGGAGCAAGCGTCAAGACCATAACAGTCATCAAGAAGGAAGAAAACCTATGGCCGTATGACAAGGCCCCGACCTATGGCGTGATCGACCGCAATAACATCACACGTACCTCCGATCCAAAGGATACCGATAAGCTCGTGTTTCCGTTGTCGCAGGGGACGGTCGTGAAACTGATCGGTGAGAGTAGCGAAATGTATCGCCTGTCGGACAATACCTATGTATATAAGGATGTAGTCAAGGAGATAAAAGAGGGTGCGCGTTCGAATGCTGTGACGAAGCTCACATTAGCGCAGAACGTAAACAAGAACACGACGGAGATCGCGTTCGATATGAAGCTCCCGATGTTTTATAACGTAGCCGCTGACGATACCAAGGTCGAGTTCACGATCTACGAGACGAGTGTATTGAGTACAGGGCTAAACCTGTCAGGCAGTATATTCGACAGGATGGAGGCTGAGCAGCGCGGCAAGGATGCGGTGTATACACTGTACTATAACTCGAAGCCGAGCGGCTTCTATACGACCGTGGAGGGCAATAGGCTGAACTTCGGCGTGAAGCTCAAACCAAAACTTACTAACGGCACGCTTGCTGGTGCGACGGTGCTCGTAGACGCGGGTCATGGCGGCAAGGAAAACGGCGCGCTGGGCCCGGCCGGTGCAAAGGGGCCGTTAGAAAAGGATATAAACATCGAGATCGCAAAGACGGTAAAGGACTATCTGACTGCCAAGGGCGCAAAGGTCATCATGATACGCACGGATGACAGCACGGTGGGACTGACGGACAGGGTCAATAGAATCATCGACGAAAAGCCCGACATTTCGGTGTCCGTGCACTGTAACTCTATGCCTGTGACGGCAGACTATGTACAGACTAAGGGATTCTTGACATTCTACGCATTTGACTTTAACCAAAAGGCCGCGAACTTAATCAATTCGTCCGTGGCAGGTAAGATGGGCTTTGTCTCGAAACCGCCGCGCGTGGGCAATCTCGCGATGGCGCGCATTACGAATTGTCCGGGGCTGATACTCGAGACCTCGTTTGTCTCAAACCCTGAGGATTACGAATGGCTCATAAAATCTGAAAACCAACAGGCGATAGGCAAGGCCATCGGTACGTCTGTCGAGGAATATTTACAGACTGTAAAATAGATGTTAGAATAGTTCATCAATAGCTTTTAGGGAGAGTCGCAGATGCCAACAGATAAGGTCGGGGTTAGTATTGAGGATGCCGAAAAGGTATTGGTTACATTCGGATACAGGCGTGACCGCATAAAGGGCTCGCACCATTTCTATATCAACCAAAAGGGCAAGGTCATTACAATAAAAAATGAGTTTCCGTTGAAACCCATTTATCTGAAAGAAATCTTGAGGGGTATAAGCTGATGGCGCTCAGGACAGGACGTGCAAAGATAGACCAGTTAACAGGCTTGACGCCTCAACACGCCGAGCTGCTAAAGCAGTATATGGATATGGAATACGCGTTCGTCATAAAGGAGATCAACGACGACGCGGGTGCGTATTACCACGCAACGATCGAGGAACTGTATGGCTGCCAGAGCACGGGATTGACCGAGGAGGAGGCCAGACAGTCCTTGCGGGAGGCTATGGAGGGCTATTTCGAAACAAAGATAGTCAACGGCATAGCCATACCCCGCCCGATACGACGTTAATGTATCGGCTTTCTAACTGTCACCCAGCACGACCGTAACCTCTGCACTGATATCAGCTGAGGTTATTGCTGCACTGATTGCCTCTTTATCATCGGCGTATTTTTTATACAACTCATAATTTTGCCGACGCAACTCGTCCGCGAGCAGCAATGCGTCCGCGTTATATTCCTTTAGTAACCCTGCCGTAGTGAGGATTTCCTTCGCTACGGTTTTTTCATGTTCGCGCGGGTCAAGTTCGGGTATATCCGATTTTGCGTGGATAGTCGTGAGGATTGAAACGGACAAGCCATCTTCCTCGGCGAATTCATAGACGGTTTTTGAACGTGTGACCTCGATGGCATTACCCTCTCTGTCACCGCTGTCATCGGTTTCGATCACCGCGCCGCGCTGATTGTAACGCGCCCAGAGATACCCGCGCAAAGCTTCGTCCTTTAGCGTGCCTGCGGTTTTAAAATCCTTTATGATCACTGCTCCGTCAAACTCCAGCTTGTCATTTATGACCGGTAATATCGTCTCGCCATTCTCGCTCAGATCCTCCGAGACACCTTCGAAGTCCTTACGAAACGTCTTGCCCGCGCCGTTGTTCTTGTCCTTGTAATACTCGTTTACATATAACCCTACGGTGCTTTCGCCCGGGGCTTTACTCTCGAGTATCTCCAATGCCTTGCCGTCTGCGGCACAGACGATCACATGATCGTAGATGCGTTTATTGCGTTTGAGCTCGCGCACCGCTCCGCGTAGCTTATCCCCATCCTCAAGCAGATCCTTCCCGAGCACGATCAGCTTGGCCTGTCCCAGAAACAACCTCTGTGAAGTTAGTGCCTCACATTTTGTAAGCGTTTCTGTAAAGGTCTTACCCGAAGCCTTCTTTACGGATTTGGTTTCCTCGTCGCCACTTTGCTTGGCTGTTGCGGCAGCATTCGGCAGTGCGAGTGATATTTCGTATTCGCCGCTGTTCGTAAGGTCTATGCCTACCGAGATTACAAAGCCCCGGCCTTCGGGATAGACGCCGTCATAGCAACCCGTAAGCAAAGCGCATGATATGCAGACCACGCAGAGCATTGCGGCCCCACTTGAAACATGCTTACGCGTGGAGGGCTTAGCATAACCCGACAGTAGCGGTAGTAGCAGCTGCGCTGCGATTGTAAACACAAAGAACCATCCCGTACAGAAATCCACGGCAGCCTGCGCATCCTTAAATAGCGTCGAGACCGCATAGACCACGAACGAGACGATAACAACCGCGATCCATGCGGCGGCAGGATTGCGCTCGCCATCGGATTTTAACAGCACGCGCAGCGGCAGCAAAAGCCCAGCAGCGATGATGATAAACGCGGACATAATCCAGAACGCGGCCATTAATGCCTCGGTGCGCTCGACAAAGCCTCCGGGCAGACGGATGTTGTTCATCATTTCGAGTATGGGCCATTGCAGACGGTATGCGATGCGCCCGTAACGCGCGAGCACACCGACAAGCAGCAGACCCATGAACACGCCGATGCCGAGTGTGGCGGTCACAACGGCCTTTGGGGACCTTTCGGGCCTGTTCGTAAGAGCCGATGTAACGATCAGCGTATCGGACCAGAAGAACATAAACAATGCCAAGAACCCATAGCGGTTGAATCCGATGCCGAGAGGCATATATGGGCTCGTTTGACTGTATGAGATCAAGCGCAGCGGCATCAGGTTAGCGGCTCGCATGTCCGATATACCGAATATAAACAGCAATACAAACGGTACAAATATTGCATAAAACAATAACGCCGCGCTGCGCGCTAGCTGATCGGAGCCGAGCCGCAACCCGCAAACCGCCGACAGTCCACCCAAAGCCAAGATCGTCAGGAAGATAACCCGTGTAGGGGTAGAGGGTAAAATCGTGTTCGAGATAATCTCCGAGAATATGCAGATGAACACTGCGAGGCCTATTACGGATTTGACCAAAAATACTGCTTTTGCGACAAACGACAGCGGGCCGTGGGATGTGATCATGCCGCGCATCTTGCACGCGAGGTACGAGACGATCAGACCGAACAGCAGACAAACGCCCCAGTCCACGATAACGGACAGCAAGGTCGCATCGGCATACAGCGATTTCGGTAGGAACACGACGCCCATGCCGAAGCACTGTATCCACAGAAGCATTTGAAATTGTCGTAGTGATATGGTGTTGTTATTCAAACAAAAGCCTCCTTAACCTTGACGCTGTGCGGCGTCGGGATCGGCGCTCGCATCGGAACGGGTAAATATGGGGCGTTTCTTCATGCTAAACAGCGGCGCACGGAATATCGAATCGAGCATATTTGAATTGCCCGATATTTCGCCTGTTGTATACGGGAACATATATGGGATACTGAAGCTCTTTAGAGAAATCATATGGATAATTACGAGCAGTATGCCGACCCAGAACCCAAACAACCCAAGCAGCGAGGACGCGAACAGGATTAAGTATTTGGACAAACGCAGTCCGGAGACGAGCGAGATATTCGGTATCGCGAATGAGCTGATACCCGTTAGGGCCGCCACGATCACGACGATAGGGCTCACGATACCGGCCTCGACGGCGGCCTGACCCACGATGATACCGCCCACGATACCGATCGTACCGCCGACCGCACCGGGCAGTCTGATACCGGCTTCTCGCAATAGCTCAAACGCGAGATCCATTAACAATATCTCTATCAGCGGCGGGAACGGTATAGCTTGCCGCGCACCGGCCATTTTCAATATCAATAGCGTAGGCAATGTGGACGGATGGAAAACGGTCACCGCGATATAAAGACCCGGTAAAATCAAGGATACAAAAGCGGCCGCATATCTGATCAAACGCGTAAACGACATGATCATGAAGCGTTGGTAATAGTCCTCCGAGGACTGGAAAAAGGTATCCAATACAGCCGGTACGATCAAAATGGTCGGTGAGTTATCCACGACGATAGCGATTCGACCCTCGAGTACCGCGGACGCGGCCTTGTCGGGGCGTTCGGTGATCTGTATCTGCGGAAACGGCGACATCTTGTTGTCCTCTATGAACTGTTCGACATAACCGCTGTCCAGCACGGCATCGATGTCAATAGCATTTAGACGCTTCTCTGTCTCGGACAGTATCTCGGGTCGCACAAGGTCAGACATATACATCATTGCGACATTACTCTTTGAACGCTTGCCCAATGTGAGCTGCTTGCATTTAAGGCGCGTATCGTGTATGCGGCGGCGCAGCAGCGAGGTGTTCATCCTAAAGACCTCGGTAAACGCCTCCTGTGAGCCCTGTACGACGACCTCGTTCTCGGCGGTCGGTATGCCGCGGTTGGGCCATCCCTTTGTGGAGACGATGATGCCCTTTGCACAGCCGTCCACAAGCAAAATCGTGTCGCCGCCCAATAGTGCATCGCATAGATCCGATATTTTATCGCAGATCGAGAAGTCCGCCATTGCGAGCCCACCGCCCGTGATGATGTTAAAGACCTCATCTGGCGAGATACTGCCTGTTTCGGTAGGGCTGCTCTCATTATCGGGATGACTGACGCCCTCCCTGTCGATGATGCGTTCGATGATGCGCCATTCGACAATCTCGCGGTTTACGAGCATGTCCAGATATGCTACATAACCCATCAAATTGCTGCCGAAGTTAAGCGGGAAACTGCGTTGCGTAAAATCACCGCAATCGGTGAAGCATTGGTTCAGCGCGTTAACGTTTTGCATGAGCGCGGCGTTTAATCTTACCTCATCCATAAACCTCAGCTCTTTTCCTTGGGATTAAACAGTAGTGAAGCCAAAAAGCCGAACACAACCGCAGCCGTGACACCCGCGGCCATGGCCTTAAAGCCGCCCGTCAATACTCCGAACAGCCCTTCTGCATCGACCTCTTTCTTTACACCCTTCGCGAGCAGGTATCCGAAGCCCGGCAGCGGCACCGTCGCGCCTGCGCCCCCGAAGTTTACGAGCTTTTCATACCAGCCGATCCCGCCGAGCACACAACCTAATACCACAAACAGCACAAGTATCCGTGCCGGTGTAAGCTTTGTCTTGTCGATGAGTATCTGCGCGATCACGCAAATAATCCCACCCACAATGAAAGCCTTTAAATATTCCATTTATTATCATCCTTTCTTTAATGTGCTGCGCCTTCTATCGCCACGGCGATGGCGATAGCCGGTATGCTTTCGCCTTGCTGTGCGGTGATGGAGTTCATTAGCGCGCCGGTGGGTATCAGCAGCATGCGTTTGATGATGCCCATCTTTAACTGTTTGTAGAAATATCCGCCGAACACCGAGGCCGCACAGCCGCAGCCGCTGCCGCCTGCGTGCGTGTCCTGTGTTTCGCTGTCAAAGATCATTATGCCGCAGTCGGTTGTATTATTTTTGATGTCATAACCCTTTTCCAAAAGTAGTTGAACCAACAGGTCATGACCGTAGATCCCGAGATCGCCCGTTACTATTACATCATAGTCAGAGGGCTTTAGACCCGTATCCTGAAAATGATTGATGATGACATCTGCCGCTGCGGGGGCCATTGCTGCACCCATGTTGTTGGTGTCCTTTATGCCCATGTCGATGATCTTGCCGACTGTTGCGGCTGCAACACGCGGGTAGTGATCAACGTCGGGGCCGCCTGATGAAGCGGACATTACGAACGAGCCGTCACCCGTGACGGTCCATGACGCGGTGGGGGTGCGCTGGGTGCCCAAGCCGAGCGGGAAGCGGAATGTCTTTTCAGCCGAGCAAAAATGCGACGACGCGCCGCCCAGGACGTATTGCGCATAGCCACCGTCGGTCAGCACAGCCGAGAGAGCCAAGGCTTCTCCGATTGTCGAGCATGCTCCGAATATACCCAGAAACGGCCTGCCTAGTGCGCGGATGCCGAAGGTAGAGCCGATACTCTGGTTCAGCAGATCGCCTGCCAGTACAAAGTTTATGTCGTCGAGCTGCAGCCCGGCCTTTTGCACGGCGAGGTTCATTGTGGCCGAGACGATTGCGCTTTCGGACTTTTCCCAGGATTCCGCGCCGAACTCTACGTCCTTGTTGACCTTGTCAAAATGCTCGGCCAGTGGGCCTTGGCCCTCCTTTGGGCCTACGATACAAGCCGTAGAGATAATGGCGGGTTTGGTTTTAAAGAATAATGTCTGCATTTGTTCACCTCATTTCAGGAAATAGTAGATCAGGCCGACCACCACGGATGTCAGCGTGCCGAACACAATGACCGGTCCCGCGATCAGAAACATCTTCGCACCGACACCGAGCACATAACCCTCACGCTTGAATTCGATAGCCGGGGACGCAACGGAATTCGCAAAGCCCGTGATTGGTACAACGGAGCCTGCGCCGCAAAATTTGCCGATGTTATCGTATAGCCCGAGACCGGTCAGGATGATTGCGAGAAGTATCAGCGTCACGGAGGTCAAAGCCGATGACATATCCTTTGTAAGACCCGCCGACATATATAGATTTGAAAGTATTTGGCCTATCACACAGATAGCCCCGCCCGTGATAAAAGCCTTTATGCAGTTCATAAACAGCTTACTATCGGGTGAGGTCTCTTCTACCATTTTCTTGTAGCGATCCTTTGCGGACTGTGATTGATCCAAGATGTATTCCTCCTTATCGGAAATTAAAATTTTTCAAAGAAGCCCGGTATGATGTAATAGATCAGCGATCCGACCATCTTGCCGAGTGCCAACGAGAGCACAAAGAAGAACATGCCCTGCTGTACGCGTGCGCGGCGAGTGAGGATCGGTATAACGTTTAAGACCTCGGTCAGAGACACCGCGAGGCAACCGATAAAGATACCGATCAATAATGCGAATATCGGCGCGAGCACAGGACCAAACGGCAGCGTGATTTCAAACACATCCGCGAGTGTGCCGAAAATACCTCCGACGAGTATGGCGCTTTCATATAGCTGGATGTGTTGCTGCGTATGGGTTTTTTGCGCCAAGCGAGGCACGACACTCAAGATCGTGATGAATGCGATAACAGCACCCGATATCACAAGCCCCGAGCTAAAACCGATTAAGATGGCTAATAATTTCAATAACATAAGCTATTCCCCCTTCGGACCGTCCTTGGGCAAATTATCCATACCCTTTATACCGTCAGACCCCGTAGTTTTGCTGTCTGTATTCTCAGCGTCATTATCCGTGATAGGGGTCTGATTCTCAAAGCTTGCCACGACAGTCTTGGTGATATTCTCGTCATATGTGGCCATCTCGACCTCAATGGGCGTCGGGTCATCCGTGATCTTTTTGCCCATGAAATGGTTAAAGAATGCGACGATGCCGACCGCAAGGCCGATCGAGTAGGGGATGTCGATGATCATCGGCTTTTCGGTCTCCTTGCCGAAGAATATCTTGTAGTAGTTCTTAAACACCTCGGGCATCTGTGCGTCCGAATGAAAGCTCATGATCGCTGTGGACGATCCGGCTATCAGCACGAGGCAGACAAACGCGATCTTTGTCCATTTCCATATGGGATTGTCTTTACTCTTGTGGGCCTTGCATTCGATGACCGTGTCTATCTCGCCCACGTTTACGATGCTGTAATCCGGGAACTTTTTCTTCAACGTGCGGATGATGTCGGTTACGCTGACTAAATAGTTGTCCTTCTGCTCGCAGTCGATGTGCATGATGACCAGATCCTCGGCCTTTTTCTGCACGTCCGCCGTGGCTATGACATCTGCGACATCACCCACCGTTATCTCGTGCTTGTCCGCTGCGGATACCTTCTTCTTAGGCTTTACATATATGTCCAAGGGGTTACCTCCTTTACGAATGTCGCGGTATAAACCTTCGGGTGGCTCGCGGTGTAGGTCAAATAGAATAGTCCGGCCGCCAGTAGCAACAGGACAAGCACGACCACAGCCATCACCGCTACGCCCCTTCGGTCATTGCATCCGTTCATTTGCATGTCTCCTCTGCTTGTACAAATTGATACTGCTATTATTCCATTTTTATACAAAGTTATTCTTATGAGCTTATCCTGCATGTCTCGCATATATATAAGCATAATGTTGAAATATTTCGGTGAGTGGGATGAAAGCGAATTGTGTTTTTTCCGGCGGCGGGATTTTGGGTATATCGTTTGCAGGGGCAATGGCGGCGCTCGAAAAGCACCGCGTTGAAATAGAGAATGTGGCGGGTTCGTCTGCTGGTGCGATTATAGCGGGCTTGACTTCGGCGGGTTATACGGCATCGGAGATCAAGGACGCATTTATGTCTACGGACTTCAGGCGTTTCATCAATAAGCCGCGCTTGAATACTATGAAGCTTGCGGGCTTGATCTTAAAGTGCGGTATGCACAAGGTTGAGCCTCTCGAGGAATGGATAAATGCTTTGCTGGTCAAGAAGGGGATACGCACTTTTGCGGATCTTGAGCAGAAGGGAAGGTGCCCGCTGAAGGTCACAGCCTCGGATATTAATCAAAAGCTATTGGCTGTATTTCCGGATGATCTGCCCAAATACGATCAGGATATGTGCTTCCCGGTAGCGAAGGCTATTACGATCAGTGCGTCGATACCGTTTTTCTTTAGGCCGCACGCGCTAAAGGATTCGCTGCTTGTCGACGGCGGCCTGATGTCAAACTATCCGGTCTGGATTTTTGATGCGACGCAATCGGGCAGTATACCGATCATAGGCTTCAAGCTTGTGGATACGAGCAAGATCGATATGAAATATAAGCAGAACATCGTGGATTTTTCAAAAGACGTGATGCAGAGCGTACTCAGTAACAACGAGGAACGCTTTTTGCCTGCATCGGATAATGTGCATACCGTTACGATCGACACGATGGGATACAGCGCCGTGGACTTTGACATGGACAAGGAAACGCAGATGAAGCTGTATATGATGGGGTATCACAGAACGGATGATTTTATGTGGAGCATATCATAATACTTGATCATAAACTTCCATTGTATTAGAACGTATCTTGGATTATACTTTGGGACGGTTCTATAGAGAAAACGATGGGGGTAAATAAATGAGATTAGGCATCGATATAGGTTCGACTACTATAAAGATTGCGGTGATAGATGATCGTAACAATCTGCGCTTCGGCGCGTATAGGAGACATTTCTCAAATATTCGTCAGACACTTGGCGAGATGCTCGCCGATGCAAGGCAGGAACTCGGTGATATACATTTTCGGGCAAAGATAACCGGCTCTGGCGGGTTATCCCTGTCCGATTGGTTACATATAGGTTTTGTGCAGGAGGTCGTGGCGGTTACAAAGTCGATAGGGCAATTATGCCCGCAGACGGATGTCGCGATAGAGATAGGCGGAGAGGACGCAAAGATCATTTATCTTACAAACGGCGTGGAGCAGCGTATGAACGGTATATGCGCAGGCGGCACGGGTTCGTTTGTGGATCAGATGGCGACGCTGTTGCGTACGGATGCTTCAGGGTTAAACGAATTTGCAAAAGAATATAAGGTCATATATCCGATAGCGGCGCGCTGTGGCGTATTTGCAAAGAGCGATATTCAGCCCCTCATAAACGAGGGTGCGGCAAAGCCCGATCTCGCGGCATCGATCTTTCAGGCGATCGTGAGCCAGACCATCAGCGGTCTTGCATGCGGTAAGCCCATCAGGGGCAATGTGACATTTTTGGGTGGGCCGCTATATTTCCTGTCGGAGCTCCGAAAGCGTTTTATAGAGGTGCTCGCACTCACGGACGAACAAGCGATCGTACCCGAGAACTCGCATCTGTTCGCCGCTATCGGAGCGGCGCTTGATTGCCGCGAGGCGGATAACGAACAGGACGATATAGGCTTTGATGAGATGATCGAAAACCTCAGTAAGGATATGCAGATAAAGTTTGAGATCAATCGCCTGTCACCGCTTTTTAAAAACGAGGACGAATATACATCGTTCAGCGAACGCCATAAAAAACACAGGGTAAAAAAGCATGATATCGCAACATATAAGGGTGCGACATTTTTGGGCATCGACGCGGGCAGCACGACCACAAAGGCAGCGCTAATCGGCGACGAGGGTCAGGTGCTCTATACCTTCTACGAAAACAACAGGGGCAACCCGCTCATGATGATCTCAGCGGCGCTCACGGAGCTCTATGGCGTATTGCCAAAGGATGCATACATAGCGGGCTCGTGTGTCACGGGTTATGGAGAGGGGCTTGCGCAGGCCGCGTTCTTGGTCGACCACGGCGAGATAGAGACCGTCGCGCATTTCGAGGCCGCGAAGTTTTTTAATCCGGGCGTGGATTTTATACTCGATATCGGCGGTCAGGACATGAAATGCCTACGCATAAAGAACGGCGTGATCGAATCGGTGCTGTTAAACGAGGCCTGCTCGGCGGGCTGCGGATCGTTCATTGAGACCTTTGCAACATCACTGGACATGCCCGTACCGGAGTTTGCAAGGATCGCGCTATTTGCAAAGAACCCGATCGACTTGGGCTCGCGCTGTACGGTGTTTATGAATTCGCGTGTCAAGCAGGCTCAAAAGGAGGGCGCGGATGTTTCGGATATCTCTGCGGGTCTCGCATATTCGGTAATAAAGAACGCACTGTTGAAGGTCATAAAGATCACGGATCCGTCGCAGATTGGCAGTCAGGTCGTCGTGCAGGGCGGCACGTTCTATAACGAGGCCGTGCTCAGGAGCTTTGAACTGATAAGTGGCAAGGAAGCGATCAGACCTGATATCGCGGGCATCATGGGTGCTTTCGGCGCGGCGTTAATAGCGAAGCAGCGCAGTCAAGCGTCCGGTAACGCGAGCCATGCATCGACACTGTTGTCGCTCGAGCGCATACAGGCATTAAATATCGCATCGCGTATGACGCGCTGCTCGGGATGTACAAACAACTGTCTGCTGACCATCAATAACTTCTCGGACGGCGATGCGAAGCGCAGCTTTATCTCGGGTAACCGCTGTGAAAAGATGGTAGGCAACACGCGCAAGAAAGACAACGCATTAAAGGACATACCGAACCTGTTTGAATACAAATACAATCGTTTGTTCGGTTACAAGTCGTTGGACGCTGCCAAGGCCAGACGCGGCACCGTGGGTATACCGCGCGTGTTAAATATGTATGAGAACTACCCGTTTTGGCATACGTTCTTTACGGCACTCGGGTATAGGGTAGAGTTGTCGGCGGAGTCGTCGCGCGCGGTATATGAAAAGGGTATCGAATCGATACCGAGCGAATCGGTGTGTTATCCAGCGAAGCTTACGCACGGGCACATCATGGATTTGGTGCAGAGGGATATAAAGTACATATTCTATCCGGGCGTGGTCTATGAGCGTAAGGAATTCGCGCATGCGGAAAACCACTACAACTGCCCGATAGTGACATCATATCCTGAAAACATCAAGAATAACGTCGAGCAGCTCGGTGAAAACGGTATACGCTTCCACAACCCGTTCTTTAACCTGAACAATAATAAGGCTATGTACAAGCGGCTTTGCGAGGAATTCCCACAGATCTCCAAGCAGGAGATCAAGGCCGCGTATGACAAGGCCGAGATAGAGCACATGCGCTTCAAGGTCGATATCGCAAAGAGCGGCGAACGTGCACTCGAGTACATAAAGAAACACAACATAAAGGGCATCGTGCTTGCGGGCAGGCCGTATCATATCGATCCGGAGGTGCACCATGGCATTCCCGAGATGATCACGGGCTACGGTGTGGCGGTGTTTACGGAGGATAGCATTCAGCATCTCGCGCGGCACTCCGGTGTGACGCATGGCACGCGCTCAGCGCAAAGGAGCACGATGCTCGGCATCAGGGATCAATGGGCGTATCATTCGCGGCTGTATGCGGCTGCGCAGGTCGTATGCAAACATAAGGGACTTAACCTCGTGCAGTTGAATTCATTCGGCTGTGGGCTCGATGCCGTTACCTCGGACGAGGTGCACGATATATTGGACAGAGAGGGCAAGATTTATACACTGCTAAAGATCGATGAGGTCAGCAACTTGGGTTCCGCACGTATACGCATACGCTCGCTACTCGCTGCGATATCACAGAGGCAGGGTTTAGGTCAGCGTAAGCGCGAGAAAGAGACGACGCAGCGCCCTGTATTCACAAAAGAGATGCGCAAGGAACACACGATCATATGCCCGCAGATGTCTCCGATACACTTTGACCTATTGAAGGTGGCGTTCCGTTCAGAGGGTTATAAGCTCGTGATCATGCCCGCGATCGATAAGGACAGCATCGATATGGGCCTTAAATACGTAAACAACGATGCGTGTTATCCGGCGCTCATCGTTGTGGGTCAGGTACTCTGTGCACTGTTCTCGGGCAAGTACGACTTAAACAATGTCTCGGTTATGATCAGTCAGACCGGCGGCGGTTGCCGCGCGTCGAACTATATCAGCTTTATCCGCAGGGCTTTAAAGAAGGCGGGCATGGAGCATATACCTGTCATATCCATCAGCGCAGGCGGATATGAAAAGAACCCGGGCTTTAAGCTCACGCCGTCGCTTTTGAACAAGGCGATGCAGGCGCTTGTGTATGGGGACTTGTTTATGCGTATGCTCTATAAGGTACGGCCATATGAGGTCGCAAAGGGCTCAGCGGATGAACTATATAAAAAATGGAACACAATATGCAAGCATTCGATACCACGCGGAGATCTGAAGCGCTTTAAGTATAATGTATATGGGATGGTCGAGGCGTTTGACCGCTTGCCGATCGAATACATACAAAAGCCGAAGGTCGGTGTGGTTGGCGAGATATTGGTAAAATTCCATCCGACCGCGAATAATGATATCGTAGCGCTTCTAGAGGCCGAGGGTGCGGAGGCCGTTGTGCCGGATCTTGTGGATTTCCTTCTGTATTCGGCGTACAACCACACGCACATAAACCGCTACTTGGGCGGAAAGATCGCGGCCAAACTTGTCGGCAATGCGGTGATCGAGATCATAGAGCTGTACCGCAGACACGCGGTAAAGGCGCTCACGGAGAGCGAACGCTTCACAGCACCGGTACATATCAAGGAGCTCGGACGCGCGGCAGAGCCTGTGCTGTCACTGTGTAACCATACCGGCGAGGGATGGTTCTTGACCGCCGAGATGATCGAGCTGTTGCACTCGGGCGTAAACAATATTGTATGTATGCAGCCGTTTGCATGCCTGCCGAACCACGTGACGGGCAAGGGCATGATCAAGGAATTAAGGAAGCGTTACCCGCTTTCGAATATCGTGGCGGTAGACTATGACCCGGGCGCGAGCGAGGTCAATCAGTTAAACAGGATCAAGCTCATGCTCGCGACAGCGGAGCAGAACCTGAGTGCTGCGGAGCAAGGTACGCATTCCGCTAAAGAATTCATGACGGCGAACCCTCACGCATAAAATATATCAGGGGGCGAGATCATGGGTTCGGATAATGAAATAAGCTTTCATGAGCTGCGGCAAAAAGAGGTCATAAACACAAAGGACGGCAGCCGTCTCGGTTATGTCTGCGATCTCGTGTTCAACACGGATTGCGGAAAGATAACGGAGCTGATCGTCCCGGGACCGTCAAAGCTGTTTGGCCTGATGGGCAAGGAACAGGAGTACCATATAGCCTGGGATGATGTCGACCAGATAGGCGACGATGTAATACTCGTGGATATAGACACAAAGAAAGCACTCGTGGATTGCGGGTAGGGGTGTTTACAATAACACAAAAGCCGGTGCGCCTCTTTTTCAGAAGCGCATCGGCCTTTTTCATTTGTCCGTTACTTTTTGGGTCTTTCGAGGTCTATTCGAGTATAGACTTCGGGTCGACCAAAACATCATCTTTTGCTACCTTAAAGCTTAAATGGTTACCGAGCAGTACGCCGTAGATAGACGGATTAGCTACGCCGCCTATTACCTGTCCTGCCTTGACCACTTCACCTTCTTTAACTAACACACCGTCCATAAGCTGACCGTATGTAGTTATCCAACCGTTGCCGTTGTCAATGGATACTACATTACCGTCCTTGCGCGTGTTGTCAACCTTGACGACTACGCCCTCGGCAGTGGCCTTGACGGGTGTGCCGGCGGGTGCCGCGATGCATATCGTATCGTTTGTCCTATATTGGTCGAGGGTCTTGTCATAGATGACCTTGTCCATACTGTAGTCCATAACGATATCGCCTGTTACCGGCCAGCTCATCTTGCTGCCTTCCGCAAAGTAGTCAAACAGCGGTACGTTCACGCCCATCTTCTGCGACTGCTCCGCGCTTGCATCCGCAGCAGGCGCATTTTGTGTCGGAGCCTTTTGCGTAGGTGTGCTCTGCGTAGGTGCTGTTGTAGTTGCGGGTTTTGCCGGTGTTGCTTGCGATTCCGGTGTTACCGGCTGAGCTGTCTGTGCAGGTGTGACCTGTGTGGCGGGTTGGGCCGGTGTCACCGGTGTAGCCGGTTGTGTGGCCTTAGGTAATGTCGTCGCCGGCGTTCCCTGCGTCGGTTTGGTCAGAGCCAAGCTTGCATCTTCTTGCGTCAAATAGCTCTTGGTCAGATCCGTGTTTGCCTTTGAAAGCTCATCCCTGC
>CAYURR010000018.1:17008-27287 GCA_964446745.1 uncultured Defluviitaleaceae bacterium | reverse complement strand
AAAATGTAATAAAATATTCATGATTTTGTAATATAAGGACTTTTCAAATGAGTAATTTTGTGGTATCCTTTGCATTGAACTTTAAGTTCACAGGTATCGGTTCGGCACCCTCTTTTTCACAAGGAGGTTATAGATGTGAAACTAAGAGCAGAGGATTTTACTTACTTTTCGGAAAAGATCGACGAAAGCGACGACAGGCTCATTGAGATGTACAATGACCTACAGGTACAGGTGGGCAGACATCGTGATGTGTATAAGGTGACATCACATGGCTCCAATGACGAAAACTATTTTCAGCATGCCATAGCGCGTTTGGCATATGCCTTCATAAAGGAAGAGTATACATCGGTTTTAGGTGAGATTAAAAAAAGAGGGTTACGAATTGGCTAAAAAATAACCACGGGTTTATTAAATCCGTGGTTATATTTTTTGGCCGGACCTTTTATTCCTTGCCGAGCAAAAGCGCAAGCCCCGTACCGGCTCCAAAGGTTATGATCGCGAAGATGATGGCCGAGGTCGGTATCACAGAGGGGTAGGACGCATAGGTCAGTGGGTCGATAAATATGCCAAAGATCGACCCGAAGATCAGACCGAGTATCAAGTAATATGTAAGCGTATGGAAACGCTCCGTCAAGAAACCTATCACACGCGCTATCAAGATGATGCCCAATAAAACACCGAGGCCGAGAGGGATCAAGAACACGATAACCTGAACGAGTATCGAAACATCACGCGTCTGCAAGAAATCCTTAAGCATCGCGATATTACGGATGATAACGGGGTATAGGCCTAAAAGCACCATAATAAACGAACCGGATACCCCGGGTATCACCATCGCGGCGGCCGCTAATATGCCGCCAAAGAAAACCTTTGTCAATAACGCCGGGCTATTTATAGCCTCCGAGGCGACCGCCTCGGGGGCCTTTTGTAATGCGAGCAAAACAACCGCCGCAAACGCCACGAGTGTTGCGGCGTAATAAACAAACGGGGACTTGGTTCTGTCCTGTTTAGAGCGAGCGATATTAAACAACAACGGCACACTGCCCGCGACCAATCCAGCAAAGAACCCACATGTCGGCAGCGAGAAGCGCTCCAAGCAATACTCAATCAACACAGAAAACGCCAATATACCCACAACCGCACCGAGGCCCAACGGTATCAAAAACCTCAGGTGCTTTTTTATATCCGAAAAGAAATGATTGATCGCGTTCAATAACCTGTCAAAAATGCGCAGCACCACCGCGATCGTGCCGCCGCTCACACCCGGTATTACGTTTGCGATACCAACCATTATGCCCTTACAAAATAGCGTAATGTATTCCATATACCCCTCCATAAATAAACATTTACCACGGATTTACACGGATAGAAATTTAATCAGAGCAAATCCGTGGTATATCTTTTCCTGCGAGTTTTCTTGCGATTTCTTTGCCCGTTTCGCTCACGGCAATCCCGCCTTCGGCGGTCTCTCTGAGTGATTCGGGGAGCTGTTTGCCTACGCGCGACATCGCCAGGATAACCTCGTCGGCGGGGATGATGCTTTCGACGCCTGCGAGTGCGAGTTCGGCTGAGCACAATGCGACCATCGCAGATGAAGGGTTTCGGATGATACAGGGCTCTTCGACAAGCCCCGCGACCGGATCGCATACCAAGCCCATCAAGCTCTTAAGTGCGTGTGCACACGCGTCTGCGCACATATCGGGACTGCCGCCGAGCATCTCGGTCATAGCGGACGCGGCCATTGCGGACGCGCTGCCGCATTCGGCCTGACAGCCACCCTCCGCTCCGGACAGTGTAGCGTTCTGGGCTAGTGCGATACCCACACCGGATGCATTCAAAAGCCCCATCACGACCTCCTCGTCCGACAGATTACGCATACGCTGCAAGGTCAATAGGCATGCGGGTAATACACCGCATGAACCCGCGGTCGGAGCGGCTACGATACGTCCCATCGATGCGTTTACCTGAGAAACGGATAACGCCGTATATATGACCTGCATAGCAAAGTCCCCGCAAAACCCGAGTTTTTCGTCCGAACGTGACTTAACCCTATAGGCCCAGTCCGGCGTGATGCCGCTGACCGAGCGCATACCCTTCGCAAGCCCCTCCTCGGCTGAGGCCTTCATCACAACCAAGGCCTCGGACATTTGCTTAATAATGTCCTCTCTTGACATGCCCGTATCCTCGGCGGTCATCTCGATTACGACCTCGGACAGCTTCTTTTGCTGCTCGTTGGCTATTTCTATCATCTTTCCGAGTGTTTTTATCACCGTTGTTCTCCCCTAACTCTTCGCGCTCTTTAGTAGTGTTACTTGAATAATATTCGGCAGCATCTCAAGCAATGCCGCGAGTGAGACATCCAACGCTTGATCGGCCTCTATTGTTGTTATAGCGTCGCCGCCCTTACTGGAACGGTAAACGCGCATCTGTGCGATATTGATATGCTCGATCATGAGTACGTTTGTGATCAATGAGATAACACCGGGCGTGTCGCGCTGTATGATCACGAGCGTGTCGTATTGCCCGTCGTATGAGACCTCGATATTGTTTATACGCTGTACGAGTATGCGCCCGCCGCCGATTGATGCGGCTTGTATGTTCACGACCTTGCCCTCATCTGTTTCTGCGTGTATTAACACCGTATTTGGGTGCGCGTATTCGAGTTCGGTCACGTCAAAGCTATATTCCATGCCCATGTCCTGTGCTAATGCAAAGCTGTCTTTAATACGCAGATCGTGGGGCATGTATCCCAATAGCCCGGCTATTACGGCCTTGTCGCTGCCGTGTCCCTTATAGGTCTTGGCAAACGAGCCGTGAAACGTGATGTTGACCCTTTTCGGTATGCCGCCGAGTATGCTCTGCGTGATATGTCCGATCCGCACCACGCCCGCCGTATGCGAGCTCGAGGGGCCCACCATCACGGGACCCATAATGTCAAAAATGTTCATAGCAAACCTCCGAAACGAATATACATATTTAGGGCGTGTGCGCCCGAATGTACTGATACCATAGTACTTATACGATAGAATTTATACATAAGCAGCGGGGGGACCGGGATGAGGCAAAACAGATTTTTGACGGTAATGCAAAAAGCCGCCCTATGTACGATGATAGGGTTGTCCGTGTACGTGATTATATGCATAACGGTGAACGGGATGTCGTTCAATGACTTCCTGATCGCCGAAGCGATGCCCATTTCCAAACGCGATACCCTCGGAAAATATAACACCTATTATAAATTGTCTGAGAAAAATAGCAACGATTCTACTGAATCTTTCGCGGAAGGTTTAATAGATAGCACAGACGTAAGCATCGATAGCGCACTGCTGACCGTTTCGGATGTAAATGATGTAAATATCGAGGGTAGTGATATCCCCGCTCCGGATAGCAGCGATACGGTTATCGAAGGGTTGATAGGGCTTGGGGATGTGGAGTTCCAACCGGAGCCGGTGCTGACGGATGCGGAGGCTGGTACAAAGACCGTTCTGACCGTAAAGGACCTCGAGAAGCTACGCGACCTTGAATACATGCGCAAGTATTTCTATGTGGTAAACGGCAGCACCGAGATGAGGTCGACGGACTTTGACGCGGACCGTTTCGTAAACGCAGACCTCCGGCTAAACAAATCCACGCCCGGCCCGAAGGTGCTTGTGTTCCATACGCATTCGACAGAAGGCTACGCGGACAGCGACCGGGATAATTATAAAGACGGGGTGTACAGCATAGGCGAGGAGCTCTGTAGGGTACTTAAAGAAGAATACGGTATCGAAGCCTTGCATGACGACGGGCGATATGATGTGGTGGACGGCAGGTCACAGATCATGGGTGCGTATGAACGTATGGAGGGGCCAATCAAGAACGTGCTCAAAGACAATCCGAGTATCGAGCTTGTAATTGACTTGCATAGGGACGGCGTGCCCGAAAACCGCAGGCTCGTGGTAGATGAAAACGGTGTGAGCATGGCGCAGCTGATGTTTGTAAACGGGCTTACACTGTTGAAAGGCAAGGACGGAGCCGCCAAGCCCATAGACAGCCTACCCAATCCGTTTTTAGACACGAACCTCGCACTGAGCTTTCGTATGCAGCTTGCCGCGAATGAAATGTATCCGAACCTCACCAGAAAGGTCTATTTGAACGCGTATCGTTACAGCTTACATATGATGCCAAAATCGTTGCTCGTGGAGGTCGGTGCTCAGACCAATACAAAACAAGAGGCCAAGAATGCTGTCGGTGCGCTGGCCGATATCCTCGCGAGTGTAGTTAATTAAATGTATTAATTTATTAAAAACCTTTTACATTTACGTAACAATGTGTTATTATTCCTTCATATCGGAACTGTTCCGAGCGGCATCATGTCACATCGATACCGCTTGTGAGATGTGGAGGACAATATGAAACCGATAATCGACGCGATAACCGCGTTATTGACGGGTCGGAAGGCTCTCGCGCAGGAGCTCTTTGATGAGGAGAGCTCGGTGCTGTTTGAACGGCTCGAAGACATAAAGATCAAGAGCATAAAGGACTTTTACGGACAGGTCATCAGTAGTACTATCGGGGACGCCTATGATTTTTGCCTGTACTTAAACAAGAAAAATAATATCTTCTACTCGAGACTAAAAAATATGGGTCAGGCCGGTACGCATATGCTGTTTAAGCTCGCGGGGATGTACCATACGGTATGCCTGCTCTGCTCAAGCGACCGCCCACATTCGATGAATAAACAAATACTTAAGGCGTTTAAGTACATCTATCACCTCTCCCCGAGGGACGTGCTGGATCTGTCACGCTTCGGTGCGCTTTTTCACAAGAGCCGCAGCGATTTCGAACTCGAATTTTCTAAATTTGCAGCGAGCAGGCTGTTCAGGGATGCATCACTCGAACCCTCTGAGCTTGTCTACGTGCAATTCTTTTTCCTTAACTCTGATCTGTTTATGCAATTCAAGGAGGAACCAGCGGATGCCGTTTACGCGAGAACAGCAGTTTGCCATTGACGCGCGAAACCCGCAGATTCTCGTTGCGGCCGCAGCAGGCTCCGGCAAGACCGCGGTGCTCGTACAGCGCGTAGTTTGCCTCATCACCAACATTGAAAAGCCTGTCGACATCGACAGGCTTTTAATAGTTACATACACAGAGGCCGCCGCAGCCGAGATGCGACAGCGCCTGAGTGACGCGATAACAGCTCTTTTGGCCGAAAGACCGAAGGATCGGAATCTGTTGCGTCAGCAGGCGCTATTGCCATGCGCGCAGATATCGACGATACATGCGTTCTGTCGCAGGGTGCTCAAAAATAAATTTTACCTCGTAGACATGGACCCCGAGTTCAAGGTCATGGATCAGGCTGAGCAACAGTTGATAAAGGCTCAGGTCATCGAGGAATTGTTTGAGGACGAGTACGCGCGCGAGGAAAACACGGAGGGCGAAAACTCAGATGGGGATGCTACCGATTTTTGTCGGCTCGTGGACAGCTACGGCGGCGGTAAAACCAAGGACACCGGGCTATCGGATCTCGTGCTCAAGATCGCCGATACGATAGAGAGCACGGCGTTTCCGGAATACATGCTCGATGTTTATCTAAAGAGGCTTGAAGAGGCATATACAGATCTCGAGGGTTCCGTATGGCATCAGATCATCATGGATGATATAAAACGGGAAATACGAGCGATCATATCGGAGATAGAACGCGCGATACAAATATCAAGATCCCCGGGCGGCCCGGCTAAATATATACCCGCGTTGCAAAGTGATATGGATATTGCGTTGAGGCTCTATGATGCGGAAACCATGCATGAGGTCAAGCGGATATTGGACGGATACTCAAGCGAAAAGCTTGCGAGTGTGACCAAGAAGGATGAAGTCGATCCGGAGCTAAAGGAAAAGGTTCAGTCGATACGCAAGAAGGGCATAAAGGAAAATCTCGACGCGCTGCGAAACGGGTTGATGTATAAGGATATAGACGAGCAATTGGCTGATCTGCGTGCGGTGTATCCGCTGATGACGGATCTCACGCGGCTCATAAAGGAATACCGTAAACGCTACAAGGAAGCTAAAAAGGAACGTAACCTCGTGGACTTCGGGGATTTGGAGCATTTTTGCATAGAGATACTCACAAATAACGACCCTGAAAACCCCCTGCCCTCTGCGGCGGCCGATGAAATCAAGAAGCGTTACGAGGAGATCATGGTAGACGAGTATCAGGATGCGAACCGTGTTCAGGAATTGATTGTCTCGTCGATAGCAGGCCGGAGGTTCATGGTCGGGGATGTGAAGCAGAGCATATACCGTTTCCGTTCGGCAGACCCCGGGATATTTAACGAGAAATATAACAGCTTCACCGACGCACAGTTGACGGATGATGCGAGCGAGTTTAATGAAACGGGCGAAGCCGTGAAGGTGGTGCTGTCCAAAAACTTCCGCAGCCGTGGCGAGGTGCTGGACACAGTAAATAAACTGTTTAGGCAGATCATGCATACACAGCTCGGCGGGATCGAATACGATACGGCCGCAGAGCTAAACCTCGGAGCTGAGTTTTTACCATGCGAGGATACCGAAAACAACCGGACAGAGATACTGTTGATCGACCCCGAAGTCCCGGAGCAGACTGAAAACTCTGAGCAGAAACAAAACCACGAAACGTCAACCGAGCCCGATGAGACCGACACCCTCGAGGAGATATCGAATCTGCAAGCCGAGGCGCGCGTGATCGGAAGGCGTATAGACGAGCTCGTAAACGGCGGTATGTTGGTGACGGACAAGCAAACTCAGCAGCTTCGGCCCTGCAAATACAGCGACATCGTAATACTCGTACGTTCGATCGGCAGTATAGCGGATGCGTTTACGGAGGAGCTAAAGCGTTGCAATGTACCGGCGTATGCGGATGTCGCGGGCAGCTTCTTTTCGGCTGTGGAGGTAAAGACAGCCTGTGCGTTTCTGCGTGTGATCGATAACCCGTACCAGGATATCGACCTCGTGACTGTACTTTATAGCCCTGTATATATGCTGACAGCGGATGAGCTGATGGATATACGACTCTACGATCGCAAGGCCTATTTTTATGATTGCTTGAGGGGATACATCACGCAGCACCGTAGTACGGAGACGGAAATACAAACGGAAACAGAGCTCTGCGAAAAGCTTGAGCGATTTCTGAGTGACCTAATGCGTTGGCGTGAGCAGGCCATTTATACGCCCGTGAGCAGATTAATCGACATCGTATACAACGAGACCGGATATTTCGAGATATGCGGACGCATGGCTGGTGGAAGGATACGCCAGACTAACCTGCGTACATTGTACGAGCGCGCGATAGCATATGAAAAGACCAACTTCAGGGGCTTGTTTCAGTTTTTAAGATACGCTGAGCGGCTCGAAAAGCGTGAGGACGACAGGAATGGCGCCGTGCGCGCAGCCGAAAGCGAAAACAGCGTCACGATCATGACGATTCACAAGAGTAAGGGTCTCGAGTTCCCGGTTGTTTTTGTGAGCATGTTCGGGAAGCGTTTTAACAGAGAGGACGAGAAGAGCGGCATCGTAATACATCCGACCTTGGGGTTCGGCCCGGTATATGTAGACCTTGATAAGCGTATAAAGAGCAATACCCTCGTACGGATGTGCATAACCAAACAGATACGGCTCGAAAATATTGCCGAGGAAATGCGCGTATTGTATGTGGCTCTGACGCGTGCAAAGGAGAAACTGATACTGACCGGTACGATGCCGGACGCGGTGAAGAAGCTTGCGTCCTATCGCGAAAACCCGGGTAGTTTGCACAAGGCCCAGTGCTATCTCGATATGATCATACCGTACTGCGAGGACATAAGGATATGCTCTCCGGTGGATGCGATGGGAATCGATGTGATAGGGATCGATAATGGAAACGTGACGGGGCTTGAGCAGTTCGGAATCGAGAACACAGACGCTTTACGAAGCGAGACGCAGCTCTGGGCCTATCCGTATAAGAAGGCTACGACCTTGCCCGTAAAGGTATCGATATCGGAGATCAAGCGCAAGTATCAGGAGAATATGACAAACGCTGAGGGCGAAGCGGGGGTAACCATGTCCGGTCTTCCCACGGGGCAGGTTGGCGAACTGCCCGAATTCATGGAGAAGAAGCGCGTGTCAAATGTACGCAAGGGTACAGCTATTCACACAATTGTGGAGCATATGGACCTAAATGTGGATAACTGCGACGAAAAATATGTAGCGATGTTGATAGAAAACCTCAAACACCGCAATATGCTCGACGAGGACGAGGCAAGGGCTGTCGAGATCGAAAAGATCGTGAGATTCGGCACATCGGAGCTAGCGGAGCGTATGCGAAAGAGCGGAAGGGTGTATAGGGAAACGCCGTTTGTGATGTCGGTTTCTCAGACAGAGGCAGGGTATGTAAAGCCGGGTATTAAAACCGAAGCCGGATGCTCGGATGAATCCTTAACCGTACATGGCATCATCGACTGCTTTTTCGTGGAAAAAAACGGGAGCGGCGAGGAAGAGATGGTGCTCGTGGACTTCAAGAGCGACTATATAAATCCAAGCGAGGCACAGGAAGATCAGGCGTTGGAGCGGATCACGCAGCGCTATAGAATACAGACCCGGATATATAAAAAAGCCGTCGAGCGATCGACGGGCAAAAGGGTTAAAGAGGTATTGCTGTATTTGTTTTCGATAGACAGAATTGTGAGGATGGAATGATTTGGGAAATTTAAGAAAGAAAGGCAAAAAACGTTTACAAACCTTTATTTTGGGCTCACCTTTGGCTTTGACAGCATTAAAATTTCACCCAAAAATCAGATCAAAAATCTAAACTACAGACCTGCGCTTCTTATGTACTCAACAGAAGAATCGCAGTCCCTATTAAAAACCTTGAGCGTTTACAAAAAGCTGCGGGTGATTCTGTGGACACTTTTATAAGAGAAGGCTATGAGCATATTATATATTGAAAATATTTTGAAAGCCCCAGTGAAGACACTGAGGTGAGTAATGCTGTGCTTAAATTTTAAATGATAACTTTTGAAGGTAATCTCAACTCTGCATCATTGTTGGATCAGCTGCAAACCAAGTATAAATATCGTCTCTTTCTATGTCTGCCATTGCTACCCAAGCAATGCCAAAAATCAAATGTTCTATTATTCTTGTCAGTCAAAAGTTCTGCACACAAAACCGAAAAAATGTAACACAAAAGAAATAGCCCTACACGCAAAAATTTATCATCCTTAGAGTGCGACCAAAAAGGGAGATATGCCTTGTGTGCGGGCTATAAAGATAATGTCACTTTCCATAAGAAATCTGAATATATCGAATTGCGGCATCACATGGTTACCGTTTATTTTATTGCCGCCTTACTAACCAGATAAAAATAATATTGAGAAATTTTGGGCTAATTTGAAAAATTGGTTGCGCATTAATACTAATTTTTTTGCTACAATTCAAGATACTATTTCAGCCTTGTAAAAAGAATAGCAATATTTACATACTCAATATTAAACACCTCGAGGAAGACTACGATGAGGCTTCTATTTCTGATTTATTTCATCTACTATTGTCTGCAAACTATTTTGCGCGTCAATATTGCTACTATTTCGCACCATTGCTATTTTCCAATGGCTGCAGTAGAGAACCTTTTTGAACTTTTGACTGTCAACCCATAAAAAATCCCTCCATAAAGTGTTTAATTTATCATGGAAGGATTTTTTACAGACAACTATGAACATGCTCTAGTGAACCAACGAAACCCCATCTCAGCAATTAAAAATGGTTATACTGCTTGACGAGACCAGAATTGTTCAAGGACGGTTTTGGTATCACTAGCATTTACGGTAAGTGATTCGAACCAAGACATTCCATTGTCACTTCCAAAAGCCGCCATAGCCTGTATAAGCTTTTCGACCTGTAGATTAGTGAGCATAAATCCGTCTGATGATTTGATTTCTTCTATTTGGTAATTAGCTCCTTGATACCATGAATTTACAGTTACAGTGTCTGTAGTACCAAATGTTGATATAATAAGGTTATTGCCAGATCGGGAGAACATGAGTTCATTGTATCCAGAGCTAAAAAGTATAGTATCTCTGTTTCCATTTGCTGTATCGTAGTCGAGTATGGCATCTTTGCCGTCACCTAAATTAAAGATGTAAATATCGTTGCCAGTTCCGCCGTTCAGATAATCATCACCTGTGCCGCCCACTAAGGTGTCAGCACCATCATCTCCGTAGAGACTATCTGCGCCATTTCCTCCGTATAGAATATCGTTGCCAATTTCTCCGAACAGAGTATCGCTTCCCTC
>CAYURR010000018.1:0-16908 GCA_964446745.1 uncultured Defluviitaleaceae bacterium | reverse complement strand
TTCCTCCGTATAGAATATCGTTGCCAATTTCTCCGAACAGAGTATCGCTTCCCTCGCCGCCATATAACGTGTCGTTTCCGGCCCTCCCGTAGAGAATATCGTTTCCTGCATCACCCATTAAAGTGTCGTTTCCGGCTCCACCATCTATGTAGTCATTGCCCTCGCCGCCTGAAATATTGTCATCTCCATTTTCACCGTAAAGGCTATCGATTCCGCTGTCTCCTGTGATTATGTCGTTTCCGTCGCCACCATAAATACAATCGTTGCCAGCTTCGCCTTTTAGGGTATCATGCCCACCATAGCCATATAGGCGGTCGTTCCCGTAACCTCCTAATATTGTGTCGCTTCCGTTTGAGCCCTTTAAGGTGTCGTCGCCTTCTTTGCCATCCATAAATACTATGTACCCTGTCGTAAGCGGAGCTGCGTAGCTGTCAGCACCCTGCGTTCCTATGTAGTTTATTTCTGTCGGAATAACTAATTCTTCTCTTGTCCAAATAGTGCCATCTGCAAACTCTACTCTATCTATACCATACTTATTAGAACTATTACTTGAAAAATGGTTTCTCAGTATTACTTTATCCATTGTCCCGTTTATCGAAAGCGCTAGGTCGCTGCCTAATTCACCTGTCGATATTGTGACATCTTCGGCTGCTATTCCCGCCCCGAATCTCAATACATTTATGTCATTCGAAGTAACGGAATTAAATTCATATATGCTGTCTACTCCGTCACCTAAATTAAAGATGTAAATATCGTTGCCAGTTCCGCCGTTCAGATAATCATCACCTGTGCCGCCCACTAAGGTGTCAGCACCATCATCTCCGTAGAGACTATCTGCGCCATTTCCTCCGTATAGAATATCGTTGCCAATTTCTCCGAACAGAGTATCGCTTCCCTCACCGCCATATAACGTGTCGTTTCCGGCCCTCCCGTAGAGAATATCGTTTCCCGTAAGACCTAGTATAATGTCATTTCCTGTTGTTCCACTTAAGGTATTATTTGCATTGTTTCCTTTAATAGCATCGACATTATTAAAATCAATTAATTCTCCGAGTTTAAAATCAACTTCCATAAAATAATACTTAAATTCAAAATAACCATTAATGCCAGCCTTGTCTGCAACACTCAGATAAAGGGCAGCGAGAGCAAGATTCTCCCTACCCAAAACCTCATCAGAGTTCATTAACAACTGTATATAAAAATTTGCAAACATCGTATCTAACATTGTTTTTCCTTCATCATTTTTCGTGAAAATCATCATATCCGAAATATCTTTGCAGTGAGAATCCGCAAGTAATTCAAGTAGATACAAGTTTTTCGCATTTTCATATGCTGTTTTAAGAGATGCCGAAGCTGTGACATTTGGATTTGCGCCACTCACACCCACAAAGTTGGTACCTATCATTTTTTCCAAAGATACAAGCATTCTTGCGTCTATGTTCCCGCCTCTGCTATTAGTTGGAAGGTTGGTAACGCCTGCGAGTGCGAATATTATATCATTTGTAAGATTTTTCAACTGCGCTACATCTTTAGTGCTTACAAATGCTTCAACCAGCGATTGAAGATTGCCAGTCTTATCCAACACCATTGCTTTATGTAATGAGAGTAAATTACCTATAGAGCGAACGTTTGGTAAACCACGGACTTCTTCCGAAACATCAATATCTGTAGATGTATCTTTTGTATCATATAAATTAACGTCAAAATTAAATTCACCAATATTGCCTTCTGTGCCATCTATACGAATAAATGTTGCCGAATTTTGCAACATGTTACCGTAGGAATCAACTATGTTTACATTCACATAATTTAACTTTATTGCTTTAATTCCCGCTTCTGCAAGGGTTTTCAATTCATTTGTTGCAGAGATACCATCTCCATTTATGTCTTGCCAAATTAGAAGTTTACTAAATATTTCATCATTTTCATCTATTATACCATCTTTATTTGTATCGTACTGCGCAAGTGCTTCGAAGCCGTTCTTAGCCTTTGTAGCATCTGATAAGAGTGTTTGGTCTCCGAAAAGCTCACCACCATCGTTTATAATTCCGTCACCATTAAGGTCTAATGTTAAAAATGCATCTTCTTTTGTCCAACCAGTTTTTTCAGCGAAACCATTTTTGTCGAGGTCGAAATAAGAACCCTCATTTTTACCATATATATCAAATCCATTGCCTGTAAGATCTAGGACTAGTGGGTCGTAGCGGAGAGGGTCACGAGAGGAACCGGCACTTTTAAAGAGATCATAAATCCAATCAAATGCTTCTCCTGTGATATAATGAGCAACGGTTCCCGCAATAGCCCCAACAAGTACTCCAGTCACTATACCCAGTGGTCCACCGATTGAGCCTGCGACTGCCCCTCCCGCTATCCAACTTGCAATTGTTGCTGCTTCGGTAGTTGCAGCCCAATGTGCGATTGTTTTATATCCAGCCTCATTATCTCCGTTTGAAAAATGTTTTGCTGCCTCATCAAACATAAAATAAGCACTAATTCCTATTGCTCCGTACGATAAAATTCTTCCACTTACTTCAGGATTTTTTGCTATTGAGATAATCCTTGATGCTACTGTGCTCTCTGATTTAACTGCGGCGGTCGCTATACTTAACGTTGCATCGTCGACCGTGTTAGTGATGGAATTAAGAATGCCCCCCGGCTTGGTTGACTGTGTAAAAGACGATGCTTGGTTAGGCAAGTCGTCAATGTTGTTTACCGCAGATTTAGAGGTTTCATTAATTATTTTATAGAAATCAGATGGATTGTTTTCGTAAACTGTCTTAAGTTTAGATATCTCGATTCCATTTATTTTTGTATAGTTTCCGGAATTGAAAGCCTCTTTTATTTCAGTAGAGGCAAGTACCTTAGACAAATTTATGTCATCAGGTGCAAAAATGTACAACTCCCCAGAAGCACTATTAACTAATTTTGATGAAACAAAGTCGTCAAGAGAATTTGCGTTTATACGTACCCAATTTTCATCGCAACCATTTAAAATAGCTTTTGCATTGGTTTCCCCAACAACACTATTAACAGAATCGATAAAGTGCGTATTACTTAGTAATCTTCCGGCATCTAAATCACTTATATACATTAATTCCCCATTACTAGATTGGGTTGCACTTCTCACTACCTTCCAAGCAGGAATATCACCAGATTGCCCAGAATATAAGACAAGTTTAGTCCCTTCTGGTACTGTAAAATCCATATTTCCAACTTGCACTTTTAAATCATTTGAGAATTGTGCAATCTGAGAAGCATTTAAATCACCAGAAATCCCATTGATGGTTTTCCAAGTACACACAAACTCAATTATTTGTTCAATTGTTAATGGCATAATGCTCCTCCTCAAAAGAATCCATAACTACAGGCATAGGCATTGAAGAAAGATCGGCATTTTTAAATTTTCTATGACTTTTGTCATTACCTAATGCTTCTAAAGCATCCATAACCATTTTTTTGATTTCATCAATTGTTAAATTAATGTCTTTTTGATAAGCAATTCTTTCAATTATGTTTAATTTAGATGTATGTGATTGAATAACTATAATTCCCTGATGTGTCATTAACCCATACATAACAGGGATTTCAAAAGCTCCACCTCCCATACCAATCAGATACAAAGATTTATCTTTTTCGATATACCACTCGGTCCATTTTGTGAGCTTAAGTGATTTTCCTTGATAATCTCGAAAACCAAAAGAGTTATACAAATCCTTATCTTCTTCCGTTTCAATTATTTCCTTAACAAATGCCATAACATTCTTCTCCTTATGAACGGTGACCCGTTCCTTATTAATTAAAAAGTCTTTAAACTACACCAAGAACTATTAACAAAAAACTACGGCGCCCACAAATGTATTTTAATGCCAATTACCTTTTTTCAAGTTTTCAAGTACGACTTAGGCCGTGCAAGTTTTATTCCTCCCTTTGATATTAGGCAGCTTAGGGATTTATGCCGTCACCATGCAAAACTAACCTATATGACTAAGTCCGAAAAGAACAGAAGCCAAAATTGCCTGACGACATGTAACTTCAATCTTGACGCTGTGGTTTCCGACGTGTTTGGTAAAAGCGCAAGCCGAGTACTTGACAACTAGATTGCACTTGGACTTTCAAACTTCGATGTTGCCCCACTTTTAGACTGGCGATGTAAGGCATCCATCGAAGAAGTCAAAGCCGCTCTTGACGGCGAGATTTCTTACGTTCAATCAGAAAAACTGGAGATTATCCAACAACACATGGAAAACCTCAAAAGCCTGAAAGATGCGTTTGAAACGATTATTCATCAACTTGCAGATCAATACCAATCTGAAATAACTTTGCTTTTAACCGTTCCGGGTATCAGCTCACCTCTAACATCTATCTAAATACTCGCTGAAATATGTACTGATATGTCCGTGTTTGAAACGGCTAAAATGCTTTGTTATTGGGCTGGCGTTATTCACCAGAATAGCCTAAGGGCCAGTAAAATGAAAACAACACGTATTTCTTGCGCAGGAACTTGTCTTAAACCACTTTGGGTTCAGATTGCCCTTGCAGTTAGCAACTCAAGCGATCACCCCGAAATAAATGATATATATCAGGCTTTAAAAAACGTCGAGGACACAAAAAAGCTGTTATTGCTATTGCTCGAAGGTTATTACCCCCCATCTGGCACATCCTTAATAAGTAAGAAGCTTACAATGCAGAGTTGTACCCCAAAACGGATAAACCACCAACAAATCGTGTGCTTACTCCCGCGCAAGCGTTTGCACTTCTGCGTCGTAACGTTTATCTAATCGTTGAACCCGATAGCGTAACCTAATCTTTATATTGCCTTTTTGGGGTTGCCTTCAGCGGTCTGTTTGCTGTGAGCTTTTCCTTATGGCTTGTGCAAATCTTTAGCAAGTGATGTTTCCAAACTTATTCCTCCTTAGCGTCAATTAAAATATAGATGTCTCATGCCAAATCTTAATGTATACCTCTTTACATAAAGACTCACCTTCTCCCAAAAAAATATGAACTATATTAGTTCAATTATGAGATATAAAAATTATAATCTTTTGTTTTAATCATAGTTTAGCTCTTTCTATTACCTTACCTGTAGTCCCTCATGTGCATATTTAACCAGCTGATCAAAGAAGAAAGAAATAATACGTCGCTTACCTGTTTTTATCTCCGCAGAAACAGCCATCCCTGGAGAAAAAAGAACCTTAGCTCCATCTACAGTCATAGAATCTTGTAAAAGTTCCACATTCACCAGATACATAGTACCGCTGTTTTCAATCTCAACCGCATCAGGACTAATATACTCCACTAACCCATCTACAAGCCCATAGCGTTGATATTCAAATGTATCAAACTTTAATGACACCTCCTGTCCGACACTAATAAAACCTATATCTCTATTAGTTAAATATGCCTCTACTACCAAAGGAGCATCCGAGGGTACTATCGTCGCTAACACATGATTTGGCTCAACTACTTCTCCCACTGTATTTTTCGATACGCTTTGTATAATACCCGATACGGGAGCCGTTATTTTATTATACTCATTTGCCTTTTCGAGCTTTCTTAGTTGTTTGTTAATTTCATCAATTTTTTGTTCACTGGTTGTGGCATTAGCCCAGAGCATACTGAGGCGTTCAGCTTCCAAACGCTTTATTGATTTTCCAGTTATTTCAATCTGAGCCTGTGCTTCTGAAATCTTTATACTTTGAAGAACAAAATTATCTTGCTTTTCCGATATCATTACATCTATATCTGATAAAGCCTGCGCGTTACTTAATTTCTCTATTTCTACCTTCTTTTTTTGCGTCTCAATTGCATCTCTTATTCCTGTCTGTTGTGTCAGCGCTTCGTCGTATTCGTTACGAGAAACCGCGCCACTTTCTAGTAGCATTCCTATCCTTTCTACTGTTAAATCCCAATACAGCAGGTTGTTCTCAAGCCTGACAAGCTCTGTTTCATTCTCACTGCCCAATGAATATATATTCTCTGTTTCTTCTCTTCTTTTTTGAAGAAACTCTATCTGATGCGCGATACCCTGAGCCAGTTCTCTCGCTCCCGCGAGAACGGCAGATTGCTGCTCAATCGAGCTTTCCAATTCTTCTTTTTTCTGTTCATATAATTCGTTTTGAGCAATCGCTGCTTTTGCTACACTACTGTTGTAATACCCCTGATCTGCTGTTACTTCGTTTACTAATTTAATATTTACATCATATTCTTCCTGATATGTTTCAAGTTGAGATTTTAATGCATCTATTTCCACTTCAGATAATGTTGAATCCAGGGTAAACAACAAATCTCCCTCTTTAACCTCCTGCCCTTCCCCTATGTTTATAGATATAAGCTTGCCACTTTGCACAGATTGTACCACTCTAATTCGTCCTGCTGATATCAATTTGCCACGAGCAACAGCGACTTCATCAACCTCCCCGAAATATGAAATGAGCAACGTTGTAAGTAATATTAGAAATATCAACCAAATAACAATCCTACCTCCCGGTGAAGCTGGGGTTTCGGTAACCTCAAGCACATCTGGCAAGAACTCATATTCGGTGTTCTTTTTTCCAAGCATTAAAACTACCTCCTTACCTGTTGCTCGTACAGATATCTGTATAGACCATTTTGCTTCATCAGCTCTTCGTGGCTGCCATACTCTACTAATGATCCACGGTCAACGGATATTATTAAATTAGCATCACGCAACGTTGATAACCTATGTGCGATAATAATAACCGTGCGTCCCCGGCAAATGTGCTTTAGATTCTGTTGAATTATACTTTCGGACTCATAATCAAGCGCCGATGTAGCCTCATCAAATATAAGAACCTTTGGATTGTTCAATAGTGCCCGTGCGATAGCAACACGTTGTTTTTGTCCTCCTGAAAGTCCTACACCTCGTTCTCCAACAATAGTGTCATAACCCTCTGTCAATCCTAATATAAACTCATGGGCTCCGGCAATTTTCGCTACTGCAACCACTTCATCAATGCTTGCAGTAGGCTTATTTATCGCAATATTGTCCTTTACAGTTCCAGAAAACAAGAAGTTTTCTTGTAAGACTACCCCTATTTGCATACGTAACCATGCAGGGTCTGCTAAGGATACATCAATTCCATCTATAGAAATTTTACCTGCTTCAGGTATATATAAGCGTTGAATAAGTTTAGCTATAGTGCTCTTACCCGATCCACTTCTACCAACTATCCCAACGACTCTTCCAGGTTCTATTTCAAAACTCATATCTCTTATTGCCTCTGGAGAGCCCGGACGATAACGAAAGCGTACATGCTCAAAGGTTATTTTACCAGCGATAGCGGGTAGTCTTGTTTTCGCCGACTCCATAGCAGGTTCAGGACGAGTGTTAAATATATCACCGACGCGCTGAACAGAAAGCCTGGTTTGTTGAAAGTCTTGCCACAGACTTACGATCCTCAGTATTGGCCCGCTAACTCTGCTTGCAAGCATTCGAAATGCAATCATTTGTCCAATAGTGAGGTTGCCATCTATAACAAGACGTGCACCGTACCAAAGAATAATTATATCGGAGATTTTGGAAATGAGTTGGCTAATAGCTCCAGCGTTATTTGATAAAACTGAAGTTTTGTAACCCGATTTAACGTAGTTCGCAAGATTAGACTCCCATTTGCGTTGTATCTTTGGCTCTAACGCAAAAGCTTTAATGGTTTGCACCCCAGATACAGATTCGACAAGGTATGATTGATTTTCAGCGCCCGTATTAAATTTTTCATCCAACCGTTTCCTAAATATTGGGGTGACAACCGCAGATAAAACAACAAAAAATGGTAATGATAAGACCACTAAGAGCGTTAATGTTTTACTATAAAATAACATAACGATCAAATATACAAAAATAAACATAAAATCAAGAATAGCCGTAAGCGGAGAACCTGTTAGAAAGTTACGTATATTCTCTAACTCACGCACTCTTGCCACCGTATCACCAACACGTCTTGATTCAAAATAAGCAAGTGGAAGTGCAAATAAATGTTTAAATAACCGCGCACCCAAAGTCACATCGATTTTACTCGTCATATTAGTAAAAACATATCCTCTTGCAACAGTCATCGCGGTTTCAAATAATGAAGACACAATAAGCGCAAACACAAGTACATCTAACGTTGTAAGAGCGTTGTGATTAAGTACTTTGTCAATGACAACCTGTGTTATCATAGGTGCTGTAATACCTAAAATTTGCATCATGAATGAAGCTAAGATAACTTCAACAAGTATTTTCTTATACTTCAATATAGTTGGTATAAACCAGCCCAAACCGAATTGCTTCCCTTGTGATTCAATATGTCTGGGAATTGCAAGCATGAGCGTCAAGTCCCATATTTCAATAAATTCTTTGATTGTATACACTCTAGTTCCCGTAACGGGTTCAAGCACTAATAATCTATCGTTGTCTACCTTCGCGACTATTATATACCCGCCGCTTTTTAGTCTAGCGATTACTGGCATAGGTGTTTTGTTTAGACGTTTAATATTTGATTTGATGAATCGTACTTTAAGACCAGCATCCCTTGCTACCTTCTGCATTGTTACTTCGTTTAAGTTTTGGGTCAGTGCGTAATCATGACGTAATTTTACAGGATCAAGCCCTATACCGTGAAAGTTTGCTATATTAAGAACACAAAATAGACCGCTATCAATTTTTTTATCTGGTGAAATTTCCCCCATACAACTCTCCTTCTCATTTATTTTGCAGGACATAAACTCATATCCGCATAAGAAATATAAAAGCACCGTGATACAATCCATTACCTACTCGGTATGAATATAACACGGTGCTTCTTATGGGTCATATTTCATTTTATCATGTCATTGTCCGCATGTCGTAAATTGTAACGTAAGAATAATAGTTAATTATATTGTAACATAATAAGAAGTGTTCAAAGTATAATTTCACTGCCGAATTTTGTCAAGTAAGCTGACCACTGCCATTCAACACATTATCTCTCTTTACCATCCGGTCTACCGCAAATCCAAACATGTACTGCACAACTATATACACCACATTCAACAGCACAAAGATACCAACCACCGCGACAGCACCGATCTGAAATGGCAAATAATCTCCCATCTGCAGTGAAAGGGAACGCTGTACCGAGTATGCGGTATATATACTCGGGAGTATCACGATCAAGAACGCGACCCATACAATCGGCAGATATATATCAATAAATAGCTTTCGTATTGCCTTTGGGCGATACCCCATGGAATGTAAAATCAGCATATCCTTTGCATTGTCTTGAAAGTTGAGCAGCAGAGCAAGGAAAATTAGGATGCAGCCCGACACGCAGCCGATTATCTGGTTAATCAGACCGTATAACACCTTTTATGTATGCAATACCCATTGTTTCATTAGCTGCAATTTTTGTCTCAATGGCTATTTCAATTAGCATTTATAACAAGAAGGATTTTTAATCAACATAAAAAATCCACGCCATACCTCCGGGGCTTTGTCCCCAGAGCATGAAGCCGTGGATAAAATCTGTATCAATCTCCTTTTAACCCGCTCAGCGCATCATAACCGCGCAAGCACCTCGCCCCGATCTCGGCAGCATACAAGGCAGCTGACTCGGGGCTTTTTGTATATGTGTGGCCTGCGTCTACTACCTCACCATCCGCGGTCAATATTCGCAAGAAACCCGCTATAGCCGTGTCCCCCGCTCCGGTAGCGCTCACGATATGCCGGACGGGAGAGGCATGCTGGCGGATGGCTTTATCGGCCCATTTCTTCACGTCCAGCCCTAAAGTAGATGCGATATCCCGTATAACATCCTTGGAACCCGTACGCAGATACAAACCATGCTCACCACATTTTATCAGGACTATCTTTACGCCCATCGCAAGCAAGCGCGAGCTGATTACATCCAAGCAATCATCAAGTGAAATCTCCCCGCTTGCAAGCGCTAAATGCATTCCCCTATCCAACATATGCAAAAGCTCATCTATGCTCGGCACAAACACATCCACATACGGCAGAACCGTAGACAAAAGCCCCGGCCAGTCCACCTTACCGTGCTCGGCGTTATCGTCGATCGCGCACATATCCATCGAGGTCACGACACCGTGTTCCTTCGCGGTCTTCATGATGCGCAGCAATGTATCACCGTTATTCAGATACAACTGCCGCATGATCGGCGGGTATCCCAAATGGAAAACGGAGCACGACTCGAGGTTATCGAAGTCGATATCATCATAGCCGAACACGTCGCTTGCACCCTGATCGTGCAAAAATATCCTGTCGATACCGGGCGGTGCGAGCACAATTGAATACGACGAGCGTTGATTATCGGCGACAACGATATGGTCTGCGGCGTTATAACGCTCCATGAGGCTCAGGATCATCTTACCGAAATCGTCGTTGCCGACCTTTCCGCGCAGGATTACATCCGCGCCCAAGATCGAAAGCGCAAGCCCTGTATTGGCCACGCAGCCGCCCGTGTGGATGTTTACGCCGTTCATGTTTAGCATAGAGCCGGGCTTGAACAGAGCGCTGATCGTAGCGGGCTCACGCGATGTGAAATGTGGGGTGATGTCTAAACAGATATTACCTGCGACGTATATCGGTTTCATGCGTGTTCACCCCTGAATAAACGGATCTTGTCATAGGTTGCATTATAGACACCCTTTTCGATCTCCGGCAGCAGATCCGTGAGATTGCGATGTCCCTTATTCAGTGCGGACAATGCACCGCTCGCGCCGCCTCTGTCGATGTCGGTGAAGATATTTATCTTGCAGATGCCGTTGTCGATGCAGTTACGGAAATCCGCATTAGTAAGGCCCGAGCCGCCATGCAGAACCAGCGGGACAGAAACCATGTCGCGTATCTGGCGTAGGCGTTCGATATCGAGCACAGGCGTCTTTGCATATGGGCCGTGCGCGGAGCCTATAGCAACAGCGAGCGCATCCACGCCCGTATAGTCCGCGAATGCCTTGGCCTCGGCGGGGTTGGTGTAGATGCTCTCGTCATGCGCGGTATCCGTGGTTGCCTCTGCGGAGCCCGCCGCGCCGCTGCCGACATGACCGAGCTCTGCCTCGATTGACGCGCCGAATGCGCGTGCAATTTGCTTAATACGTGCGCAGCGCTGCGCATTTTCATTAAACGACATCACGGAACAGTCATACATGACAGACGTAAATCCGCAGGACAGGGCCTTTACGATCAATTCCTCGGTGAGGCCGTGGTCGTAATGCAGAACAACCGGCACCTTAGCCTTTTTCGCTAGCGGTATCAAAAAGGAGGCGAGCGTCTCGAGATCGGCATATTTAAGCAAGACCTCTGCGCTGCCGATGATGACCGGACTGTTTAAATCCTCTGCGGCTTTTATGACCCCGCGTGCCATTTCGATATTTACGGTGTTGAACATTCCGACTGCATAGTGGTGTTTCTGCGCGTCGGCTAAAACCTCTGCAAGATTAGTTAACATTATGGGCCCCCTTGGTATAGTATACATTTAAGAACTTAAAAGACATTACAAGGTCAAAATACGAGCACAGTACCTTTATCAATAAAACCAATATAAATCCTATAACCTCTCCGACAAAATCGTTGACATAAACGATTGATATAAACACCCCGAACAATCTCTGTACCACGGCCGAAACAGCGAGCATGCATATGTTTATAAGTATTATAAAGCCAAAGGTTTTAAACCAGCGTCCCCGTACAAGGTTATATGATGCCCTTATGGCCTTTATGCCCCATATATCGCCCAATGCCCCGAAGAACGTTGCATAGAATAGTAATACATAGACGAATATGGCGAGAACAACAAGGGGGGTCGAGATCAGCGAGATAGCCAGACATATAAATCCGGTCAGCGCGAGCTTTGCCCATTTGTTGATCGTGACATCCAGGATGGAACGTATCGGAATGGGTTGCTCCGGTGATGATGCGTCTGGGTTATGTGTGGCTATGTAGGTCATGCCGCTGTAGTAGATCGGCATGAACAAGGCATTGAGTACCGAAATGATCAGCGCATAACGACCTAAAGCCATCGCAAACTCGTTGATTGGGTACGCGGTGGGGTTTAACAGTTCATTGATGGGCGTGGGTACCATGCACTCCACGATCGACAGCGGTACAAGCGCAATCGCACAGAGGAACATAATGTATTTGAACCGGGCTTTATAACAGGTGCGTGCGAGACCGAACAACTCAGAGATGTTCAATAAACGTATTTTTATGTCCATACAAGGCTCCTTTTCTACCGAGCCGGGAGGGATTTACCCGAGCAGCAGTGTAAACACGGGCATAGTGATAATAGATAGCAAAGTGGAAACAAACACGGTACGTGATGCAAAATCCGCGTCCGAGCCGTATTCCTCGGCAAAGATCGCGGTGATGGCGGCAGCGGGCATACCTGACAGCAGCACGAGCACCGAGAACAGCATGTCGTTACGTATAAACGGGCGGCAGACCAAGAATACCGCGGCCGGAATAACTACAAGCCTCAGGAAAGATATAACATATACACTGACCCCTGAGAAAATTGTGGATATCTTACTCTTTGAAAGTATCGAACCCAAGATAATCATCGAAAGCGGAGTGGTCATAGCACCCAACATCGTCAGAGCCTTAGAAACGGGTTCGGGTGGTCGTAGCGAAAAAAGAAACAATACAAATCCAATAAACGTTGCAATAAACGCGGGCTTTAACAGGATGGACTTTGTCATCTGTACCGCCGAAAGCTTCGTCTCGGAGGGTTTGTCAGCCGTAAACAGCAATACACCGAACGAGAACGCGAGTAGGTTAAACGACGCGTTGCCCATGCTCGTATAGAATACACCCTGCTGGCCTAAAAGCGCCTGTATAACCGGAAAGCCCATGTACCCGACATTTGGAAACGTGAGCGCGAAGATCGTGACCTGCTTCTGCTTTGTGTTAAACTTCAAAATGCGCGACAGCAAATACCCAAGCGCGGCGCCAAAGAGATACGCGGCGAGTGTGATGCCCATCGTGAGCATTCCCTCCCCCAATATCTCAGGAGAAAAATCCATTATCATCGAGTTTATGATCGTGCACGGCAGCGTGACCTTGATCAATAGACCCGCAAGCCCGCTGACGATGCCATCGTCCAGCACGCGCAGCCTCCGGCACACAAAACCCGTCCCGAGGCACAGAAACAGCGATATCAAGCTCGTAACCATAGTTTGGAACATATAAACCTCCATGCGTCAATAAAAAGGCTGCGCAAAACAAGACCCTTACCACGGATCGCCACGGATTTAATCGGATTTTCACGGATAAAAGCCTTTTGAGGTAACATCCGTATTGATCCGTAAACATCCGTGTTGATCCGTGGTATGGTTCTGAGTTTTGCACAGCCCCCTTTGTTTCTTATTAAAACCTATGCGCTTACAGCTGCTCTCTTACTGTGAACTTTGTGTGCAGCAGCTCGTGAGCCTTTTCACCGTACGGCTCGCCAAGGAATTCGGAGTAGAGCTTCTGAACCTCTTTGTTCTCGTGTGAACGGCGCACACGCTTTTCTGTGTCTTCCTTGTAGATTGCCGCGGCACGTTCCTTCAGAACGTTGATGTTGTTGCCGTGGTAGGGCTGACCGCCGCCGCCTACGCAGCCGGACGGGCATGCCATGATCTCGATGGCGTCATAGTGCGCCTGACCGTCTCTGACGGCTTCAAGAACCTTGCGTGCACTGCCGAGGCCGTTTGCGATACCGATCCTGATCTTCTTGCCTGCGATCTCGACCTCAGCTTCACGTACACCATCCAAGCCTCTGAGCTGCTTGAAGTCAATCTGAGGATCGGAGTCCGGCTCGAGCCATGCGGAAGCTGTACGTACAACAGCCTCGATAACACCGCCGCTGGTACCGAAGATAACGCTCGCGCCTGTTGATTCGCCCATGAATTCGTCAAAGTCCTCATCGGGCAATGACTGGAAGTTGATACCGGCTTCGCGGATCATACGCGCCAATTCACGCGTTGATACGACGTAGTCTACGTCTCTGCCGACCTCATGGCCTGCAAGCTCGTCGCGCTTTGCTTCGAACTTCTTGGCAAGGCAAGGCATGACGGATACGACGACCATCTTCTTTGGGTCGATGCCGAGCTTTTCGGCCAGATATGTCTTTGCTACCGCGCCAAACATTTCGTGAGGGGATTTACATGTGGACGGGATATCCAATAATTCCGGGAACTGATGCTCGATGAACTTGACCCATGCAGGGCAACAGCTCGTGAGTATCGGTAAGCGTCCGCCGTGCTCAATGCGGTGCAGGAATTCGGAGGCTTCTTCCATGATAGTAAGGTCAGCAGCGAAATCGGTATCCAATACCTTATCAAAGCCGAGCTTACGCAGTGAGGATACCATCTTGCCTGTTACTTGGGAGCCTACGGGCATGCCGAAGGATTCGCCCAGGGCAACGCGGATAGCCGGAGCGGTCTGAGCTATTACAAATTTATCGGGATCGGCCAAAGCCTCCCAAACCTTAGCGGTGTCGTCTGTCTCTGTCAGAGCAGCGGTCGGGCAGACCGATACGCACTGCCCGCAGAATGTACATGCGGTGTCGAGCATCGGGTAGTCAAACGCGGTACCGATAACGGTTTCAAATCCGCGATGAACAGCCGAGTAAACCCCGACGGTCTGAACATCGTTACACATCGTTTCGCAACGGCGGCAGAGTATGCACTTGTCCGGATTGCGCACAATCGAGTAGCTCGATGTATCCTTTTCACGTAGCGTCTTTTCGCCGCCGAATTTGATCTCGCGTACGCCGAGCTCGGCTGCAAGGCTCTGGAGCTCGCAGTTGCCGTTACGTTCGCAGATCAGACAGTCGTTCGGATGGTTTGACAGCAGCAACTCGACCACGATGCGACGAGCCATAATCGCACGCTTTGATGCCGTGTGGATTACCATGTTTGGCGCTACGGCTGTACAGCACGCGGGCAAGAGGTTTCTGCGTCCCTCTACCTCAACCATGCAGACACGGCATGTACCCACCTGGTTGACCATCTTGATGTCATGAAGGTCCAGATGGCACAGCGTAGGTATATGTATACCTGCGGAACGCGCCGCTTGCAATATCGTCGTACCCTCGGGTACGGATATTTCGGTGTTATTTATGACTATATTAATCATTTTTATCTATGACCTCCGTCCTTAGCCTTTTGTTATCGCGCTGAACTTACACTTATCGATACAAGCACCGCACTTGATGCACTTGTCCTGATCGATCGTATGCGCTTGCTTGCGTTCACCCGAGATACAGTTTACAGGGCAATTACGCGCACAAACCGTACATCCTATGCACTTGTCGTCCAAGATCGTATAACGCAACAGCTGTGTGCAGGAACCGGCCGGGCAGCGCTTTTCTTTTACATGCGCCTCGTACTCTTCCCTGAAATACTTCAGCGTAGACAGAACGGGGTTCGGTGAGGACTGGCCGAGGCCGCAGAGCGCGGTATCCTTGATGACATTGCCGAGCTCCTCGAGCTTGTCGAGATCCTCCATCGTGCCCTTGCCGTCCGTGATCTTAGTCAGGATCTCAAGCAGACGCTGGTTGCCCACGCGACACGGTGTACACTTGCCGCAGCTCTCCTCGGCTGTAAACTCGAGATAGAACTTGGCGATATTGACCATACAGTCGTCCTCGTCCATGACGATGAGACCGCCTGAACCCATCATCGAGCCGAGCGAGATAAGGGATTCGAAGTCCGTAGCGGTATCCAAATGCTGTGCGGGGATACATCCGCCGGACGGACCGCCGGTCTGAGCGGCCTTGAACTTCTTACCGTTTCTGATGCCGCCGCCGATATTTTCGATGATCTGCCTAAGCGGCATACCCATCGGAACCTCGACGAGGCCCACGTTGTTGACCTTGCCCGCGAGTGCGAAAACCTTTGTGCCCGGGCTCTTTTCGGTACCAAAACTCCTGAACCATTCGGGACCGTTTATTATAATCTGACAAATATTTGCATATGTCTCTACGTTGTTGATGTTTGTAGGCTTCATCCAGAGGCCGGCCTGTGCAGGGAACGGTGGTTTCGTACGCGGTTCGCCGCGACCGCCTTGGACAGAGTTCATCAGCGAGGTTTCCTCACCGCAGACAAACGCGCCCGCGCCCAAGTACAGCGAAATGTGGAACGAGAATCCGCTGCCCATGATGTCGTCGCCCAGCAGACCATATTCCTCGGCCTGCTTTATCGCGATGCGCAGACGATTAACCGCGAGCGGATACTCCGCGCGGATATAGATAACGCCCTTGTTTGCGCCGATAGCGTAGCCGCAGATGGCCATAGCCTCGAGCACGCTGTGCGGGTCACCCTCGAGGATCGAACGATCCATGAATGCGCCCGGATCGCCCTCGTCCGCGTTACACATGACGTATTTTTGTTCGGATGTTTGATTCTTTGCGGCCTCCCACTTTACGCCGGTTGGGAAACCCGCGCCGCCTCTGCCGCGCAGACCGCTCTTTTTGACTGTGTCGATGACGGATTCGGGGCTCATCTCAAACAATGATTTGCCGAGTGCGTCGTAACCGCCGACGGAGATATACTCGTCGATGCTCTCCGGATCGATGATACCGCAGTTTCTGAGTGCGATACGGATCTGTGAGTGATAGAAACCGATGTTTCTGTGCTCGGCCTCTCTGGTGCCCGCAACGGGATCCTTGAACAGCAGTCTTTGAACCGGACGGCCCTTGATGGCGTGCTCCGCGATGATCTCCTTCGCGTCGTCGGGTGTGACCTGAACATAGAACACGTTGTCCGGATAGACTTTTACGATCGGGCCCTGCTCACAGAAGCCGAAGCAACCGGTTGTGATCGCCTCGACCTCGTTCTCGAGGCCTTGCGCCTTTATCTCTGCATTTAGGTTCTCTAAAATCTTGTCGCTTTCAGCCGAACGGCAGCCTGTGCCGCCGCAGACCAATA
>CAYURR010000017.1:0-28348 GCA_964446745.1 uncultured Defluviitaleaceae bacterium | reverse complement strand
GGCGCCACGATGGTTCGTATTGGGACAAGCCTGTTTGGGTCACGCTAATAATTTAAAAAATAAAAAGATAAATAGAGAAAAATGCATAAAAATACATTTGTGCATAACAATTAATAAGGGGAGACATTTAACCTTTTATTATCCGAAGGGAGAATGTTTGTGAGTTTATTTCAAAAGGTAAAAAACATGATGCTAGGTACAAATTACGACAGTGATGACGAATACTACGGCAGCGAGGACGAGGGTTACGAGTATGAAGATGACCGCTCTGTCGATTTGTATACGGATAGCAGGGATTATGCGCGTCCAAACGCGAACAGCAACGTTACATACAACACAGGCAGGTCTTCACGCCCCGCCACGAGCAAGATAGTGGACTTCCGTCCGGCTTCGTCGTCATCGACATCTCCGCAGGTCTACATTATGCACCCAAAGGGCATAAACGATGCTCCGGCTGTCTGCGACCATATCCGCAACAACAACATTTGCGTGGTCAATCTCGAGCATATCGACAGACCCGCGGCACAGCGTATCGCGGACTTTTTAGGCGGTGCATCATATTCGGTAAACGGTGAGATACAGCGTATATCAAATGATATCTTCGTGATTGTACCCGAGGGTATCAAGCTCAGCGGTGAGCTCAGGGACGAATTAAAGAATACCGGCTCCATATTCCCGTGGCTTGCGTCCGCTGCGAACAGGTGAGGATATGCTAAGTGTTTTGGCAATGGCAATAGATCTCTTTGCTAACCTGCTGTATTTCTTGATATTTATACGCGTGATCATCTCGTGGTTTCCGATACCGCGTAACAACCCTATCATTCAAATACTCTATGCCTTGACCGAACCCATCTTGGGGCCTATCCGCTATATAATAGCCAAGTCACCGTTGGGCGGTCCGGGCATGATGCTGGACTTTTCACCTATCATCGCGTATGTGCTCATTATGTTAGTAAAGAACCTGTTATTGTCACTTCTAAGAAGTTTTGTTTAATGAGGTTTTATTTTATGAAAACCACAACGCAACGATTTATAAAGCCCGATGACAAGCTTTTGTACGCAAGAGTCTTGGATCGGCTTTTTTTATGTGCTAAGCACAAATCCGATACATTTACGGATTTTTTAGACCCGCGCAGCAGCGGGCTCTTTCTCGATGCCGCGCGCGCCGATATCAAGGAGATGCATTACAACGCGATCGAACCCGTATGCTTTGGTGGCTTCATGTCTGCCGAACGCCGTATGATAGGTTTTTTGGTCGCGGATAATATCGACGAGCAAACGCCTCACGCGGATATCTTTCCGATCACACCGCTATGCGTTACCTATAACAGAAAATTTGCAAAGCCTCCGTCGCATCGGGATTACTTGGGCTCGTTGATTGGGCTCGGCATTGACCGCTCAAAGCTCGGCGATATCGTGATCAAGGACACCGAGGACTGCGGTGCGCTCATCTTTGTACACACAGAGCTATCCGATTACATCCGCGCTAACTTAGAAACGGTGGGGCGTGTACATGTCGATATCAGCGAGGCTCACGATATGGCCGCAAGCCTTGACGAAGCCATCGCAGGAAACGGTAAGGAAATGCGTTTTACGGCCGGTTCGATGCGTTTGGATGCTGTGGTCGGAGCTGTGTTTCATCTGTCGCGTTCAAACGCGCAGAAATTAGTGTCTTCTGAAACGGTGTTTGTAAACTGGCAACCCATTACCGCATCCGATCATCGCATCAAAGAGAACGATACGATCACTGTGCGAAAGCGCGGCAGGGTGTGTATAACGGATATAGGTACGACCTCCAGGGGCCGTGTGGCCATACAGGCTGTCGTATATCAATAAAGGATATAAAATAAAATACTAAGGAGACGGGACTATGAAAAAGATCAATCTTGGAATGAGCGGTTTATTTGCATCGGAAATCTCGTTGGGCTGCATGCGTATCGCAAATATGTCCGTACAGGATGTTGACAGCCTGATCAAGACCTCAATGGACGCGGGCATCGATTTCTTTGACCATGCGGACATCTACGGCGGCGGCAAGTCCGAAGAGGTATTTGCGGACGCGCTGACTTTGACACCGGGTCTGAGGGACAAGCTATTGATACAGAGCAAATGCGGTATACGCAACGGTTTTTTTGACTTCTCCAAGGAACACATCTTGACCTCCGTGGACAACATCCTCAAAAGGCTCAAGACCGACTACATAGACGTGTTGCTTTTGCATAGGCCCGATACGCTCGTTGAACCCGAGGAGGTCGCGGAGGCATTCACTACTTTGCACGAGTCCGGCAAGGTTAAATACTTCGGCATGAGCAATCAGCGCCCGATGATGATGGAGTTATTGAGCCGCTATCTGAAGCAGCGCATTATCATCAACCAGCTGCAGTTCTCGATCACAAACACCGGTATGATCGACAGCGGCCTGAACACGAACATGGAGAACCCGCCGTCCGTTGACCACGACGACAGCGTACTCGAATATTGCCGCCTGAAGGACATCACGATACAGGCTTGGTCGCCGTTCCAGTACGGTTTCTTTGAGGGTGTGTTCTTGGACAACCCGGACTTTCCGGAACTGAACGCTACGATAAATAAATATGCCGAGAAATATGGTGTCACAAACTCCGCGATCGCTATCGCATGGATACTGCGTCATCCGGCCAAGATACAACCCATCATCGGTACGACAAATAAGCAGCGTATAAAGGACATCTGCGTGGCCTCAGATGTTACACTCACAAGACCCGAATGGTATGAGATATACTGCGCTGCCGGTAACGAACTGCCCTAAGGCACTTGTATTTTGAATCGTTTGTAAGACATTGCAAAAGGTTGTACAAAGTGGTATTATTACATTTGTGTTACGTAGATTTTTGACTAAGAATGCGGGTGAACTTTTTGAAAAACGTTGGTAGAAGGGTTTTTCTGATCGTGTTGGACAGCTTGGGTATCGGCGCACTGCCGGATGCCTCTATGTATGGTGATGTCGGTGCGAACACGCTGTTGACGATCTCTAAGAGCAAGCTGTTCAACGCACCAAACCTCGCGCGGCTCGGTTATTTTAATATCGAGGGCGTAAAGGGTTATATACACCCGGGTGTCGAAACACCGGAGGCCTCATACGCACGCTTTACAGAGAGCTCAAAGGGCAAGGACACGACCGTCGGTCATTGGGAGATCGCGGGTTATGTCTCCGAACGCCCCCTGCCCGTATACCCGAACGGCTTTCCGAAGGAGATCATCGACGCGTTTGAACAGGCCATAGGTGTCGGAACGCTCTGTAACCTCCCCTATTCCGGTACGGCTGTACTTCAGGATTACGGCGAGGAACACATTAAGACGGGCAAACCGATCATATACACCTCGGCTGACAGCGTATTCCAGATCGCCGCACACGAGGAGCATTTCGGGCTCGATCGCCTATACGACGCATGCGAAAAGGCACGGAAGCTACTGGTAGGTGAACACGGCGTGGGCCGGGTCATCGCACGACCATTCATCGGAAACGCACCGAATTTTGCACGTACCGCAAACAGACATGATTATTCGTTGGCACCTCTGGGACCAACGATGCTCGATGATATCGCCGAGGCCGGCCTGGATGTAATCGGTGTAGGCAAGATCTACGACATCTTCGCGGGCAAGTCCGTTACGCGCTCCGTAAAGACCACCTCCAACGCAGACGGGATGCAAAAGACATCTGAACTGGCAAACGAGGACTTTAACGGACTGTGTTTTATAAACTTAGTCGACTTTGATATGGTCTATGGTCACCGCAACGACATCGACGGCTATGCAAGCGCATTGAGTGAGTTTGACGCGTGGCTCGGCGGATTTTTGCCAAAGCTGCGGGACGACGACCTATTGATCATCACATCGGATCACGGTTGTGATCCGGGCTATCGGGGTACGGATCACACGCGTGAATACATACCCGCACTGTTCTACAACAAACAAACCCCCGCTATTGACATGGGTACAGGGACAGGCTTTTCGATAATAGCAGATGCCGTAAAGGCATTTCTGTTCGAACCGCGGATAGACGTGACCGGATTGATTACTGACGCATTACATGCTCGGACATTTGCATACGCACCGTACTCGGGCTTTAAAGTCGGTGCAGCTTTGCTGTCAAAGTCCGGCAAGGTGTATTTGGGTTGCAACGTCGAGAACGCCGCATATACCCCCACCAGTTGCGCCGAGCGCACCGCATTTGTAAAGGCTGTGAGCGAGGGCGAAACGGAGTTTTCCGCTATTGCCATCGTTGGTGGCGCGGGTGAACTACCCGATCAGTTGTGCACGCCATGCGGTGTCTGCAGACAGGTCATGTTGGAGTTCTGCGATCCGAAGCGTTTTCAAATTATTCTCGCGAAGGACACACACGAATTTTTACAAAAGAGACTTGAGCAATTAATCCCTCATTCATTTTCACCGAGGGATTTAATAAATAATTAAAAAGGAGGACAAGTATGAAGAAGTTAATCAAGATTGTATGTACTGCGGTCCTGTCGGCCGCAATACTTGCGGGTTGTGCGGCACCTGCCAATAACACGGCTACAGCCCAACCGGCGGCCACAGAGGCACCTGCTACGGAAGCAACCGAGGCACCTGCCGAGACCGAAGCGGAGGCTCCTGCAGAAACCGAAGCCGAAGCACCCGCGGAGGAGACCGCAGCGTCCGGATATGAGCTTGCACTCGTAACAGACGTAGGCACGATCGACGACAAGAGCTTTAACCAAGGCGCCTGGGAGGGATTGGAGCAATACGCGAAGGAGAAATCCATCACCTACAAGTATTACCAGCCCCCGGAAAAGACCACTGACGCGTACATCTCTACAATCGACCTGGCTATCAAGGGCGGTGCGAAGGTCGTTGTATGCCCGGGCTTCCTGTTTGAGCCGGCGGTTTTAAAGGCACAGGAAAAGTATCCGGATACCAAGTTCGTATTGCTTGACGGCGTACCGAACAGCGGTGATTATTCCGATATCTTCATCGCGCCGAATACGGTTTCTGTTTTCTATCAGGAGCAGCAATCAGGCTTCCTGGCCGGTTATGCTGCTGTTAAGGACGGATATACAAAGCTCGGCTTCATGGGCGGTATGGCGGTTCCGGCCGTTATCCGCTACGGTTACGGCTTTGTACAGGGTGCCGAATACGCGGCTCAGGAAATGGGCCTCGCAGAGGGCGCACTTGATCTGAAGTACAACTACACCGGTTCGTTCTCACCATCACCTGAGATCCAGTCCAAGGCGGCTTCGTGGTATCAGACGGGCACGGAGGTCATCTTCTCGTGCGGCGGCGGTATCTGCACATCGATCATGGCTGCTGCAGAGGCGGCTAACGCAAAGGTTATCGGCGTAGACGTAGACCAGAGCGCAGAGTCCGCTACGGTTATCACATCTGCTAAGAAGGAGCTTTCAAACTCCGTATACGAGATGATCAAGCAATTCTATGACAACAAATTCCCGGGAGGTTCATCCGTTACACTGTCCGCAGCCGATAATGGCGTAGGTCTGCCGGAGGATTACACCAGGTTCAACACATTCGCAAAGGCCGATTACGATGCGATATTTGCTAAGCTTGCGGGTAATCAAATAGAGCTTTTGGGCGATACGAAGGATGGCAACGAGGTTGCGCCTACCGATATCCCCGTAAAGGCTGTAAAGCTTTCGGTCATACAGTAATTAAATATATCAAAATAATATAACCCTACTGCGGATCGGCACGGATTCTCACGGATTTTCAATCCGCTTTAATTCATGCGATCCGCGATAGGGTTTTATTTTTATCTTGGGGGTGCGGGCTTGGAATATGTAATTGAGATGTTAAATATCACAAAGAAATTCCCCGGTATCACAGCGAACGACAATATAACGCTGCAGCTCAAAAGGGCCGAGATACACGCGCTGTTAGGCGAAAATGGCGCGGGTAAATCTACTTTGATGAGCGTATTGTTCGGATTGTACAAACCCGAGCAGGGCGTGATCAAAAAGGACGGAAAGCCTGTAAAGATCAACGGCCCGCGCGACGCGAACGCGCTCGGTATCGGTATGGTGCACCAGCACTTCAAGCTCGTTGAGAACTTCACGGTGCTTGAAAACATCGTGCTCGGTTCCGAGACCGTAAAACCCGGCGGAGTGCTCGTAATGAAAGAGGCGCGCAAGAAGGTCGTCGCGTTGAGTGAACGCTACCGCTTGAGCGTGGACCCCGATGCGGTGATATCTGATATCACGGTCGGCATGCAGCAGCGCGTCGAGATACTCAAGATGCTATACCGCGACAACGATATATTGATCTTTGACGAACCCACAGCTGTTTTAACCCCGGCAGAGATACGCGAGCTAATGGGCATCATGAAGGGCCTTCGAGCCGAGGGTAAATCCATTCTATTCATCACCCACAAGCTCGATGAGATAAAAGAGGCCGCCGATCGCTGTAGTGTACTCCGAAAAGGTAAATACATAGGTACGGTCGATGTCTCCGAGACCAGCAAGGAAGAGATGAGCCGCATGATGGTCGGGCGCGACGTGGACCTCGTGTTGCACAAGAATGAGAAAACATCCGGCGACACCGTTTTGTCTGTAAAAAACCTCAGTGTAAAATCCCCTCGCACGGGCCGAAACATCGTCGACGATATCTCGTTTGAGGTGCGCAAAGGCGAGATCGTTTGCATAGCGGGCATCGACGGCAACGGCCAGTCCGAGCTGGTCTACGCACTCACCGGTATCATAAAATCAACCGGCGGTAAGCTCAACCTCTGCGGCGTGGATATCACGGATGCGTCCGTGCGTAAACGTTCGGAGCTCGGCATGAGCCATATACCCGAGGATCGACACAAGCACGGGCTCGTGCTCGATTACAACCTCGCCGAAAACCTTGTCTTACAGAGCTATTACAAGCCGGCCTTCTCACGAAATGGATTTCTGAGGTTTAGAGAAATCACACAATACGCCCAAAGGCTCATCAGCCGCTTCGATATCCGCAGCGGTCAAGGCGCCTTCACACCGGCCCGCGCCATGTCCGGCGGCAACCAGCAAAAGGCCGTCATAGCGCGCGAGCTTGACAAAAAGCCTCGCCTGCTCGTAGCCGTGCAGCCCACGAGGGGTCTGGACGTCGGAGCGGTAGAGTACATACATAAGCAGATCCTAAACGAGCGCGACACGGACACAGCTGTGCTGCTCGTTTCGTTAGAGCTCGAGGAGGTTATGAACGTGAGCGACCGTATCTTAGTCATATCCGAGGGCAAGCTCGTAGGCGAATTCGACCCACAGCACGTCACGTCCGAGGAACTCGGCCTGTATATGGCCGGTACCAAAAGGAGGGCCCTCTGATGAAAAACGTCAGATACGAAATCCTTGCCTCATTTATAGCTATAGCGGCGGGGCTGCTGTTAGGGCTTATCATCCTCTTGATCAGTAACCCCGCTGAGGCGTTCGGCGGTTTTACTACGATATTGATGGGCGGCTTTGCGGGCGGCGCTAAGGGTGTAGGTGATGTGTTCTATTTCGCAACACCGATCATACTCACAGGGTTGTCGGTCGCGTTCGCGTTCAAGACCGGGCTGTTCAACATCGGCGCAACCGGTCAATTTATGTTCGGTTCGTATTGCGCCGTCTATGTCGGCATCACTGGAACATGGCTCCCCGCTCCCATACACTGGGCCGTGGCGCTTTTGGCAGCATTTTTGGGCGGTGCACTCTGGGGACTGTTGCCGGGGCTATTCAAGGCTTTTTTGAATGTCAACGAGGTCATTGCCACTATCATGATGAACTACATAGGTATGTATCTTGTGAACATGCTCGTCAAGACAGACCCGTCCGTATTTGACAAGCTCCGCAATCAATCAAAGCCCGTCGCGGCCTCGGCAGTGATACCGAAGCTTGGCTTGAATGAATTGTTTGGCGGCTCCGCAATCAATGCGGGTATATTGATCGCAATCGCGGTGGCTGTGATTATGTATATCATCCTGAACAAGACGACCTTCGGCTACGAGCTCAAGGCCTGCGGCTACAGCCGTAGCGCAAGCCGATATGCGGGCATCAACGAAAAGCGTAGCATTATACTCTCGATGGTCATAGCCGGTGCGCTCGCGGGTCTCGGCGGCGGTCTGTTGTTTTTAGCCGGATCCGGTAAGCATATCGAGGTCGTCGACGTGCTTGCGGCGGAGGGATTTTCGGGTATACCTGTAGCGCTGTTGGGGCTTTCTAACCCCATCGGCGTGATATTCGCGGGGCTGTTTATCGCATATCTGTCGCAGGGCGGCTTCTATATGCAGCTCTATAACTTCGTACCCGAGATCATCAGTATCATCATCTCGGCTATTGTATATTGCAGCGCGTTTTCTCTATTGATTAAACAGTTTATTCAAAACAGGAAAATCTCGGGAAATAAATCAGCGTCAGAAGATACTACTATCAGCGCTGCTGCCGGAAAGGAGGACGATCGTTCATGAATACCCTGTTCTTTGTATTTCAGCAGACGATGTTCTTCTCGATACCGCTATTGGTGGTTGCGATAGGCGGTATGTTCTCCGAGCGCAGTGGCGTAGTAAATATTGCGCTCGAGGGCATAATGATTATCGGCGCGTTTACGAGCATATTATTCATCAGTCGCATGCAAGCGGCCGGACTTACAATGAACCCGCAGCTATTTTTATTACTCGCAATGCTTGTTGCTACGGCCTCGGGTATTGTCTACGCGTTTTTCCATGCTTACGCAGCGATCAATATGAACGCTAACCAAGTCATATCGGGTACGGCGCTGAATACCTTTGCACCCGCGTTCGCGATCTATGTCGCGCGCATGCTCCAAAAGGTGCAGCAGGTGCAGTTTGCGAATGTGTTTCGGATCGAGAGCGTGCCCGTGCTCGGCTCAGTACCGTTTATAGGGCCCATGTTCTTTCAAAATACCTACATCACGACATACATAGGTATAGCGATCTTACTGGTAAGTGTATTCGTCTTATACAAGACACGCTTCGGCCTCAGGCTACGCGCGTGCGGCGAGCATCCGCAGGCTGCGGATTCGGTCGGCGTGAATGTCTGGGGGTTACGTTACGCGGGCGTGTTGATCTCGGGTGCGCTCGGCGGGCTCGGCGGTTTAATCTTTGTGATACCAACCTCTATTAACTTCAACGCGGATGTCGCGGGCTACGGTTTTATGGCACTCGCCGTGTTGATATTCGGGCAATGGAAACCCTGGCGGATCATGCTTGCGGCACTGTTTTTCGGATTTGCAAAAACCATATCGGCGACTTATGTATCCGTAGGCTTTCTGGCTGCGCTCGCGTTGCCTGACTATATTTATAAAATTATCCCGTATCTGGCGACGCTGTTCGTGCTTGCATTCACCTCAAAACATTCGAGCGCACCGAAGGCCGCAGGTACACCTTACGAAAAGGGGGCAAGATAGATGAGGATATATGACATCATAAAAAAGAAACGTGACGGTCACGCGCTGTCAAAAGAGGAGATAGACTTCTTTGTCAAGGGGGTTACAGACGGCAGCATCCCGGATTATCAGATCTCGGCGATGCTGATGGCGATATTTTTTAGCCATATGGACGAGCGCGAAACAGCCGATCTGACCTTAGCGATGGCACATTCGGGGGATATCGTGGACCTCTCGGGTATCGCCGGGATCAAGGCCGACAAGCACTCTACCGGCGGCGTTGGGGACAAGACAACGCTCGCGGTCGCGCCCATCGTCGCTTCATGCGGCATAAAGGTCGCGAAGATGTCCGGCAGAGGGCTCGGTCACACAGGCGGCACGATTGACAAGATGGAATCGATACCCTGCACGCGCACGAGCCTGTCGATGAATGAGTTTATCGATATCGTGAACCGCACGGGCATTGCCGTGATCGGCCAGAGCGAGAACCTCGCACCCGCCGATAAAAGGCTCTATGCGCTGCGTGACGTGACCGCGACCGTCGATAATATCTCGTTGATCGCCGCGAGCATCATGAGCAAAAAGCTCGCGTCGGGTTCGGATGTGATAGTGCTGGACGTGAAGATGGGATCCGGCGCGTTTATGAAGAGTCACGAAGACGCTTTGCGCCTCGCAAATGCGATGGTGGATATCGGCACACGCGCAGGCAAACGCTGTGACGCAGTGATTTCAAACATGGATGTACCGCTGGGCCGTGCGATCGGTAATAGGCTCGAGGTATTGGAGGCACTCGACGTGCTGTCCGGCAAAGGGCCTAAGGACCTTACGGACGACTGCATCTTGCTCGCATCCAAAATGCTTTCGCTTTCGGGTGTAGACTGCCCGGGCGGGGATTATGAGGGATTGATCCACGAAAAGATCCGAAGTGGCGAGGCCAGAGAGAAAATGTTTGCGATGTTTGAGGCTCAGGGAGGGGATATTTCGTATTTGCAAAACCCTACTAAGTTCGAACCCGCTAAGCATACCTTCGAGATAAAGGCGCCTCATGACGGAGTGATCACTGCTATGAACACGGAAGGGATCGGGATATTGTCGGTTGCATTGGGTGCGGGCAGGGAAACTAAGGAAAGCCCTATAGATTTCGCTGCCGGGCTCTATGTCGAGGCTAAGACCGGGGATCATGTCCGCAAATCCGATGTACTCGCGACCTTGTTTACGAATAAGTCATTAACCGCAGAGGAGATGCATGCGGCATACCTTAAGCATCTGACCATTGAGTAACAGCGTTATAAACGGGTTTGCATGCCGGATATTACATGTGTTACAATCCGTTCAACAGAGTGTTAACCTCAACATGAAAGGGGCGGCATTATGTCTACACCGAAGCGGATCCCGCCAACCAATGATCTGGCTTTTAAAAAGGTATTCGCGAGCGAGGAGAATAAGGATATACTGATCGGCTTAGTCACCGACTTCTTTGATATCGAGGTCGAGGATATACAGATACAGAACCCCTACAGTATCAAAAGCTATAGCGAGTATATCGAGGGGCAGATAAAGAACGAGTATAAGAGCACGATATCTGATGTTGCCGCTACGATAACGCCCAAACGATCGTTTCGCTCTGAGCTGCAGCTACGAAAGACGTTGTTCTTGGACGAGCGCTATATCTATTATCCAATGGATGAGTATGTCTCTCATTACAACAAGCAGGACGAGATGGAGCAGTCTCCAAGCGGCAAGTCAATGCCATACTCGAGCTTGCGTCCTGTATACGCGTTGAATATATTGGGGTATAAGCACTTCTATGACGACGACGCTCTGCGCATATTTGAGCTCTATGATCCTAAACGCAACAAGCGGTATCATAAGGATCTGATGAAGATAGGCTTTTTCGAGTATGAGAAGCCAAACATTGAAACAGTAAATCAACGGCATTGGGCACATTACTTCATGACGGGAGAGGTCGGTCCATCGGCTCCGGCATACATATTAAAGGCAGCGTCGATAATAGAGTATGACAGTCTCGGAAGGGAGGAACTCAAGGTTATGACAACGGAAGAGAGGATAAGGGCCGATTATGTGACGGCTATGTATAGTGCCTGGGTTTATGGAAGTGAGGAAGGGCACGAGGCAGGGTTAGAGAAAGGGCTAGCGAAAGGTTTAGAGGAAGGCTTACAAAAAGGCATAGAGAAAGGCATAGAGAAGGGCATAGAGGAAGGCTTACAAAAAGGCATAGAGAAGGGCATAGAGAAAGGCATAGAGAAAGGCGTCCTCAAGGGTAAGATACAGGTTTTAGAGATGTTAGGCAAATCTGAGCAGGAGATCCTCAAATTTTTAGATATAACAAAAGAACAATATCTTGAGTACCGTTAAAGGGAGGCATGGATTTGAATTTGGATCAGGTAAAGGCATTCCTGGAGCGCATATGTAACGAGACGGGCGTTTCGGGATATGAAAGCCGCGTGGCCGCAATCGTTGCGGAAGAATTTAAGCGCTACTGCGACGAGGTGCATATCGACAAAATCGGCAATGTCATCGGTCTGCGCAAGGGTTATGCACAGGGCAAAAGGCATCGTTTTATGATGGCCGCGCATATGGACGAGATAGGGCTCATGGTCAAATGCATCGACGATGATGGGCTTGTGCGATTCGTGTCGGTGGGCGGATATGATCAGCGCGTATTGATGGCCCAAGAGGCTATTATACACGGCAGGGAGCAAGTGTTCGGCGTAATAGGTATGAAGCCGCCGCACATTATGCCCGAGGACGAGCGCAACAACGCTATAAAACTCGAAGATCTTACGATTGACACGGGATATCCAAAGGAAAGACTCGAGGAGCTTGTCAGGATCGGAGACATCATCACGCTTAATATAAAGATGATTCCGTTGCAAAACGACATCCTCGCAAGCAAGGCATTTGACGACCGCGCTGGTGTAGCGTCTCTTTTGGCATGTATGATGAATCTTGAGAACACACGTCACGCGATGGATGTTTATTATGTTGCGACGGTGCAGGAGGAGGTCGGCCTGCATGGAGCAAAGGTTTCGTCATACGACATAAAACCCGATATTGCTATCGCTATTGACGTAGGCTTCGGGCGTACGCCGGAGCTCAAGGAATTCGACTCCGACGAGCTCTGCAAGGGTCCTGCCATAGCACGCGGCCCAAACATACATCACAAGGTATTTGAGGGTCTCAAGGCTGCCGGCAAGGATAACGGCGTTCCGTATCAGGTCAGTGCTGTATCGGGCGGCAGTTCGGGTACGGACGCGACGGAGCTGCAGATTTCTGGAACGGGCGCGGCATGCGGATTATTGTCTATTCCGCTCAAGTATATGCACACGACCGTCGAAACGATATGCTTCAACGACGTAATACAGACCGGCAGGCTATTAGCCGCTTATATCACGAGCTTGAATGATTGCGATCCGGAGGTGGAGCTGTGCTGTTAAAGAGATTGACAGAGGCCATGGGGCTGCCGGGCTTCGAAAAGGAAGTCCGCGAGATAATAAAAGAAGAGCTTTCGGGGCATGTAGACAGGCTGTATACCGATCGAATAGGCAACCTCATAGCCATTAAAAACGGGAATGCAACCGGTCCGCATACCGTACTCTGTGCGCATATGGATGAGGTCGGCATGGTAGTAAAGGGTATAGATGCAACGGGCCTTATACGCTTCGGCTCATGGGGCTGTGATCCACGCGTTCTGGTTTCAAAGCAAGTAAAGGTCGGCGACAAGAAGATCAACGGTGTCATCGGTTCAAAGCCCATCCACCAGCAAAAGCCCGAGGAACGCACAAAGGCTCATACCGTAGACGATATGTATATCGACATCGGCTTGTTCAATAAGGCCGACGCAGAAAAGCTCGTAAGTGTCGGTGACTATGTGGGTTTTGCGACCGAATACAGGGAATTCGGAGATAATAAGGCTATGTCAAAGGCACTCGACGATCGCGTCGGCTGTGCAGCAATCATCGAGGTTTTGAAGTCTGACACAAAGTCTAAAATCACAGCGGTATTCACCGCCCAGGAGGAGGTCGGCTGCCGTGGTTCAGCCGTGGCCTCAAATAACATAACCGCAGACATAGCGATCATCGTAGAGGGTACAATCTGCGCGGATACGATCAAGGAAGAGCATGATAAATCCGTAACATATATGGGCAAGGGCCCCGCGGTATCGCTGCTGGATCGCGGCACGGTTTACAGGAAGGATTGTGTAGAGCGTGTACTCGGAACCGCTCAGGCACAGGGCATTCCGATACAGGTTCGCCGTACAGGTATGGGCGGTACGGATGCTATGCGCTTTTCGCAGGCAAAAGAAGGTATGGCTGTAATAGGCTTGGCCGTGCCGTGTAGGTATATACATTCGCCGGTATCGGTAGTGGATCTGAACGACTACGAAAACCTAATCAAGCTGTTAAAGGCTTTGGTATAAATGGGAGGTCATAACGGAATGGATAAAAATTTGCTGAAACAGATATGCGCGGTCAATTCACCGACGGGCAGGGAAACGGCCATATGTAAGTTCATAGAGGAGAGCATCAAGGATTATGTGGACGAATGCCGTGTGGACGCACTCGGCAACTTGATTGCGGTAAAGAAATGCGGCAAACCAGATGCAAAGAAGATGATGCTCGCCGGTCACATGGATCAGATCGGTTTCATGGTCACGCATATTGATGAAAAGGGCTTCCTAAGATTTTCGGCAGTCGGCGGCATCGGCGGTTTCACGAGCCTGCACGACAGGGTAATCTTCTCGAACGGCACTGTCGGCGTTATCGGATGCGAACGCATGGACGACCAAACTAAGATGAGGCTCGATAACATGTATATCGACATCGGCGCAAAGGATGAGGCCGATGCAAAAAAATACGTTGACATCGGAGACACTTGCGTGTATCTCGCGGAGCCCATAGTAGATGAGACCAAAATCATTTCACCGGCCTTGGACGATCGCATCGGCTGCTTTGTGATGATTGAGGCCGCTAAGAAGATCAAAAATCCCGTATATGACATATATTATGTATTCACCGTACAGGAAGAGGTCGGCCTTCGTGGCGCTAAGACCTCCGCATACGCGATCGATCCGGACTACGGTATCTGCTTCGATGTTACCTTCTCTGTCGATACACCAAAGGCGCAGCATTTCCCGATGAAGATGGGCAACGGCGCATGCGTAAAGATCAAGGACGCGTCGCTACTGTGCCATCCGATGATCATCGACCATATGGAAAAGGCCGCCAAGCAACATAACATCAAGCATCAACGCGAGGTGCTTGTGGGTGGCGGCACAGACTCCGGCGCTATCCATGTAAACAAGAGCGGCGTACCGAGCGGCGGCATCTCCATTGCCACCCGTTACATCCACAGCGGCTCGGAGATGTGCTCGCTGTCCGATATCGAAGACTGCATAAACCTGACTGTTGCATGCCTTGAGATGGAGATCGTAGGCTAAGTTAAATATAAACAGTAAATAAAAGAGGCTGTTACAGGTCGAAACCATACCAAGGATTGACACGAAGTAAATCCGTGGTATGGTTTTGTTTTCTGTAACAGCCTCTTTTAATCCCTTTATCCCTACTCTGCCTCAACCATATCGGCCAATTGCCGTATGCGTTTGGACAAACCCTCGCATTCGAGAGCGATCACCTTTAATGGGGCAGCCATCGGACTCAGGCGGGTCTCTTCCGCGTTTATCAGCCTCTCAACCTCAGATACCTGCTCAGATAGGCTTGTAACCGCCGCCTTTAATTCCGCTCCTGCAAGATGTTCGCTTATATAGCCGTTCGCAGCTGCAATAAAACTGTTCATTTTAACCTGTATCTGATCAGCGTATTGCTTCTCATCCTCAGCAAGCATCTTACCGAGTTTTTCATACGAGAGCTCGCCTTTCAGGAAGAAGTTTAGGATACTGCCTTGATATGCAATATCACTGAGGTGTTTGTCATATCCGGTTCTGATGTCTGTGGGCTTTTGCTCAAATATACGAATATTCGCTTCGGTCTCTGATATAATCCCGCCGATAACAGCCGATTTATCCTTGATGCTTACGATCAGATTAGCTACGCCATCACACATAGCCCTCGTCTCTTCGTGCTGCGGTGCGCGGAATAAATCCGCATCCGCTGTAAATCCTATTATCTCCAGTCTGAATAACATTTCATCAATAGACTGATATGCGGCCTTTTCGGCCTCGAGCTTACTACTTGCGCTTGCCTCCGTGCATGACATACGAAGCCTCTGTGCAGCAGCTTTAATATCACATGACACAGCCGCTACCTCTTCGGCTATATAGGTATATCCCTTTATACCCTGCGAGGTGCTAACCGCATCGGCAGCAAGTTGATCTATTGCATCCGCGATATTGTTTACACCCTGATCAACAGTCCTGAGCATATCCTCAAATATCAACGCGGCCAGATCATTCAGGATTCCCGCCACCTTACCGGCCTTCAATACCATGTGTTGAGCAGTCTCCAAAATTTTTTCGGCTATAGGCACATATTTCTCGGCCAGCTCCGTTTGCATACGGCGTATCCATAAGCACGCGGTAAATCCCAGAATATTGTGCCAGAAAGCAGCATTGTCAATCATCTTGATGATGCCAAACCGCTTCGTGATCTCACCAAAGCTATCCGTGAGCCCCGATACAGCCGAGCATCCGTCGCGCATCTGCTCAGCCAATGCCTCCGCACGCTGCGCGATCATGTTGACAAATCCATCTAACGGCGGATACGCATGCTTACGTATAAACTCTGCCTCATGAAACAGCTCCGCCGTCAATTCGTTTATGTCCTTGATGATCGCGTCGGTGCTTTGCTTGTACTTTACTTGACTTTTCATTGTCACTATCCCCTTCTCAAATAGATTTCGGAAAGGGGTGCCAAGCCCGAAACGCCTGTATTCTGTCGGAGATACACCCGTGTATGCCTTGAATGCGCGGCTGAAACCCTCATGGCTGTCATAACCATATTTGAGCGCGATATCAAGTACCGTTGCATTCGAGCGCGGATCCGTTAGCTCCTCCGCCGCGAGAGTCAGTCGGCGTTTCTTGACGTATTCCATCACGCTGTCGCCTACGGCCTCATGAAACAACCTCTGATAATGATACTTCGATATAAACACGCTGGTCGCGAGGATATCCGTCGAAAGCTTCTGCCCGATGCGCCGCTCTATCAATGCCAAGGATGCCGCTATAGCATTATTGTCGTTCATGGCTTCTTCCCTTTCCCGTTGGTTACATTGATAGGATATCACCGCGCGATCAGATCGGCTTGACGGAAAGTGCTGTCGTTATTGTTTTACCAAGCCCTCGGCAACCTCTGCTACTCGCTCCGCCGTAAAACCGAATTCCTTCAGCAGCAGGCTATAAGGAGCTGACGCTCCGAAGTGATCAATGCCTATGATCACACCGTCACGGCCTACATATTTGTGCCAGGACATCGTGATGCCCGCCTCAACAGCCACACGCTTTTGAATATGCGGCGGCAGAACGCTGTTTCTGTATGCCTCGTCCTGCTCCTCGAATACCTCCATCGACATCATGCTCACAACGCGCGCATCTATGCCCTTCGCGGACAGTATCTCTTGAGCCTTTATCACCAGCTCTACCTCCGAGCCCGATGCGATCAGGATCATATCGGGTTCCGGCTTCTTGCTGTCCCTGAGGATGTATCCGCCACGCAACACGTTTCCGTTTGAGCCTTCCCTTGAGCTCTCATCAAGCAGTGTAAGGTTCTGACGCGATAGAATCAATGCGGTCGGACTGTTCGTGCGCTTCATAGCAAGATACCAAGCCGCAGCGGTCTCGTTGGTGTCGCAGGGTCTTATGACCGTAAAGCCCGGTATACCGCGCAGCATCGCGAGATGTTCGATCGGCTGATGCGTAGGCCCGTCCTCGCCCACGCCGATGCTGTCGTGTGTCATTACATATACCACGGGCAGCTTCATCATCGCCGAAAGGCGCATGGACGGCTTCATATAGTCCGAGAACACAAAGAAGCCCGCCACATACGGTCTCAGTCCGCCATGTACCGCCATACCGTTTGCTATTGCGGCCATCGCATGTTCCCTAACACCGAAATGCATATTCGATCCGCTATAGTCCGCAGCCGAAAAATCCCCTTTACCTTTCATGAGGCTCTTGGTGGACGGCGCAAGATCTGCCGCACCGCCGAGCAGATTATCCGCATATTTGCAAAGCTTGTTTAATACGGCTTCAGACGACGAACGCGTCGCGAGGTTCCCTTCGTATGTCCAGAAATCCTTGTCGGCCCATAACTCATCACAGAGCGTATCTGTGGTGGATGCACCCGTAGCCGCATGCCAGCGTTGCCATTTCTGATAATCCTGGGGGTATTTCTTTGCGTATTGTGTGAGTAACTCGTTCCATGCGTCCTCGTTTGCGTTTAGGCGTTCCTGCAGCTTTTGCATATGAGATTTAACATCCTCGGGCACACAGAACGCTTCTACATCCTCAAAGCCCAGATTCTTCTTCAATGCCGCAAGCTCGTCTGTTCCGAGCGGTTCGCCATGTGCCGAAGGCTTGCCTTGCTTGTTCGGTGCGCCGAAGCCGATCTGCGTCTTGATCTCTATGAGGCTCGGTTTATCCGTTGCGGATTTTGCGAGTTCGAGCGCTTTCTTGATAGCATCGGTATCGTTGCCGTCTTCAAGCTTTTGTACATGCCAGCCGTAGGCCGAAAAGCGTGCGCCGACATCCTCTCTGAATGCTATATCCGTGTTGCCCTCTATTGTTATGTTATTGGAATCATAAAGCACTACAAGCTTACCGAGTGCGAGCGTACCCGCAAGCGAAGCCGCCTCGCCGGATATCCCCTCCATCATGCAACCGTCACCGCACAACGCGTAGGTAAAATGGTTTACGATCTTGCAGTCTGACTTATTGAACTCAGCCGCAAGCCGCGCCTCGGCTATAGCCATACCAACCGCGTTCGCGATACCCTGCCCGAGCGGACCTGTCGTGATCTCTACGCCCTTTGTATGGTGATATTCCGGATGACCGGGCGTAAGGCTCCCGTGCTGCCTGAACTGTTGCAGATCCTCTGCCGTGAGCCCATAGCCGAACAGATGCAGTAATGTATACAAAAGCGCCGAGCCGTGTCCGGCCGAGAGCACGAACCTGTCTCTGTCCGGGAAGTCCGGATTTTTCGGAGCTATGCGCATGTTTTCCCACAATGTATATGCCGCCGGTGCCGCGCCGAGTGGTGTGCCCGGGTGACCGCTTTTTGCCTTCTCTATCGTTTCCGCACTCAGAACCCTGATCGTATCTATGGCCTTTTGCTTGATATCCTTCATGTTATCCTCCTAATTTATACATACTAATGTAAGCATACATTATCATAATGATATATCGAGAACCCTATGTCAAGCTGTTTATTGAATGATTCTTAGTCTGCTGTTACAATCTTCCAAAACAACTACAAGTAGGAGGGTATATGAGACCAAATATCTTTATTACACCGAGCATACTGGAAGGACGTTATTCGCTGCCGCAGGTCTACGCGAGAGCCATTTACGAAAGCGGAGGGGAGCCGTTGATCACGCCGTATCATACGATCGAGACATTACCGCACGGACTATTGATCTCCGGTGGCGGTGACGTCGCACCGGACATCTACGGCGAACCCAAGCACGAGCTCACGGGCGGCATCAGCATCGAACGAGATACCTTTGAGATAGACATGTTCAAGCGCGCACGCGAGGCCGGTATACCTATTCTGTGCATATGCCGCGGCCATCAGGTGATGAATGTCGCACTCGGCGGCACATTGATACAACATGTGGACGGTCACCAGTCCGAAGCCTCTGACGCGCATGAGGTAAGTATCGATGAAAATACGCTGCTCTTTGACATCATCAAAAAACGTCGAATCATGGTAAATTCCAGGCATCATCAGGTGGTCGGCAAGGTCGCTGAGGGTTTGCGTGTATCGGCTGTGTCTGTGTTATCCTCCGATCAAAACGGTGGCTATGTCGAAGCTATAGAGCCACAAGATCAAAAGGGCCCGTTTTTGCTCGGTATTCAATGGCATCCCGAGGGCATCTTTGACGATGTACATAGCAAGGCGATATTTAAACGCTTTATTGACTGCTGTTTAACCTAAGGAAGCCCTGCCCTCGGTTACTATCTATATGAGCGAAGGGGGAGCCATGGATGGAGCGACATGAAGCATACGAGAGGATAGCGCAGGAATATCTGCCGATGATCCTAAGCTGGGCTATTAAGAAAACCGGAAACCGTACAGACGGCGAGGATCTCGCTCAGGGGATTATGGTGCAGGTTTTAAAGGTATTGGACAGAGGGGTTTATATCGAGCGTCTTGAGCATTTAGTCTGGAAGGTCGCACGATATTGCAGGTGCAACCAAATCAGGGCGTTAAAGCGTCATGATACGGATTTTCTGCCCGAGACCTTGCCGGACGGCACGGACTTTGCATCCGAGCACGCCGAAAGCGCGGCACTTGAATATGAGCTATTGCGTATGAGACAAAAAATTGCGGCATTGAGCAGACTGCAACGCGAGGTCATGATCTTACATTACCTCGACGGCCTCAGTGTACGCGAGATAGCCGAACGCTTATGCAGCACCGAAAGCGCTATTACATGGCACCTGTTTGACGCTCGAAAACGAGTAAGAAAGGGGCTTAAAGAAATGAAAGAAGACTGCAGCTATATCATGAGACCCGGCAGTCTGAGGCTTTATGCATCGGGCGAATTGCCGCAGCGTCCCGACACAGAGGACGTGAACGACAGTCTCGTGCGTCAGAATATTTGCCTACTCTGCTACAAGCAGGGCAAGACGGCCGATGAGCTGTCCGAGTTGACGGGTGTTGCGAAGCCGTATCTTGAATTCGATCTGGATTGGCTTGTAGAACGGGAGTTTTTGGCATTTGAAGGCAAGCGGTATCAGACGATGTTTCTGATACTAAATCGCCGCCACTTCGAATACCGAAGGGAGATCTATACGAAATACAGACAGGGCTTTATCGATGGTATCATTAAACGGCTCTGGGAAAACGAGGAGCGTATACGCGAGTTAGGCTTTATCGGTTGCGATATGGCGACGGAACGGCTGATGTGGGGTGTGATTACTCTATTTATCAGCTATGTGAGTAGGACACACCCGCTTCTTTTGCGCCTGAAGGATCGCAGTAATTATGACATCCACGCGGACGGGGGTAAGTACCACATCGCCGCGCTCGACCGCTCCGACGGTCACAAGCTTGATGTAACCGGTTATTACGATGGTAGCGGCTGGGAGGATTTCTACGGGATATGCTCGGATATATATGAAACCGATGTATCCTCGTATTATTGGCTCGGGGTGTATAACTTCGCAGGGCCCGACGCGCGACCCGAGATAGCTACCTGCGATAAACACACAAGAGTTATGCTGCATGATCTCTACTCCCGTGTCGTTAAGCCCGGCTTTAGTGTTGAAGGCCTGAGCGAAGACGAGACGGATAAATTGGCCGAGGCTATTAAATGCGGTTTGATTACGAAAGATGGCGATACATTTGTAGCTCAATATCCCATTTATAGTCCGACGCAACTATCGAGACTGCAAACGGAGATATTCGCACCGTTATTGTGCGATATCGGCCAATGGTTTGATAAACTCGCCGCATTGTTTGAAAAGTCTCACAAGTCGGATTTCCCGAGAGCCACCCAAGCCAATATCGACCACCATGTTTATATAGATCTGTGGATGTTCGGGATATTTACGTTGATTCGAGCCGCCGAATCAAAAAGGCTGTTTCTGCCCGAAACAGCCAAACAAGGCACCGCGCTAACGCTTGTAATTGTAGATCGTACTATGTAGGCCGGACGGCGTTTTTCGCCGTCCTAACAGGGTTAATATTCACGCAATGATGCGCGTTTTTTATGTCAGTGCATATTAGCCCTGCGATAATATGATGTCCGGTATGTGGGCGTTTATGAGAGGGAATCCGAGGAAGGTTTTACGGCTTGCATATGCCGCAGGATTTATAGCCCTTTGATATAGCTTCCTCAATGGTGTCGAACCATATTTCATTTGATTTTAATATTTTTTTAGCCATTCGACATGTGGGAAAGTGATATTTGTCCGACTCAATGCTCCCCAGATATCGTGCGTCTGCTTTTGGAGTAGATAATGTTTTGTTTGAGGACGGTGATGCAGTCGCTGATTGTTGCGGCTGCGTTACCGTCCCTATTTGCGTTATATGCGGTTCGTCGATTATGTTTATGTTGTTCTGGGTATTGTTGATTACGGTCGTGTTATTGATTACAGTCGTGATGCTGATCATCATGATGTTAGCATCGTAGCTCACAGATGCGCCCAGCGTCTCCGACACAAAGCGCAGCGGTATGTATGTACTACCGTTGATGATCGTAGCCGCTACGCTCAGCGTGACGCTCCTGTATGCCCCGCTTGCGTTTATGATCGTTGCTTCGGTCGAGTCGATCGGCATATGTATTTCCGTGCCGTTCTTCTTAGCCTTTGCGATTCGCCTCTCCGCATCCCAATCGACCTCGCTGCCTAACGCCTCGAGTGTCTTTCGAAACGGCACCAACGTAGAGCCGTCCGTTACGACCGGCTGTTGACCGTCAGCGAAATCTATAGGACTTCCGTCTATCTCTACACTTGGCGCGGTGGCATAAAGGGATATGGCGTTCAAACAGAGGATTATGGCCACGAGCGGTATCAAAAGTAGCTTTCGCATGCTAACCTCCCTACATCGATCATCAGACTAATAATACACGAATGTTATACAAAATGATAGGACAAAATCACAGTTTTGTCGTCAATATCGATTCCCCATTTTCACGCGCAATACGTGCAATATCCTCGTATTCAATCTTCTCTTTTGTTACGCCCCATCCGGTGGCCTTTTTGACCCTTACCGGCCCATATGGTGTCTCGGTTATATGCTCGGTACGTGTGAGCGTGTAACGGTTGCAGGTATATTCACGGATGCCTATCGTGGTGGTATGCTTGAATATCAATTGCACCATGGCCTCGCGCTGTTCCGGGCGGCACATACATGAAAGCAGCACGCCGGGGCGGTTCTTTTTCATGCCGATAGGCGTTGTATAAATATCCAAGGCTCCGGCATCAAGCAACCGCTCAAAGGCAAAGCCTATAGCCTCGGGGGTCATGTCGTCTAAGTTGCAGCAGAGTTCCACGATATCGTCTTTGGCACCGCCGCTTTCGCCTAAAAATGCGCGCACGCAATTGGCCCTTTCAAAATCCTTTTTGCCCATGCCATAACCTGTAGCACTTACGCACATCACGGGCATCGGGCCAAAACTATCCGCAAAGGCTTTGAGTAACGCCGCGCCTGTGGGCGTACACAGCTCGCCCTTGATATCGCCGCTGTACATGGGCACGCCGCGCAGAATATAAGCTGTAGCAGGAGCGGGAACGGGCAAGATACCGTGCTGGCATCTAACATTGCCTGAGCCGACGTGTATAGGCGAGACAATAACCCTATCGGGCGCGAGCATATCAAGTGCAAGGCAGCAACCCACGATATCGCAAACGGCATCCAGTGTTCCGACCTCATGGAAATGCACATGATCGATCGGCTTTCCATGGGCATTCGCTTCGGCTTCGGCGATCAGCTTGTACACCTCGCAGGCTTTGCCCTTTACCGCGTCCGGTATATCCAGAGAACGGATCAGAGATGTAATATCACCGAGACCCGAATGATCGTGGTCGTGGTGATGGTGAGTAACATGGTCATGATTGGTATGCTCGTGATGGTCATGGTCGTGGTGGTCATGCTCGTGGTGATGGTCATGCTTGTGATCATGCTCGTGGTGGTGGTCATGCTCGTGATCATGATGCTCATGAACATCTACACTTTCCTCCTCCACACCGTCGACAGACACCTCCATGCGGTGCCCATGTATGCCACACTTTTCAGCCGTAACCGCGCTTACTGCTACATTCTTTAGCCCAAGCGAGTTTAGCTTGTCTATAAACCTACCGGGCTCGGGCAACAACTCGTAAAGTGCCGCCATCAGCATATCGCCCGCAGCGCCCATATTGCACTCTATATACAGCGTCCTCATCTTAGCCTCCTATGTGGTTTATCATGCTGGCGAGATATCCTGCGCCGAAGCCGTTGTCGATGTTTACAACGCTTACGCCGCTGGAGCAGGAGTTCAGCATCGACAGCAGAGCCGCGACCCCTCCGAATGCGGCCCCGTAGCCTACGGATGTCGGCACGGCGACAACCGGGCAGTCCACCAACCCACCGACAACGCTCGCGAGCGCACCTTCCATACCGGCTACCGCCACGACAGCCGTTGCACCCATCAGTATTTCCACCTTGTCGAGCAGGCGGTGGAGCCCGGCCACGCCCACATCATACATCCGCTCCACCCTGTTGCCGAGAACCTCGGCTATAACCGCAGCCTCCTCGGCGACCGGCATATCACTCGTGCCGCCTGTCGCGACGACTATGTAACCCTTTGCGGTAACCGCGCCGGTCTTTCCCACTATGCCGATGCGCGGCAGCGGTTTATATTCAAGGTTTACATATTTTTGTATCTCTATCGCGCTGTCCTCGGCGAGGCGCGTAATGAGGATATTTTCCCTGCCGTTCTCAAGCATTCTTTGCACTATCCCAATGATCTGATCCGGGGTTTTGTTTTGCCCCCAAATGACCTCCGGGATACCCTGCCGTATACCCCTGTGATTATCTATCTTTGCATAGCCAAGGTCCGAATACGGTGCGAGCTTCAGTTTGTGAAGCGCTTCGTCAGGCGACAACGTCCCGTTCTTTACGGCATTGAGCATGTCTAAGGTCTGCGTCTTATCCATTATTACCTCCGCGTATCGTCTTCAAATCGAGAACGGCATCGTCAAAATTATCCAGCAATAATGCGGATACCTCATTTTGCTTTTGTACAAATAACGGTAAATCATTTGAAGCAAGCTGCAACCGCGCAGAGTTACCCGAAACCCTCACGCGAAAATCGCTGAACCCGAGCTTGAAGAGCCCGCTTTCGCAAGCCTCGACCTTTTTCAGGATGTCGGCACTTATCCGCTGTCCGGATGGGATCCTCGTTGCAAGACACGCATAAGCAGGCTTATCTGCGGTAAAGATGCCCATCTCTCTCGATGCGGAGCGGATATCGGCTTTTGTGATGCCGCACAACCGCAGCGGTGAAACCACACCGAATTCCTGCAATGCCTTCACTCCTGGACGGTCGTTGATGTCGTCTGAGGCATTTGTGCCGTCGCAGATGATTGAGAACCCGTCAGCCTTTGCTTTTCCTATAATCTGTGAGAAGATCAGCTTTTTGCAATGATAGCAGCGATCCTTCGGATTTTCGCAGACAATTTCACTCGACAGTACATCGGCCTTAATAACCTCCACATCGAGCTCATATTCTTTCATGAGCTTGAGTGCGTCCTCCATCTCAAATTCGGGCTGAAACGCGGACTTGACATAGTATCCCTTGACCTTTACCCCCGCCTGTTTCGCGGCACAGATAAGATAGGACGAATCCACACCTCCCGAAAATGCAATAGCAAACATCGGGTTCTCTGAAAAAAACTCATTAAGTGTCACTATATTCACCTCTTTCTAAAATTTGTATTGCCTCTACACCACATTCATCCATGAGTTCCTCGTCGTACAATAGCTTTGCGGACAGACCATCTGCAAAAATCCTTCCACCCTTTAAAAGCACGGTACGCTTGCACGTCTCGAGAGCAAAGGTAATGTCATGGGTAGCAATGAGTTTTGTATGCGGTAGATTATTTAATGTGTTGATCAGCGTGCGCCGCGCTTTTGGGTCCAGAAAGGCCGTAGGCTCGTCGAATATCATCACCGTTGGCTCCATCACCAAAACGGTTGCCAACGCCGCCATGCGCTTTTCCCCACCGGACAGCTTAAGCGCCGTCTTACGTTCCAAGCGCTCGATATGTAGCTCAGCCAGACAACTCGTTACACGAAGCATTGCCTCCTCTTCCGAAAGCCCCATGTTGCGAAGCCCAAACGCAATGTCGTCGAAAATGGTAGGCATAAACAGTTGATCGTCCGGGTTTTGAAACACAACCCCCACGCGCGAACGGATGTCACGCAGCGTTTCTTTGGTAAGGCGTATCCCATCGACGATAACATTACCCTGTGAAGGAATCACACCCATCAAAGCCATAATCATCGAGGTCTTGCCTGCTCCGTTCGCGCCGATCATAGCAACGCTCTCGCCATCTGTTATCTTCAGATCTATATCCGTAACCGCCTGTGTTTTATCGGGATATACTACCGACAATCCATTGATAAGTAACAGCCCAAATCCCCCTCGCTACACGAAATAGTCAAAATATACCCACAATCCGAAGCAACACCGATGACATACTCACGCTCAATAAAAAGAGCCAGTCAGCCGATGTAAGTCGTTTTTGTTTGGCAACATGTTTACCCGCCGGGTACCCTCGGCATTTCATCGCATCGTAAATGCGCTCGGCGCGGTCGAAGCTACGCAGCAAAAGCTGGCCCACAAAGCTATCCATATGTTTCATTTCCAAGCCCTTGCTATTACGGCTGCGTAGACTATAGGCCGTAAACATCGATGAAGCCTCGCCAAGCAGCGTCCCTATGTACCGATACGTCATTTCAAAAAGTGACACCAGCATATCGGGCACATGTAGCCTGCGAAGCTGTGCAGTCAACTCTGCAAAAGGCGTAACCGCCACAAGAATCAAGATAGCCGACACGCAAAATAAGCTCCTAAGCATAATTGCAAAGAAGGACAGCAAGCCGTAACTGACGGCGATACCTCCTATGACAGTCGCAGTCCCATGGTCAAAGAACACGTTTGAAAGCCCCGCAAATATACAAAACGGTAACGCAACAAGCGCTCGCTTTAATATCATTTGATACGGTATCTCGGCCATGGACATTATAACGACAGGGTAGAAAATATACGGTACAAGCCTCGACAGTGCATATCGATCAAAGGACAGTATGCATATCATGTAGACAAGCGTTGCGGCCATTTTAACTAAAGGGTGAAGTCTGTGTATGCCCGATTTGCCCGAGGATAGCTGCTCGAGCGAATAAATCTCATATACCTTACTGCGGATATCCGCCATGCCAGCCTCCCCCACTCAAACAAATATTACTCTACCTCAGCGGCTTTTTTCTTTTTCTTATAAATCGAAATACCCAAGCCGATCGCTCCGGCCAACGCAAATGTTATAACCGAACCCACGATACCGGCTACTGCCGTACCACTGCGCGATCCATCCCCGGCATCAGGGTAGTTATAATCCGGCATAACAACCAATGCTCCTTGAAGGGCCACAGCATCTTTGTAAATACCGCCATCCGATTCAAGCTCGGTCGTACCCGTTACATTCTCAATTGACCATTCAAGGCCATCAGGATTCGTTGAGGCAAACAGCGAAAGCCCACCAGCCACAAGCAATGTCACCGCACCGAGCGTAACCAATACCTTTTTCAACGAAACGGCATGTGAAATACCTTTTCGTTCCACTGTGCTTTCAATGATCTCCGGGCGCATGCGATAAACAAATGCAAGTATCGCCGCGGTCACAAAGCCCTCCACAAGACCGATGGCAAGATGGATCGGCTGCATAAGCAGAGCAAATTTGTCAAACGGAAGAGCCGTAATGCCGGAGAATAGGGTTTCTAAAACCACCCCCAATGCCCCAAGCTGCAGTCCGATAACGACTGATAACACGGATGCGATACTTATACCCTTAACCGTAAAGCCCTTCTTTACGATCGGCCTAAATACAAGAGGATAAATAACCAAGCACGGTATAAATGCCAGATTAAAGATATTGCAACCGAGTGCCAAAAGCCCGCCATCGGCAAAGAACAGGCATTGAATAATGAGCACAGCCGAAAGTGTCAGCATAGCCGGAAACCCGCCCAGAAGTGCCGCGAGCAAAATGCCCCCACCTATGTGACCGCTCGAGCCCGTTGCCGGAATTGTGAAATTTATCATCTGTGCCGCAAACACAAATGCCCCCGCTACCGCCATGATCGGCAGCTTTTTTTCTGAAAGCTCATCCCTTTTTATCCTCGCAGCGGAATATGCCATTGCCCCTGCGCTGAATACATTCAACGTCATACCGACAACCGGCGACAATAATGCGTCTGCCATATGCATAAAAAATCCCCCAAAACAAAAATGCCATGCAGGCGCAATCGGTTACGACCGATACAATCACCTTCATGGCAATCAAAATTCAAGAATTGTTTAATCAAAAGTGGTATTGCCCTTCTGGGCAACTGCGTTCCTTCATAGAACAGTAGATTTTATATCACAAAATGAAAAGGATTTCAATAATTTATGGGAATATCTCTTTGATTTTGTCCATCACATTTTGAATTAGCCTGCCGACAGACAGATCCGGAACGCCCGCTATGATGTTATCACAGTGGTTGACCGGTATCAAGATCCTCTTGGCCGCGCTTTGTCCGACAGCAACAGCCATCGCGGGTGTGATCTCGCCCAACAGCGCATCGGCGATCACGATGCCGATCGGCCCAATGATAATATCTGCCTTGCGGCAACCGACGATCACAGCGTTTTCTCCGGTGGCGGCGTTTGTCGCGCCCGCCTTTAACATTGCCGCCGTCGCAGTATTGTTTGTGCCCACAGCCGTAATGTCACACAACGGGAAACTCTCTTTTATATTCGCAACAAGCTGTTTGCCAAGGCCGCCCCCTTGCGCATCGATAATTAAGATGTTCATATATGCAGTCCTTTATATCTCGATATGACGAACTAATCGAAAATGCCCCACAGGAGATGTAACCATCAACCGTGAGGCATTTTATACTACCCATCTTAGAAGTACACCCTCAGGGACTCGAACCCTGGACCCACTGATTAAGAGTCAGTTGCTCTACCAACTGAGCTAAGGGTGTATCTGTCGAACGAGAGAAATTATAGCATC